>CAJUQO010000034.1 GCA_910588295.1 uncultured Lachnospiraceae bacterium | reverse complement strand
CAGCTTCAGCAGCGCTACTTTGTCGGCCGGCGTGATGCGTGCCGAGATGACGATGGTGGGCCGCGGCGGCGGTTCTATCGAGGATCTGTGGGCCTTTAATGAGGAGTGCGTGGCCCGTGCCATTTTCGAGTGCCAGACACCAGTGATTTCGGCGGTGGGTCATGAGACGGACACCACCATTGCGGATTTTGTGGCGGATCTGCGGGCCCCCACTCCCTCGGCGGCGGCGGAGCTGGCGGTGATGGATCTGCGGGAATATCTGCGCACCCTGGACCAGTACAAAAGCCGTATGGAACAGGCGGTGGAGAACAAAGTACATGACTGCCGGGAACGGGCCTTTCGCTACAGCCGTCAGCTGGAGTATCTGAGCCCGGAAAACCAGATCCGGGAGAAGCGTCAGATCCTTATCGACTTGAGAGAAAAACTCGAGGACAGGATGCGGCGCAGGCTGGAGGCTTCCCATCACCTGCTGGGCCTGTACATCGAGAAGATGAAAGGGTTGTCGCCCCTTGCCAAGCTGAACCAGGGATTTTCCTATGTGGAAGGCGCGGATGGGCGGAATGTGGCGTCCATCGCGGGCGTGGCGAAAGGAGACCGGCTGAATATTCAGGTTACAGACGGGCGGATCGGGGCCGTAGTGCAGGAGGTATGCGCCGTGGAACGTTCATAGCGGCGCTGTAAATGATGTGGTATGCCGCCATAACTGCGCTGTGGGCCCGCGCATGTTCAGGGGTACGCTGCGGGAAAGTGATCTAAAGAGTATTGCTGTGATGAATGAGGAGGGAGGAGGAGTTATGCAGGAAATAGATCAGGAAGAATTGACGCTGGAGCAGGCTTTCGGCGGGCTGGACGCCATTGTGGAGAAGCTGGAGAGCCGTGAGATCAGCCTGGAGGATTCTTTTACGGAATATAAAAAGGGCATGGAACTGTTGAAACTGTGCAATGAGAAGATTGACCGCGTAGAGAAGAAAATGCTGCAGATCAACGAAGGTGGAGAATACAGTGAGTTTTGAACAGGAATTAAATGAGAGAAAAGATCACATAGAGGCATGTCTGCGGTCCTGTCTGCCGGAGGAGGCCGGTTTCGCGAAGGAGCTGGCGGCGGCTATGAATTACAGCATGACGGCGGGGGGGAAGCGTTTGCGTCCTATGTTTCTGATGGAAGCCTTCCGGCTGTTCGGAGGCAGCGGCAAGCTGGCGGAGCCTTTTATGGCGGCCGTCGAGATGATCCATACCCATTCGCTGGTTCACGACGATCTGCCCGCGCTGGACAACGATGAGCTGCGCCGGGGCAGAAAGACCACCCATGTGGTTTACGGGGAGGCCATGGGTATTCTGAGTGGGGACGCGCTGCTCAATTACGCCTACGAGACGGCTTTCCGGGCTTTTGCCATGGGAGATCCGGCGCTGGTGGGACGGGCCCTGGCGGTTCTGGCCGACAAGTCCGGTATCCATGGAATGCTGGGAGGGCAGAGTGTGGACGTGATGAACGACGGCAAACCGCTGTCCGGTGAGCTGCTGCAATATATCTACGAAAATAAGACGGGACGGCTTCTGGAGGCCCCGCTGATGATCGGCGCCATCCTGGCGGGAGCGCCAGAGGAGCATGTAATGGCCATGGAACGGGTGGGAGCCCTGGTGGGTATGGCCTTCCAGATCCAGGATGATATCCTTGACGTAACGGGAGACGCACGGGAGCTGGGCAAACCGGTATTCAGTGATGAGAAGAATCACAAGGTTACTTATGTTACGCTGCATGGTCTAGAGGAAGCCCGCGCCGAGGTGGCCCGGCTGTCGGACAAAGCCATGGCTGCGCTGGACGTGCTTCCCCGGCAGAATCCGTTTTTGCTGGAGCTGATCGCCAGCCTGGTGACGCGGAGAAAGTAAGGGTACGGTTATGATACTGGAAAAGATAAAAAAAGCAAACGACGTAAAGAAGCTGGATATGGCGCAGCTGCCTCTTCTGGCCGATGAGATCCGTCAGTTTCTGATTGAAAAGATCAGTGTCACCGGCGGTCATCTGGCTTCCAATCTGGGCGTGGTGGAGCTCACCATTGCCCTGCACCGGATTCTGGATTTCCCCGGAGATAAGCTGATCTGGGATGTGGGGCATCAGGCCTATACCCATAAGATCCTGACCGGGCGCAGGGAAGGGTTTGATATGCTTCGGATGCAGGGGGGGCTGAGCGGTTTTCCCAAGCGAAGCGAAAGCGACTGCGATGCCTTCGATACGGGGCACAGCACCACCTCTCTGGCCGCAGGGCTGGGCTATGTGCAGGCCAGGGATCTGCTGAAACAGGATTACAAAGTGTTTTCTGTGATCGGGGACGGCTCCCTGACCGGGGGAATGGCTTTTGAGGCCCTCAACAACGCAGCGGATTTGAAAACAAACTATGTTATGATCCTGAATGATAACACCATGTCCATCTCTCCCAATGTGGGCGGCATGTCCCGCTATCTCGGCGATATCCGGACGACGGCGGCCTACACGGATCTGAAAATGGGTGTGGCCAACGCGTTAAAGCGGGTGCCCGGCGTGGGTGAACATATCGTCACGACTTTGCGCAGGACAAAAAGCAGTATCAAACAGCTTGTGATCCCGGGGATGCTTTTTGAGGATCTGGGTATTACCTATCTGGGCCCGGTGGACGGGCACAATATCCGGCAGATGATCCGGGTATTCCGGGAAGCCGCTCGGATGGAAGGCCCCGTCATCGTCCATGTGCTGACGAAAAAGGGCTGCGGGTATCTCCCGGCAGAGCGTCATCCCGACCATTTTCACGGAACGGGCCCCTTTGAGGTCGAGACGGGCCGTCCGAAGAAGGCCAAACGGAAACCGGATTATACGGATGTATTCGCCTCGGCCATGAAAAAATGCGGCCTGGAGAATCCCAGGGTGGTGGCTGTGACGGCGGCCATGCAGGAAGGTACGGGGCTGAAACAGTTCGGAAAGGCATATCCTGGCAGGCTTTTTGATGTGGGAATTGCCGAGCAGCATGCGGTGACCTTTGCGGCGGGGCTGGCCCTGGGAGGGCTCGTTCCGGTGGTGGCCATCTATTCCTCGTTCCTTCAGCGGGCGGTGGATCAGCTGCTCCAGGATGTGTGTATGCAGAACCTTCATGTGGTGTTTGCCCTGGATCGTTCCGGTCTGGTGGGCGGGGACGGCGAGACCCATCAGGGCTGTTTCGACCTGTCCTATCTGTCTATGATGCCGAATATGAAGATTCTGGCCCCCAAGAACCGGTGGGAGCTGGCCGACATGATGGCCTATGCCATCGAGACGGACGGCCCGGTGGCGGTGCGTTATCCCAAAGGAACAGCTTGGGAGGGACTTAGCGGCCAGCGGCATGAGATACACACTGGACAGGCGGAGGTGATCCGTCTCGGGAGCCGGGTGGCTCTTCTGGCAGTGGGCAGCATGGTGCAGACGGCCATGGAGGCTGTCGGCTATCTGGAAGCCGGGGGCGTATGTCCGACAGTGGTGAATATGCGGTTTGTGAAACCCATGGATACGGATCTGCTGGACAGTCTGCTGAAAAGTCATACGTACTTTGTGACGCTGGAGGAAAATGTGCTCTGCGGCGGCTTTGGCGAGCGGGCTTCGGATTATCTGTATGAAAAATGTAAAGGGATTGTCGTGGATAAGGTCGGCATCAGTGACCGCTTCATCAGCCAGGGGACGCCGGAGGAGCTGAAACGGGAGCTGGGTATGGACGCCCGCTCCGTGGCAAAGCAGGTGCTGGCCCGCCTGGATTGTCAGGAGGAGAAAGCGCGATGAGAGAATATCTGGGAAAACAGGAGGACGGGAACGGATGAAGGAGCGTCTGGATATTCTGCTGGTGAAAAGGAACCTGGCCCCTTCCCGGGAGAAGGCCAAGGCCGTGATCATGGCCGGGGCCGTCTATGTGAACGGTCAGAAAGAGGACAAGGCAGGCGCTTCCTTTCCCGATACGGCGCAGATCGAGGTGCGGGGCCATACCCTTCCCTATGTCAGCCGCGGCGGCCTGAAGCTGGAGAAAGCCATGAGTCATTTCGGGCTGGAGCTGTCCGGCCGGATCTGCATGGATGTGGGGGCTTCCACGGGCGGATTTACCGACTGTATGCTGCAAAACGGCGCCGTAAAGGTTTACGCCGTGGATGTGGGCCACGGCCAGCTGGACTGGAAGCTGCGAAACGACGGGCGGGTGGTCTGTATGGAGCGGACGAATATCCGCTATGTAGTTCCCGGTGATATCGGGGAGCAGCCTTCTTTTATTTCCATTGATGTGTCCTTTATCTCGCTGACCAAAGTGCTGGGCCCGGTGAAGGAGCTCTTGGCCGACGGCGGCGAGGTGGTATGTCTGATCAAACCCCAGTTTGAGGCGGGCCGGGAGAAGGTGGGCAAAAAGGGCGTGGTGCGGGATGCCGCCGTACATCTGGAGGTTATTGAGAAAGTGGCCGCCTATGCCCGGTCTGTCGGATTTGCGGTATGCCATCTGGAGTTTTCGCCGATCAAAGGGCCGGAGGGCAATATTGAATACCTGCTTCATCTGAAAAAGGGTTCAGAGGAGGGAGAGGAAATGCGGTTGTCTCTGGCAGATCCCGGCCAGGTGGTGGAGCAGGCTCATCTGACATTGGATAAATAACTCCTTATTATGCGGTCTGTGCAGTATACGCCAGCATCCTTTTGGAAGCTGCGTAGATCTGCCGGATAATGATTATGAGGTTTTCTATGCAGCATTTTTATGTTATTACGAATGATATCAAGGATAAAGAATTCACCGTCACCGGACAGATTGAAAATTATCTGAAAGAACAGGGACGGCGCTGTACGGTCAGAAGCGCCGTCCGCCATGCCGGCGGTGAGGATTACCACTATACGGACGCCAGCCAGATCCCGGAGGATGTGGACTGCATCATCGTGCTGGGCGGCGACGGCACACTTTTGCAGGCGGCCAGGGATCTGGTGGACAGAAATATCCCTCTGCTGGGCATTAATCTGGGCACGCTGGGGTATCTGGCTGAGATCGACCGGAACAAGATCATCCCGGCCCTGGATCAGATGATCCGGGGGGATTACACCATTGAGCGGCGCATGATGCTGCAGGGGACGGTGTATCATAAGGGTAAACAGATCGCCCGGGATCTGGCGTTGAATGATATCGTGATCAGCCGGGAGGGGATGCTGCGGGTGGTGAATTTTTTGAGCTACGTCAACGGCTCTTTTCTGACCGCCTATAAGGCTGACGGCATCATCATCTCCACACCCACCGGTTCCACGGGGTACAGCCTGTCTGCCGGGGGGCCCATCGTCGCGCCGGGGGCTTATATGCTTCTGATGACGCCGCTGGCGCCTCATACCTTAAATACCAGGAGTATTGTGTTTTCGCCCGATGATAAGATCGTGGTGGAGATCGGGCCGGGGAGGGACGGCAGCGAGGAGAAAGGGATGGCTTTTTTCGACGGAGATACCAGCATCCGCCTGGTGACCGGCGACCGGATCGAGATCGAGCGGGCCCAGCAGGATACGCAGATCGTCAAGATCAGCAACCGGAGCTTCCTGGAGACGCTGCGAAAGAAGATGAGTGTGAATTGAAAATTGTTTACAAGAGTGCTAGAATATACATGCTCATACATTTTTGCGATTGTTCAGCGAATGTACGGGACAGTTATAGTTTTTCAATATACATGCTGGTTAAGTGATGGAGGTAAGACATGAAGCTGGCGAGACAGGCGAAGATCCTGGAGCTGATCAGCTGTGAGGTGGTGGATACGCAGGAGGATCTGGCCCGAAGGCTTAAGGAATCGGGGTTTAAGGTGACCCAGGCCACGGTGTCCCGGGATATCCGGGAGATGAAGCTGACGAAGACGGCGGGCCCCGACGGGAAATCCCGTTATGCGGCCCGGATGGAGGAGGAACAGGGGCTGGGAAGTAAGTATATCCGTGCTCTGCAGAATGCGTTTGTTTCCATGGATACGGCACAGAATCTGCTGGTGATCCATACGGTCCAGGGTATGGCCATGGCGGCGGCTACGGCCCTTGATGAGATGCAGATCAAGGAAGTGGTGGGCTGTATTGCCGGGGACAATACGATCATGTGCGCCACCCGTTCCGCGGAGGATGCAATTAAGGTGAAAGAACATATTGAAAAGATGATGTAACAAAATATTTGCTGAAGAGAGTGTGTTTCACAGACTGAGGTAAAAGATGCTGACACATGTACATGTAAAAAATATTGCCCTGATCGATGAGGCGGAGGTGGATTTTGGCCCCGGCCTCAACATTTTGACCGGTGAAACCGGAGCCGGTAAATCTATTTTGATCGATTCGGTGGGCGTGGCCCTGGGGAAAAAAGTTTCCAAAGATATGATACGGGAGGGAGCGGATACGGCCCTGGCGGAACTGGTTTTTCAGATCCATGACCCGGATATAGAGAAACTCCTTGAAGAGCTGGATGCAACGGCCGAGGACGGACAGGTGATCTTAAGCCGTAAGATCAGCGCGGGGCGGAGTATCTGCAAGATCAACGGAGAGATCAGCACAGCGGCCCAGCTCAGGCGGGTGGCGGAGGTGCTTCTGGACATCCACGGCCAGCACGAGCACCAGTCTCTGCTGTATAAAAATCGTCAGCTGGATTATCTGGATGATTACGGCAGGGCAAAGATCGGGCTGGCGCTGGAGCAGACAGCGGCCTGTTTCCGGGAGTACAGGGCCTGCCGCAAGGCTCTGGAAGAGTATTGCATGGATGAAGAACAGCGAAAACGGGAGATCGATTTCCTGGAGTATGAGCTGAACGAAATTGAGGAAGCAGCGCTGCGGCCCGGCGAAGATGAGGAGCTGGAGGCGTCCTACCGCCGGATGTCCAACAGCCAGCGGATCGCGGCCACGCTGAATGAGATCTATGAGATGACGGACGGGGACAGCGATATAAGCGCCGGCACGATTCTGGGACGGGCGGCCCAGAGCATCCAGGGGATCGTATCCTGTGACGACGCCCTGCAGCAGCTTGCCGATACTCTCGCCGATATCGACGGGATGCTGGGGGATTTCAACAGGGAGCTGTCGGATTACCTGTCGGATCTGACGTTTTCCGAGGAAGAGTTTTATTCCGTGTCGGAGCGGCTGGATCAAATCAACCATATCAAGTCAAAATATGGAAATTCTGTTGAAAAAATACAGGAATACGCCGGGATAAAGCGACAGGAACTGGACAGACTGAACCATTATGAGGCTTGTAAAAAGGAACAGGAAGCCAGATTGTCGGCTCTGGAAAAACAGCTTTCCGGCCTGTGTGAAAAACTCTCAGGGCTGCGCAAAAAATGTGCGAAACAGTTTGAAAAGAAACTGACGGAGCATCTGAAAGACCTGAATTTTGCGGACGTTCGTTTTCATATCCAATTTGAGGAGACGGGGCATTTTTCGGAAAAGGGGACGGATAGCATAGAATTCCAGATTGCGGCAAATCCCGGCGAGCCGGTCAGGCCTCTGGCCGCGGTGGCTTCCGGCGGCGAGCTGTCCCGGATCATGCTGGCAATCCGTACCCTTCTGGCGGAGCAGGATCACACAGAGACGCTGATCTTCGATGAGATCGATACCGGCATCAGCGGGCGGACGGCCCAGAAAGTGTCGGAGAAAATGGCGCTGATCGCGGCCCATTGTCAGGTGATCTGCATCACCCATCTGCCCCAGATCGCGGCCATGGCGGATTCCCATTTTGAGATCCGTAAGACGGTAGAAAAGGGCGCTACCCATACCGGCGTATACCGTCTGTCGGAGGACGGCGCCTGTGAGGAGCTGGCCCGGATGCTGGGCGGCGCCGAGATCACGGATCGGGTGCTGGAGAATGCCGTCGAGATGCGAAAACTGGCCCGGCAGTTTAAAAATATATGATTTTGAAAAAAATGTCAGATTCGGTCGGCTTCTGGCAGTACTGTCTGTAACTGTTAGTTTGAAATAAGTCCGACGATCACATACTAGAATCAGGCTGAGGATATAGAACAATGCTCTATATCCTTTTTTCATGCTGTTTTTGTGAAAAAGCCTGAAAGATCGAAGAGCAGAAAGGATGTGATTCAATGAAACACCGGTTCAGACGCGGGAAGCAGTTCTGCCTCCTGGCCTTTACTGGAGCAGGTATGCTCTTCTGGACATACCAGACGATTCTGGCATCCATCCCGGATAAACTCTATGTATACAGCGGGGAGAGCGGCGGGCTGGGGGATGCGCTTTCCCAGCCGCTTCTCACCTTCGCCGATACAGTGGAGACAGGAAACGGGGGATCCTATACCATAGACGTATCCCTTGGGCATGTACTTCCCTTAAAAACGGTGAAGGTGGAGACGCTGGATCGTCAGGAGCTGTGCGTGTCCGGTGAGGCGGTGGGGATTTATATGGAGACAGACGGCGTGATGATCATTGACGCCGGTACGCTCTACGATGACACGGGACTGGAATGCTCCCCAGCGGAGCATATCGTAAAGCCGGGGGATTACATTAAAGAAATAGACGGTCGATCGGTCTCATCCAAGCAGGAACTGATCAGCCGCCTCTCAGAAAACCATGGAGAAGCGCTCACCCTGTCGGTGCTGCGCAACGGCGAGTCCATCGAATACTCCCTGACGCCCCAACTGACGGAGGATGGCACTTATAAGCTGGGGATATGGGTGCGCGACAACCTGCAGGGCGTGGGGACATTGACTTTCGTGACGGAGGACGGGCGTTTTGGCGCGCTGGGCCATGGAATCAGCGACATGGATACGGGGAAAATGCTGGATCTGTCCCGGGGGCTGCTGTATAAAGCCCATATCCTGGACGTTTCCAAAGGTTCCGTGGGAAATCCCGGAGAGTTGAAAGGAAGCATATTTTATAATGAAGAAAATCTCCTTGGCGCCATCGAACAGAATGAGCCCTGCGGTATCTTTGGTCATGTAGATGCCTCAGAAGAACCGGGGCTGACGGCGCCGGTGACGTTGAAACAGGATATTGAACTCGGCGGGGCTAGTATTCTCTGCGACATCGGCGACGGGGTGGAGGAATTCGAGGTGGAAATCCAGGAGATCAGCCTGAATCAGAAAGAGGTCAACAAAAGCTTCATCATTCATGTCACGGATCCGAAACTTCTTGAGGCCACCGGCGGCATCGTCCAGGGCATGTCCGGCGCGCCGATCCTTCAGAACGGCAGCCTGGTAGGAGCCGTCACCCATGTCTTTGTCAACGATCCGACAAAAGGGTATGGGATATTTGCGGAGACAATGCTTGAGAAGGCAGAATGACAGGGATGCTTTCCTGATCATGAACGGCGGCCTGGCGGGGCCGCTGTTCAGCCTTCGCCGCATGCATGTTTTCTTACGGACTATGCAGCGATGTGCTCTGGGCCAAACGGTTATTAAGATTACGATTTTCAGATTACGATTTAATGAAAGAATGTGATTGAATAAAGTGCGGCAGCGTGGTATATTTATTGTGCGCGGCTTTGGTGATTCACTAAATTAGATATGTGGTGGCAGGGTATGAATGAGCAGTATGTGGAAGAAAGAATTCGGCAGTATTCTAAAACACGGACTATTTACGAGGAATTCGCAGAACAGATTCTGGCTATTCTGAAAGCGATTGTGAAGCAGGAGTATCCGGATATAAAAATTGCATCGTATTCCAGACGCGCAAAAGAAATAGAAAGCTTAAGGAAAAAGCTCCGGAAAGACAAGTATAATGAAAACAGTGAGATTACGGATTTAGCCGGTGTCAGAATTATTACATATAGCAAAAAAGATATTCCTTTCATTGCAGGGATTATTGAAAAAAGTTTCGATATAGATCACCAAAATTCTGTTGATAAAACACATATGTTAGGGCATGATAAAGTGGGCTACCGTGGTGATCATTATGTGGTCTCTTTTGGCGAAGACAGAATTCGGATGCCTGAAAATAAGAAATTTAAAGGTCTGAAATGTGAAATTCAGGTTACAAGCTTGATTGCCCATACATGGTCTGAGATCACCCATGAGAAAGGCTACAAGTTTGAAGGCGAATTGCCCGAGGATTTGGAACGGCGAAAAAATTTATTAGCGGGAATGCTGGAGCTGGCAGATTTGGAGATGGATGCCTATGTGGAATCCTTTGATAATTATGTCAGTAAGATAGAACAGGAAATTGAAAAAGGGTGTCTGAAATATCAAATAAATTCGATGTCATTAGAAAGGTTTATGGCCTGGAAATTTCCCTGTATATCACCGCAGATATTCAGGGATATAGATTTAATTCTTACTGAGCTGAGCCTATTTGGGTTAAGTACCATAAAAGAATTGAATGGGTTAGTGCGTTTGGAATATGAAAAGGAAATCCGGAAGGCTGAGTGGAGATCCCTAGACGGGATTATACGAAACATATTAATTATAGATGATGCGGATCAATATTTTACAAAAGTCTGGAATCCGTCTATGAATCAGATGAACAGAAAAAATTATGAGTTATATCAGAGGTTTCATGTGGATATAGATAGAATATGTCAAGAACACAATATCTGTATTATATAGGACGGAGAGGAGAACGATGGATACGGGAAAGAAATATTTCGGATATGACGAAGAGCAGCTCAGAGAGGTTTTTCGCAACAGCAGGGATCAGGTTGATACGAACAGCAAGATTGGTGATACTTCGACCTTGTCACAGTTAGTCGAATCTAGTGAAAGGCTGCTAAAAGAAAATAAAGATTTTTTGCATATGATCTACAATGATTTGGATGAATAAATAGCCTGGAGGCCTGAGTTTGCTATGTCAGAAAAATACCAGTGGATGACTGAACAAGAGTTTATGGAAGAAGTAAAGGATTTAGATAAACTGCTGCATGACTTTTGTGAGGGCAGCGGCACATATCCCTTTGAGTCAGTTAAAACAAACGTTACCGCTCTGCGGGATATTATTGTCAGAGTTCATAAAAGAAAGCATTATTTTAAAGTATTCCATAATGAGATGATAACCTCAGAGTACAAGGAAACGGCATTATATTGCTATTGGTTCTTAAAATTACGTCCTTTATGGATTGATTCGGATTATGCGAGTTCAGAAAGGCTAAACGAAAAATTTGCTCTGCATTTATATATTTCGCTTTTGAAAAAATACAATGGGGATTTTTCGGAAGATGACGGGATAAATAAAGTACATATCAGGGAATTGTTATATTCATTTCGATTTAGGGATATTACAAAGGAGTCTATGATATTGATGCTGGAACCATATTATTATGAGTATCTCAGAAAGAAAGACGCGGCATTTTGATAGGCTGTCTTAACAAGTTAAAATAGTTTCATAAGGGCATTTTTATAAAAAGTCAACTGGGGTTTATTTGGTTGGCTTTTTCTTATAATTGCGATGTAGAAGGGAGGAAGGGAAGATAAAATGAAATCTAATTTTGCTTTTTTGCAAGACCGGTTTCCTGCGCTTGCCAATTTTGGTAAGTTTGCGGAAAAATATCTCTACAGCGACTCCAATTCCTGCCTGATGAAGCTGGGTATGATGGGAGAAACGATCGTTAACCTGATCTTTACCTATGACCGGATAGCCCTGCCCCGTGACAATACGCCGGCGAACCGGATTCATATGCTGTCCCGTGAGGGCATGGTCTCACGGGATCTGGCGGACATTCTTCATGCCCTGCGCAGGATCAGAAATAGAGCCGTTCATGAGAATTATGCGTCGGTGGACGACGGAAAGGCTCTGATCCAAATGGTGTACAGCCTCTCCGAATGGTTTATGCAGACCTATGGCGACTGGGATTATCAGAACCGGCCCTTTATTATGCCGTCTGAAGATCCTGAACCGGTCTGCGTGGATAAGAGGGATGAAGAGGCCGAGGAAGAAAAACTGATCGAGGAAGCCGCCAGTGCGGCGGCAGCGGCGCCTGTGGTTGCCAGGGAGAACCGAAAGAAACAGGCGTCCAGAGCGGCGGGCCAGAGGATCAAATCAGAGGCGGAGACCCGTTATCTGATTGACGAACAGCTCCGCAAAACAGGATGGGAGGCGGATACGGAAAAACTGCGCTATGCCAAAGGGACACGCCCGGCAAAGGGGCGCGATATCGCTATTGCGGAATGGCCTACGGATTCCGCTATCGGCGACAGGGGCTATGCGGATTATGCTCTGTTTATTGACGAGCAGATGGTGGCCATAATAGAAGCAAAAGCTATCCATAAAGATATTCCGTCTGTTATTGATTACCAGTGCAAAGACTATTCCCGCAGTATCAGAGAAGCTGATGCCGCATACCAGATGGGCACATGGGGCGGATATAAGGTTCCTTTTACTTTTGCAACCAACGGAAGGCCCTATCTGGAGCAGTATGACACGAAGAGCGGCGTGTGGTTTCTGGATCTGCGGCGGCCCGACAATGCGCCGAAGGCGCTGAAGGGCTGGATGAGCCCGGCGGGTATGCTGGATCTTTTGACACAGAATATAGCAGAAAAAAATCAGGCCCTACAGGATATGCCTTTTGATCTGCTGCGGGACAGGGATGGCCTGAACCTTCGGCCTTATCAGTTAAAGGCCATCGAGGCCGTGGAAAACGCGATTCGGAACGGGCAGCAGAATATTTTGCTGGCCATGGCAACCGGTACAGACAAGACCAGGACGATTCTGGGCATGATCTATCGATTTCTGAAAACGGGTCGTTTCCGCAGAATATTATTTCTTGTGGACAGAACCACTCTGGGAGAACAGGCCGAGGATGTATTTAAAGAGGTCAGACTGGAAGATTTAATGACCCTTGATGAAATATACAGTATTAAAAGCCTGCAGGATAAGGAGATTGACCGGGAAACCCGCATTCAGGTCGCCACGGTTCAGAGTATGGTTAAACGTATTCTCTACAATGAGGAGGAAACCATGCCCGCCGTTACGGATTTTGATCTGATCATCATTGATGAGGCGCATAGGGGATATATACTAGACAGAGAAATGGGCGAGGATGAGCTTCTCTACCGTGACCAGATGGATTATCAGAGCAAATACCGCTCTGTTGTCGAATATTTTGACGCCGTAAAAATTGCGCTGACCGCTACACCGGCGCTGCAGACCACGGAGATTTTCGGGCAGCCCGTTTACAAATATACATATCGTGAGGCGGTTATTGAGGGCTATCTGGTCGATCACGACGCGCCCCATGAGCTTACGACAAAGCTGAGTAAAGAAGGTATCCACTATAAAGAGGGCGATCAGATCACGGTATATGATCCCGTTACCGGTGAGATTATGAATTCGGAACTGCTGGATGATGAGTTGGACTTTGATATAGATCAATTCAACCGCCAGGTCATCACAGAGCCCTTTAACCGGACAGTCCTGACGGAGATTGCCCGCGATATTGACCCAGAAAACCCGGATGAACAGGGAAAGACGCTGGTTTATGCGGTAGATGACCAGCATGCGGATATGATCGTAAAGATTCTGAAAGAAATTTACGCCCGGACGGGTGTGGACAATGACGCGATTATGAAGATCACCGGCAGCGTGGGCGGGGGCAATAAGAAAAAAGTGCAGGAGGTAATCAAGCGTTTCAAAAATGAGCGTTTTCCGAGCATTGCGGTTACAGTCGATCTGCTGACTACAGGTATCGACGTACCGGAAATCACAACACTGGTATTTATGCGCCGGGTGAAGTCCCGTATCCTGTTTGAACAAATGCTGGGGCGGGCTACCAGGCTTTGCTCCGAAATACATAAGACCCATTTTGAGATTTATGATCCCGTGGGCGTTTACGACTCGCTGGACGCTGTCAGTACGATGAAACCCGTTGTCGTCAACCCGACTACAACGTTTACACAGCTACTGGAAGGCCTGGAAGTATTGGAGGATGAAAAACAGATACAGGGCCAGATCAACCAGATCGTTGCCATGCTGCAGCGGAAAAAGCGCAGTATGAACAGCGAGGTCATAGAGCATTTTATCGGCATGACAGGAGGACAGGATCCGACTCAGTTTATTATGGATATCCGGCGCCGCAAGCCGCAGGAAGCCAGAGATCACCTTCTTGCCTGTACGGATGTATTTCAGATGCTCCAGCAGACCAGGGGCAGACAAGGCTGTCCCGTGGTTATATCCGATAAAGAGGATGAGCTTCTTGCGCATACCAGAGGCTACGGCGGCGGCAGCAAGCCGGAGGATTATCTGGACGCGTTTGCGGACTATGTCAAGACCAATCGGAATGAGATCGCGGCCCTCAACATTGTCTGTACCAGGCCGAAAGAACTGACTCGTGAGGATCTGAAATCTCTGCGCCTGACACTGGACAGGGAAGGGTTCACGACTCAGCAGCTGAATACCGCCGTTTCCCAGATGACCAATGAGGAAATCACCGCCGACATCATCAGCCTGATCCGCCGCTATGCGATTGGTTCTGCGCTGATTTCCCATGAGGACAGAATCCGAAGGGCGGTGGACAAGCTGAAAAAAGTGCACAAATTTTCCAAACAGGAGCTCAACTGGATCGCAAGGATGGAAAAATATCTGATGACGGAATCCGTGCTGAATGTTTCTGTTTTTGACGAGGACGGGCGGTTCAGGGCTCAGGGCGGATTTGCAAAAATCAACAAGGCATTCGGCAATAAACTGGAGAGCGTCATTCTGGAACTCAATGAGTATTTGTATGATGATGGAGGCAATATTGCATGACAACGTCGGAAACTGTATCAAAGCTTTGGAATCTTTGTAATGTCCTCCGTGATGACGGCATTACATATCATCAGTATGTAACCGAGCTTACGTACATTCTTTTTTTGAAGATGGCAAAGGAAACCGGCGCGGAGGCACAAATTCCGGAATCATATCGTTGGGATGCGCTGACTGCAAAGAGCGGTATTGAACTGAAAAAGTTCTATAAGGATCTGTTGAACCATTTGGGGGAAAACTGCGCAGGCCGTGTCCGTGAAATCTATCAGGGAGCCGCAACCAACATTGACGAACCGAAAATCTTGAAAAAATCATTGTGACTATCGACGGCCTGGACTGGTTTTCCGCCCGTGAGGAAGGCCTGGGAAACCTGTACGAAGGCCTGTTGGAAAAAAATGCGAATGAGAAAAAATCCGGCGCGGGACAGTATTTCACACCCCGTGTATTAATTGATGTGATGACACGGCTGGTCAAACCACAGGCCGGTGAGCGCTGTAATGACCCTGCCTGCGGGACGTTTGGTTTTATGATCGCCGCCCACAGGTGTGTTGCTGACCAGACCGACGATTTCTATGACCTCGATGCAGATGTGGCGGAATTTGAGCGGAAAGAAGCATTTACAGGTGTAGAATTGGTACATGATACCCATCGCCTGGCGCTGATGAATGCGATGCTGCATGATATAGACGGGACTATCACCCTGGGCGATACCCTGTCCAATATTGGAAAGGGGATGAAGGGCTATGACGTGGTTCTGACAAATCCGCCTTTCGGTACGAAAAAGGGCGGAGAGCGTGCGACCCGAGACGACTTTACCTTTCAGACTGGCAATAAGCAGCTCAATTTTTTACAGCATATTTACCGCAGCCTGAAAGCGGACGGAAAGGCCCGCGCCGCTGTTGTTCTGCCGGATAATGTTCTTTTTGCCGATGGTGAGGGCGAGAAGATCCGGGTTGATTTGATGGATAAGTGCAACCTGCACACAGTCCTCCGTCTGCCGACGGGCATTTTCTATGCCCAGGGCGTCAAAACAAATGTGCTGTTCTTTACCCGCGAAAAGGCCGATAAAGGCAGTACCAGGGAAGTCTGGTTCTATGATCTTCGCACCAATATGCCCTCCTTTGGCAAAACGAATCCCTTAAAAGCGGAACATTTCACAGGGTTTGAGGCGGCTTATGAAGCCGCTGACCGTCATGGAGTGCAGGACGGACGATGGGGTGTGTTCACCCGGAAGCAGATCGCGGACAAGGGCAACAGCCTTGACTTGGGGTTGATCCGCGATGGCTTCGTGATGGATTATGAGGATTTGCCGGATCCGATTGAAAGCGGTGAAGAGGCCGTCGCGCAGCTGGAGGAAGCTGTCAATCTGCTGAAAAGTGTGGTGGAGGAACTGAAAGCTCTGGATGGTTTGGAGGTGTGAGATGGCAAGAGGGAAAAAGGCGGTAAAGGAATTGACACCGGAAGAAAAGCTGGAGCGGGCGCTGGTGCCGGAGGAGGAGTGGCCGTATGAGATTCCGGGGAATTGGTGCTGGACTACTGTGGAAAACGTATCAACAGTTGTCACCGGAAAAACGCCGAGTAAAGAGCATCCCGAATATTATGGAGATGAATTTCCCTTTTTTAAGCCGTCAGATTTAGATGTCGGCCGCCATGTGTCTGAAGCTTCTGAATATTTATCTGAACAAGGAAAGAATATGGTGCGGATTATTCCTCCCCAATCAACGGCTGTATGTTGTATTGGCTCTATTGGAAAGTGTGGATATTTAGAAATAGAGGGCACGACAAACCAACAGATTAATTCGGCAATCCCACATTTTAATCCACTCTATGTATTCTATTTTATGAATACCGATTATTTTGTGAATCAGTTATGGGCGAAGTCGTCGGCAACGACAATTTCTATCGTGAATAAAGCAAAGATGGAATCTTGCTACTTTCCCCTGGCGCCCCTTGCTGAACAGCAGCGTATTGTTGAACGGATTGAAAGTATATTTGCCAAGCTGGATGAAGCGAAAGAAAAGGTACAGACAGTTGCCGGCGGTTTTGAATTACGCAAGTCTGCTATTTTGCATAAAGCATTTACCGGCGGGCTGACGAAACAGTGGAGGCAGGAGCATGGTGTGGGGATGGATAGCTGGAAAAGCGTATCCTTAGCTAAAGTATGCAAAGTCAATCCCCCTAAAATTGATACAAAAGAATTGCCGGATGATATGGAAGTCTCCTTTTTTCCGATGTCGGCTCTTTCGGAAATTTCCGGAGAAATCATAGATCCTCAGATCAGGCCATTAAAAGAGGTACGTAGCGGGTTTACAAATTTTATCGAAGGTGATGTCGTTTTTGCAAAAATTACTCCCTGTATGGAAAATGGTAAATCTGCTGTTATCGGTAAGCTGGTGAATGACATAGGATATGGCACAACGGAATTTTTTGTACTTAGATGTGGAGAAGGTTTATATAACCGCTATCTCTATCATCTTGTTCGCGATCGGCGTTTTAGGAGTAGGGCAAAAGCTGTTATGGCTGGTGCTGTAGGTCAACAACGTGTTCCAAAAAGTTTTTTGGAAGAATACCTGTTGCGGCTTCCTTCTATTGCCGAACAAGAGGAAATTGTTCGAATACTTGATGAAATGTTCGCGAGAGAGGTGAAAATTAAGGATATGTCGGAGACAGTTATCGGTGAAATTAATGTTGTGAAAAAGTCGGTTTTAGCCCGCGCATTTCGTGGTATGCTGGATACAAATGATCCGACAGAAAAAAATGCAATGAAACTTTTGGCGGAAAAAGAATATGCTTAAAATTCTGAAAGAAATAAGCCCCGGCACAAAAATCTGTATCTATGACGAGAAAAAATAAACGAACGGTATGGAAAAGTTATAGGAGGAATGAGGGTCGTAGTGGAGAGGCCGGGAGGGCAGATGCTTTTTATCGCCAAATTACAGAATCTGGACAGGAACGCGGCGGAACTGTATCAGTATTCGGATGCGGAAATTTTACGGGATACGGAGGTTCTGGACGGGCTGAACCCTGTCCGGGCCGAGATCCGCGGGTATAATGAATGTAAAAGAAAAGCCGTCTATATGGAAGGGGCGATCATACCCGTGCAGAAACATATATGGAAGGTGGAGGATTTGACTGTTACCAGGGTTGAAAATGAAAGATCTTCCTCCCGCCTGAATACGGATGTCATTTTCTGGAGCTGGCAGAAGCGGATCAGGAGCATCTGGCAGAACATAATGCGCAGATGACAAAAAATAGCGGGACGTCGTGACGCCGGGGCCGGTTTTCCGGCCCTGGCGGTATTTTCATATTTTGGTCAATTTAAGATTTTCGGATAACGGCCCGGACGCCGTCATCTGTGTTTTCCAGTGCCAGGCTCATGTCATGGAGCGCAAAAATCTTCTTCGCCAGAAACAGGCCAAGCCCCATATGCTTTTTTTCCTTTCTGCGGCTTTTATCCCCCGTATAGAACAGATCAAAGGCATGGTTCAGCTGTTCCTCATCCAGAGTTTTTCCCGTGTTCTCAATACTGCATTTATCTGCCGCGAAGCTGACCCGTATGTGGCCGTCCGGCACATTGTGATCCACCGCGTTGGCCAGCAGGTTCCATACGGCTTTTGCCAGATATTCTCTGTCCCCGTCCACCTGGAAATCCGCGGCCTGCCTGTATTGTATCTGGAGGTTTTTCTCCAGAATCAGAGGTTCCAGCCGTTCCGCCTGTTCATGGATCAATTCCGCCATGGACACGGGCGCTTTCTTTAAAACCAGCTCTTCGGAGTCCAGTTTTGATATCTCGATCATCTCCATCACTAGATGATCCATCTCTTCCGTCTGCCCGATGATCTGATTGAGATAGTAATCGCGTTTTTCTTCCATGTTGTGTTCCAGCAGGTTCTCAGCGAAATTCCGGATGATGCCCAGGGGCGTCTTCAATTCGTGGGCCATGGCATTGGTGAGATCCCGCCGGGTCTGCTCCAGCGCCATCTGCCGATCGTAGATCCGGTTGAAAGAGTACATGACCAGAAACATACAGGCGAGGGTCAGGATCAGGCCGGCCAGATAGGCATATTTCATATGATCCAGGGCGGCAGCCCACGGGTGTTCGTCCAGACGGATCTCCATATAAGCGGAGAGGGTTTCGGAGGTTCCAATCTTGAACCGATAGCATCCCCTGTAGTAAAGCTTGTTTTCGTTCACCTCAAGGTCGGGGTAGTCGGTTCCTTTTTCCCAGGTGAAATTTTCACGCTCCGGGAATCCGTGGAGATAGTCGCTTTTAGCCCATTGGCGCCAGCGTCCATAAGGATTCGCGGAGGATCTCATGTACGGAAAAACAGGATAGGCCTCCGCGATGATCCCGCCTTTTTCTTCCTGACCCGCCTTTGGATTCGTCCATTCCCATACCACCTTGCTGTCTGTGGCGAAGAATGTCGATCCCTCCGTCTCAGTGCCGGATTCGTAATCATAGACGCCCCCGACTTCACAGGACCAGATTTCCAGCAGCGGATCGGTATACCCATCTATGTTCAGATCCTCACCGTCTTTCTTCCATTCTGTCCATGTGATCTCCTGTACATAGACTTTGTACAGGTCGGCCATGTCGGAGGAGAACTGGAGCAGGATCCGGTATTTTCCGGGCAGAGTATAATTCGCGCTGGATTGTATATTTTCATAATAGTATTTTGCCAGTGTATCTTTTTCCTCAAAGGAAAAGTAGTCATCCAGCATGAACAGAGGGTCATCAAAGATATCGCCGCTTTGTGCCAGCAGGTTTCTGTCAAGGTCATAAACCGCGACGGATATCTGTAGAGGGGGATTGAAGGTATTTCGGAGATAGTCATTAACAAATTTCTGGTATTCTTTCTGAATTTCTTCTGTTCCGAGCCCTCTGTCGTCTGCCTCCTCTGCCAGATTGTATGCGCTGTTAAGCAGAGAGTAAGCTGTTTCTTCGAAGGTGCGGTTATAGTCTTCGATAAATTTTTGCCTTACCAGGCAGGTGGCCAGGATCATGGTCACCAGATACAGGGCGATGAAGCCCGTGGTGACCGGTATCCAAAACCGTTTCTTTTTCCTGTTTAAGTTCCCTTTCATTTTTCTACCTCCAGCCGATAGCCAAATTTTCGTACAGTCTGTATGGTGCATCCGCAGGAACCGATCGCTTTTCGCAGTTTTTTGATATGATTATCCACCACCCGCACATTTCCGTCGAAATCATAGCTCCAGAAACGGATCAAAAGCTGTTCCCGGCTGTAGATCCGCCCCGGATTCTCCATAAAGAACAGGAGCATCTCATATTCCTTAGGGGGCAGGGCTATAAGCTGTCCGCGGCTCCAGACCCGGTGGCTGCTGACATCTATTTTCAGATTTCCCAGTTCCACGAAAGTGTGAAGCCCCTGTATCCTTCCCGTCAGCGCCATGGCTTTGGCATAGAGAACCGGCAGTGAAAAGGGTTTTGTCACATAATCATCCGCGCCCAGGAAGTATCCGTTCAGTTTATCCTCCTCCAGCACGCGGGCTGTAATGAAGATGACAGGTACATCACTGTTTTTGCGGATCTCGCGGCACAGGGCGAATCCGTCCATCCCGGGCATCATCACATCCAGCAAAATTAGATGGTAGCTTTTTCTTTCCAATATTTCCAGAGCCTTTTCGCCGTCTCCGACGGTCTCTGTCTCCCAGCCTTTACTGGTAAAATAGTCCGCGGCAGCTTCTGCCAATAAGCGGTCATCCTCCACGATCAATAGTTTCTGTTCCATATGCGTTCTCCATCAGCAGTCTGTTTTTCAACAGTCCAGACAAGCCTGGGCTGAACTGCTGCTCCCCTGTCTGTCTGTTACGCAGAAAAATGTCCGGACACATTTTCTGTATGCCTTAGTATGCAGAAAATCCGCCAGCGGCAGGTTTTCTGTATGATGGTATTCTATCACCGGAATATATCTTTTTGGTATCCATGGAAAAAATTTTCGATTTATTGAGCCGACGAAAAAACTGGAATGTCTGGGGAGGGTATGATATAGTGGCAGAAGCAGGAGGCATGTGATGAAAAATCAAATACAGCAGCAGGAAGAGTCTAAGACTCGTATACTGATTGTGGAGGATGACAGGATTCTGGCCGGAGAACTGAAAAATTTTCTGGCCCGGTGGGGCTACGGGGTGGAACTGGCGGAGGATTTTGAGGATCTGCTGGCGGAGTTTTGCCGCGTTTCGCCCCGGCTGGTGCTCATGGATATCAATCTTCCCTATTACGACGGGTTTTACTGGTGCGGACGGATACGGGAGATATCCAATGTGCCGATTTTGTTTATCAGCAGCCGCGGCGACGATCGGGACAAGATCATGGCTATGGCCCAGGGCGGCGACGACTATGTGGAGAAGCCTTTCCAGCTGGAGCTTTTGAAAGCAAAAATTGAAGCGATTTTGCGGAGGGCTTACCAGTACCAAGTGACGGAGAGGATCCGGCTTGGAGACGGCATTTGTTTTGATAAAGAGGCGGGCGCGCTGTTTTTTCAGGGGCGGGAAGCCGAGCTTACCCGGTCGGAGAGAAAAATTCTGTCCCGGCTGGTGGAGAGCCGTCCTCGGGTGGTTACCAGGGAGGAGCTGATGATAACGCTCTGGAGTACGGATGAATTTATTTCCGACGGCACCCTGACAACGACGGTCAGCCGTCTGCGGAGCAAACTCAAGGCTTTCTGCGGGAAGGAGCTGATCCGCACGAAGAAAGGGCAGGGGTATTTCATAGATGGATGAACGGATGAGGCGTCTGCCCCGTGGGTTTGGCCGATGCTTGAAAACGACGGCGGCCTGTCTGTGCGTGGGTGCGGCCTATAATATATATTTTCTCTGGTTTTTGCAGGCGGAAAACAGGGCGGATCTGCTGTACCTGGATTTTCTGCTGCTGATATTCAGCGGAATCTGGCTGGCCGGTGTTTACAGGAAGCTTAAAAGGCGGGAGGGGGAGATCGCCGAACTTTTGGAACGGGCCGGAGAGATCGGCGATGTCCTGGGGGAGTATGAGAACCGGGATGTTGCCCGGCATGATGTGGATCTGTGGAAGGGAAAGCTGGAAAAGCAGTACGAGCAGTACTGCGACCTGATGGATTATATCACGAAATGGTGCCACGAGGTAAAATTGCCGCTGTCGGCGGGTTTTCTGGCATGTGAGAGGATTTCGGACACGGATGTCCGGCAGATCATGCGGGAGCAGCTGGAGCGGATCAACCAGCAGGTGAACGGCGCCCTGGTGGGGTGTAAGGCCCAGGGGAATTTGTATGACCTGAAAATCGGGAGACAAAATCTCCTGGACTGCGTGCGGGCTTCGATCCGCAATAACCGGTTTTTTCTGATACAGAATCATTTTACCGTAGACATACAGGTGCCGGAGGACTGCATTGTCTATACGGACAAGCAGTGGCTGGTCTACGTGCTGGATCAGCTTGTGAGTAACGCTGTCAAATACGTGAGCGCAGAGAGGGAGCCCCTGCTGCTGGTCACGGCAGAGCAGAAGGACAGGGAACTGCTGTTATGCGTGGAGGATCATGGGGAGGGCATTCTCTCCCGGGATATCCGCCGGGTCTTTGATCAGGGTTACACGGGCAGCGGAAACCGGAGCGGGAAATATAAGTCCACCGGTATGGGGCTGTACCTGGCGGCGCGGATCGCGGAGAAACTGGAACATGCCATAGAGGTGGAGAGCGAATACGGCGCTTACACGCGGTTCACGATCTGTTTCCATGATAATCGGGAATATTTCTTTGGGGAAGGCTTGTGAGAGGCCGGACCTTACAAGAACTGTAAGGTCCGGCCCTGTTTTGTAAGACGTTTGTAAGGATTTTTTCTGTGATATCTCCTATAATAGCCCGTGTAAGGAGGTTAAGATAGATGAATGACAGTAAAGTATTGGAGATCCGCAATCTGACTAAGGACTACGGCAGCAAGGGCTTTTCCACCACGGTGCTTAAGGGGATCGACCTGTCCGTGTGCCGGGGAGATTTTATCGCGATCATGGGGCCCAGCGGGTCAGGAAAGACCACGCTGCTCAACATCCTATCCACCATTGACAGGCCCACTATGGGTTCGGTATGGCTGGACGGGAAGGATATCACGCAGATCCGCAACCGGGAGCTGTCAAAGCTGCGGCGGGATAAGATCGGGTTTGTTTTTCAGGACTATAATCTGCTGGACACCATGACGCTGCAGGATAATATTGCCCTGCCCATGGCTCTGAACGGGGTGCCCGGGAAGGAATGCATAGAGCGCAGCGGAGAGCTGGCCAGGCAGTTCGGCCTGGCGGAGCATCTGAAAAAATATCCCTATCAGCTCTCCGGCGGCCAGAAGCAGAGAGGGGCGGCCTGCCGGGCCCTGGTCACAGAGCCGGAGATTGTGTTTGCCGATGAGCCGACGGGGGCGCTGGACTCCCGCTCCAGCCGTGATCTGCTGGAATGTCTGAAAGGGGTCAACGACGGTGGGCGGGCCACAATCCTGATGGTGACCCACGATGCCTACAGCGCATCCTATGCGAAGGACGTCTATATCCTGAATGACGGTCTTATCCAGTGCCGCATCAGCCGGGGGAAGGACCGGAAGGAATTTTATGACCGGATCATTGAAATGCAGGCGTCTCTGGGAGGTGATTTTTCATGAGCATGACCAGGCTGGCTCTGCAGAATTTCAAAACCAGTGCGAGAAATTATCTCTCACTGGTGGTCTCCCTGGCTTTTACCATACTGATTTATTTCAATTTCCAATGCGTTGTGGATTCGGACGCTTTTGATGTGCTGGGGGAGAAAAACCGGCAGAATATGAATATTTCCATACAGGCGATCACGGTTGTGCTGGTCTGCTTTATGATCTTTTTCATATGGTATGCTACCAATGTGTTTCTGACGCGCCGCAAACGGGAGATCGGTATCTATGTATTTATGGGGCTGACGAACCAGAAGATCGGGCAGCTCTATATGGTTGAGACATCTCTGATTGGATTGTCCTCCCTGGCCCTGGGCCTGGGAGTGGGGATGCTGACCAGCCAGCTGTTTCAGATGGCGCTGGTGCGGCTCTCAGATATAGCGGTGGAGATCCGTTTCCACCTGAGCCTGGGGCCGGTCTGGCGGGTAGCGGTGATGTATCTTCCCGTTTACCTGATCTTTGTGGTCAAGGGTTATGCAAATATTGTGCGCAGCAGCGTACTGGAGCTGGTATCTGCCAGCCGGAAAAATGAGTTTGTCCGCCAGCCGACAGGGCTCTTGGCAGTCAAGGCCGTGCTGGGGGTGGGGATTCTGTCGGCAGGCTACTATCTGGCTATCAAAGACGGCGGTATGGAAGTGATGAATAATGTGCTGGCGGCGGTGGTGCTGGTGATCATCGGTGTGTATCTGCTGTTCGGCGGTATGATTCCTCTGTTGGTTCAGGGTATGGCCGGGCGGAAACGCTTTCTCTATAAAAAGGAGCGGACGCTGTGGATCAACAATATCATTTTCCGTATGAAAAGGAATTACCGCACCTACGCTATGGTGACGGTGCTGATGCTCTGCTCGGTGACGGCCCTGGCCATGGGATTTGCCATGAAAAACCGTTATACAGAAATAGAACATTTTCGTGGTACCTGGCAATACCAGGTGATGGGTATTCAGGATGATCTGGACGGAGAGCTGCGTGGGATCATAGAGGAGGACAATGAGGTCGCTTGCAGCGGAGAGATTCCCCTGTTGCTGTTTCAGGAGGACGTGGTTGAAACTATGTATAAGCACAAGGGTTACGGCGCCCTGTCCTGGTCTGCGGTTCGCAGACTGGCCGAGGAGGCGGGCCTGGAGTTTTCGATTCCGGAACTTGGGGATGATGAGGTCGTAAATGTGACCCAGCTCTATCTCATGAGCCTGATCACGGATAAATCGGACATCACAGTTACCATTGACGGCAGCGCCTATCGTCAGGTGCAGGAGACGTCTGTGCCATATCTGGGTGTTTTACAGGAACATATCAGTTTTTACATGGTGAACGACCGTGTTTATGAGAAGATGTGTCCTCTGGGGGCGGAAGTGTATCTGTACAATTACCGGATCGCGGATCCGGAGAATTTTGCCGCCAGCAGAGATAGGCTGAAAGGTCTGCATGACAGGCAGCCGGAACGGTATCAGGGGTGTACCTTTGCCGATCCCACGGCCGGCGACGAGGCTTGGATCAAGGTGCTGTATTCCATCTGTATCTTCATGTTTATGGTGTTTGTGCTTGCCAGCGGCAGCATACTGTTTATGCGGATATACAACGATGCCTTTGAGGATCGGGCCCGCTATGCGGGGTTGTGTAAGATCGGCGTGGATCGCCGGGTACTGGGGCGGGCCGTGGCCCATGAGCTCTTGTTTACCTATGCGGGGCCGTTTCTGGTGATGACGGTGTCCTCGTGGTTCTCGGTTCACGCGCTGGGAAAAGTGATGAGTACGGATCTGCTGCCGGTCAATATAGCCAGTGTGCTGGTGATTCTGGTATTTTATGCCGGATGCTATTTTTTCTCGCTGCCGTTTTACCGGAGGAATGCGGGGATAGAGTAGATGAAATGCCGGGCAGGGGAGGCTCCCGATTACACAGAAGGATCCTAAACGGAAATAAATAGCGGTATATAGACAAAGTATTCCAAAGAATTTTCAGGGAGATGTGATAAAGTGAGGAAATGGATAAAAATTGCTGTTTGTGTCATGGCAGTATTGCTTGTATTGCCGTGGATCTGTTCGCCGAAGAGCAGATAACGGTGTGAAAAAGCGGAACAGGATTTATGGGCGAGATGGATGAAGATATTCTGAAGATATTCAGAAGATGTGTATCGCCGGGCTTTTGGAGGCCCGGCGATAACTTTTACAAGGGGTATAGAATGCTGCGGTTTTACAGCGATACCTTTTTTTCCAAAAGTACAGAACAGGCAAAGGTGGCCAGGATCATAAGTATTATATAGAACAGACAGGAGGGTGCAATACCGATCCAGAGCTGTTGCCAGGTGGCCGGATTTGGATAGAGGGCGGGTATCAGATGATTGTCGATCCAGGTTGCTGCCATGAAAAAGGCCAGGAACAGGATACAACTGATCCATCCCTTGAAACGGAAGTTTTGCAGGAAGGTGGCGCTTAAGGTGATGGCCAGGTAGGCCAGCGTTACAAGCAGGAAAAATGTTACGATCATGGCGATCAGCAGGGCCAGCAGAGTAAATCCCAGCTCAGGAAGGTCGACGCCCAGCCCTTTGGCAAATCCGGCCAGCAGATCGCCGGTCATTTCCGCGTCGGGATAAAAGGCGATGAGGAGCCGTATGTCCAGCCAGCAAAACAGGGCATAGACAAGCAGGGAAGTCAGGCCCACCAGAAGGATCATCAGCATCTTGGCGGAGATGATAGCCAGGGGAGTGTTCGGTGTCATAAAAATCAGATAGCTGCTCTTGGAATTCATCTCCTTAGAGTAATTCATGATGGCCAGTATCAGAAAGAATAAGTAGCTGAAAACAGCAAAAAGCACGAGGAAGCTGGCGGAACCGCCGGCCAAGTCTTCTTTATGCAGAGCCAGGCCGAGGATGTAGGCCAGCTCGAGGAGTGCAAAGCATGCCGCTGCGATCAGCAGGGTAGTGCGGGTTTTGCGCAGTTCATATTTTGTCAGTTTAAACATAACAGGTCTCCTTATGAAATTATAAAGCTTATAAACAATCAGGTTTATTTCCACGGGCAGCAGGATAGTTATGACAAAGGCGCTTCCTGGGAGGATCCATAAATGGTTTTATACAGCTCCACAATGGATTTATGGTGGGTTTCCCGAAGCTCCTCCGCATCGCCTGCCAGTTCTACACGGCCGTTTTTGATAAATACGGCGTGGTCGATGATTTTTTCCAGCTCTTCCACCAGATGGCTGGAGAGCACGAAGATCTTTTCGGGAGAGAAATTCTCAATGATCGTATCGATGATGGCCTCCCGGGCCAGAAGGTCGATACCGTTTAACGGTTCATCCAGCATGATCAGGCTGGCGTCCCGGGACAGGTTCAGCGCTATCTTGAGTTTTGCCATCATACCCGAGGACATCTTGGTGATCTTCTGGAAGGGATCCAGTTCCATGCGTTTTAAAAGAAACAGGTATCTATCTTCGTCAAAGTCCGGAAAGAAATCTTTGTAGTAATTCCCGGCGTCCCGTCCGGTCATATAGCTATAAAAATAGGGTTCCGTGGGCATGTAGGCGATCTGGGCCTTGGAGCTTACGCCTATGGGTTCGCCCCGCCAGGTCAGATCTCCGGAAGTAGGTTTTACCAGTCCGGCAACCATTTTCATAAAAGTCGTCTTGCCGCTGCCGTTGGGCCCCAGAAGAGCATAGATGCGTCCCGGTTCGAGGGTCAGGGTCAGGTCATTGACCGCGGTGGTGGAGATATATTTTTTGACTACATGGTTACAGTTCAGCATGAGTAGCTCCTTTCTATGATCTCAATGATTTCTTCCTTTTTCACTCCTAGGCTTTTGAGCTCTTCCAAAAGCTCCCGGATCAGGCTCTCGGCCCTCTCGCTTTTAAATTCCATGATGATATCCTCCTGTTCTGTTACGAAGGTGCCGATGCCTCGACGGATAAAAGTAATTCCTTCCTGCTCCAGCTGGTTGTATACCCGAACGGCTGTGTTGGGATTGATTTTGTACTGCGCTGCCAGTTCCCTGGTGGAGGGAAGCCTGGCTCCGGGGGGAAGCTTCCCGGTGATGATCTGTTTTTTGATGTCCGTGACCACCTGCAGGTACAGGGGATTATTGGCTTTGAAATCCATGTTTATGATCTCCTTTCATGGGTCATTACCACTGTATTGGTGAACTAGATATATAGTACACTAGAACAATAGATATGTCAACAGGGAAATAATATTTTTCATATTTTTTTATGGGAAAAAATGCAAGGACATGCTTGAATTACAGGTTCTTTTACGGTAAACTGGTAAAGTCGGATTACCATTCGGCCCAGGGCCTGTACGTTGTTGCAGAGACTGCAAAAATGCAGGCGTTTAGCCGGGAGGGAATCCTTACGCCTTTGTTCCGGTCGGCGCAAAAACAGGCGCCACAGGCGCAGTATCTTTCTCAAAGGTATTTTTTCGCGGGTCTGGCTGTGGCAAAGCAGACTATACAGAAAGGTGTGTTATTATGGAAAAAAAGATTCCTTATAAGATCTATCTTGATGAACAGGAAATGCCGAGACAGTGGTACAATGTGCGGGCGGATATGAAAAAGAAGCCCCAGCCGCTTTTAAATCCCGGTACATTGCAGCCGGTGACGCTGGAGGAGCTGTCGGGTATTTTCTGCGAGGAGCTGGCTAAGCAGGAATTGGATGATACAACTCCCTATTTTGATATCCCTGATGAGATACGGAATTTTTACAAGATGTACCGTCCGTCCCCGCTGGTTCGGGCGTACTGCCTGGAGGAAAAATTGCAGACCCCGGCCCATATTTACTACAAATTTGAGGGAAATAATACATCCGGCAGCCACAAGCTCAATTCCGCCATTGCCCAGGCTTACTATGCAAAGAAGCAGGGGTTGAAGGGTGTGACTACGGAAACCGGCGCAGGGCAGTGGGGGACGGCCCTTTCCATGGCCTGCTCATACCTGGATCTGGACTGCCAGGTGTATATGGTAAAGTGCTCCTATGAGCAGAAACCCTTTCGCCGTGAGGTGATGCGTACCTATGGCGCTCAGGTGACGTCGTCACCTTCCATGAATACGGAGGTGGGCCGTAGGATCAATGCCGAATTTCCGGGAACTACAGGAAGCCTGGGCTGCGCGATTTCCGAAGCGGTAGAGGCTGCCACGACCCAGCAGGGGTATCGTTATGTGCTGGGTTCTGTGTTGGCCCAGGTGCTGCTGCACCAGTCCGTAATCGGGCTGGAGGCGAAAGCGGCTCTGGATAAATACGGCGTTAAGGCGGATATGATCATTGGGTGCGCGGGCGGCGGCTCCAATCTGGGCGGCCTGATCTCTCCCTTCGCGGGCCAGATGTTGCGCGGTGAGGCGGATTATGAAATCATCGCTGTGGAACCGGCTTCCTGCCCGAGCCTGACCAGGGGTACGTATGCTTATGATTTCTGCGATACGGGGAAGGTGTGCCCGCTGGCGAAAATGTACACACTGGGCAGCGGTTTCATTCCCTCGGCCAACCATGCCGGCGGCCTGCGCTACCACGGCATGAGCTCCACGGTGTCTGAACTGTATGATCAGGGGCTTGTGAAAGCTAGGAGTGTGGAGCAGACGGAAGTATTTAAGGCGGCCCAGTATTTTGCCTGCGTGGAGGGGATTCTGCCCGCCCCGGAGAGCAGCCATGCGATTAAGGTAGCCATCGACGAGGCAGAGAAATGCAAGGAGACCGGAGCGGCTAAAAATATTGTGTTCGGCCTGACCGGAACCGGTTATTTCGATATGGTGGCGTATCAGAGATACAATGACGGCGAGATGAGCGACTACATCCCCACAGATGAGGAGCTGGCGGCATCCTTTGCGCAGCTTCCTAAAGTGGAATAGTAAAATAAATGTGAAACCAGATAAGGATAAAGCTCAAAATTATGTTAAAAGCAGATAACGCAAAACATAGAAGAGACAAGGTGTTTTTTCGTAATGTAAAATTGAATATTGGCTATATGATAAAATTTTCATAATTCTACGTCTAACAGAGACAGTATGTTGTCCAACCTACACCCGACAATGGGAGGAGGTGTTCATATGGAAGTTATCATTGCTTTTTTGGTTGCTGTTGCGGCTGGTGTAGCTTGTCACTACATCATCAAATGGTTAGATGGCGGTCATAAGGACAACAAATAACCTACTGGGCGCTTTGCCAGTATAAAAGAAAAGAAGAATCCCCGGATTGTACGGCAATACAGTTCGGGGATTCATTCCTTTGTCCATATGGACTTATCATTGCTTTTTGTCTATCGACATTATAGCATATGCAAATTTTAATTGCAAGATACACTTCTTTTTTATAAAATAAAAATTTGTCCTTATCTGATCTCAAATAAGGATGATTATCCAACAATACAAACATAAGAGGGGTGTTTCCGATGCAGGAAACTCCCCTCTTATGCTGCCCTGTAAAACCAATGCGCAACGGCAGGTGATCATATGTTTTAGCAGCCCGGCGCCTGTAATTTCTGGCTGTGATCGGCGATCGCTATTTTCATGACATCCATGTCTTTTTGCATGGTGCCGATCTGCGAAGCTCTGCTTTTATACATATCATTGGTTGAGGTATAGCATGCCTCAATATTCTGCAGACGCGGCAGGATTTCGGTTTCATTCTGAATGTTCAGAAGGAAAACATCTTTAAGAACCTGGACGTCATCTTTGAGTCCCTGGACGTTACCTCGGATTCCCTGGATGTCATCTTTTAATGGCAGAAGCTTCGAGTCAAACAGTTGAGAAAGGGCCGATAATTCTTCATTTGTAAATGCTATACCATCACACGCCTTAAAAGCGAACCGAGATTTACCTTATCTGCCCGTTTCCGTAAATTACATACTTCTGGCTGGTTAAAGCTTCCAGGCCCATGGGGCCGCGGACGTGGAGCTTTTGGGTAGAGATGCCGATCTCCGCGCCAAAGCCGAAGACAAAGCCGTCGGTGAAGCGGGTGGAAGCGTTGACATACACCGCTGCGGCGTCTACCTCGTCCAGAAAACGCTGGGCATTGCTGTAGCTCTCCGTGACAATACACTCTGAATGGCCGGTGTTGTACCGGTTGATGTGGTTGATGGCTTCGTCCAGGTTATCAACCACTTTGACGGACATTTCATAATCCAGATATTCCCGGGCGTAATCCTCCTCGGTGGCGGCCAGGATGCCGTCGCCCAGGATTTCCCGGGTACGTGGACAGCCGTGCAGCTTCACATGGTCAGGAGCCAGTGTTTTGGCGGCCAGGGGCAGGAAGTCCTCCGCAATATCCTGATGCACCAGCAGGCTTTCCGCCGCGTTGCAGACGGAGATGCGCTGGCATTTGGCGTTGGCCAGGATGCGGGCGGCCATAGCCGGATCGGCGGAGGCGTCTACATAGACATGGCAGTTGCCGGTGCCGGTCTCGATCACGGGGACAGTGGCATTGGTGACCACGGATCGGATCAGTCCGGCTCCGCCTCGGGGGATCAGCACATCCAGGAAACCGTTAAGGCGCATCATGGCATTTGCGGTTTTCCGGTCGGTATCCTCCACTAGATTGATGGCATTTTCCGGCAGCCCTTTTTCGGCCAGGGCCTGGCGCATCAGCCTGGTCAGGCACATGGAGGAGTGGAAGGCTTCTTTGCCGCCGCGGAGGATACAGGCGGATCCGGCTTTAAAGCAGAGAGCTGCGGCGTCCACGGTTACATTGGGACGGGCTTCATAGATGATGCCGATGACGCCCATGGGAACCCGTTTCAGGCCGATCTTTAATCCGTTGGGGCGTGTTTTCTGCCACAGCAGCTCGCCCACCGGGTCGGGTAGGGCAGCTACCTGGCGGCAGCCCTCGGCGATATCGGTGATACGCGCTTCTGTCAGTGTCAGCCGGTCGATCAGGCCTTCGTTCAGTCCGTTTGCGCGGCCGTTTTCTATATCTATGGCATTGGCTGTCAGAATTTCCGCGGCATTGTTTTCCAGGGCGGCCGCAATGGCCTCCAGGCCGCGGTTTTTATCATCGGTGCCCAGCCGGGCGACGGCGGCTTTTGCTGCCTTTGCATCCCGGGCGATCGTCATCAGATCTCGCATGATCAATCCTCCTTGCGTATGTTTGAGTCTGTTTTTGCAAAAGGCCAGACGCCAGCCCCTTCTCTGTTTGTAACAGTTCAGCCGCCGGCCAAACGGTTACCTCTGTTTTCAGTCCCTCCGGCGTTGCCATACTGCTTTTTTACGGAAGGCCGGACGGCGCCTGTCACTCTTTCCGCGGGCGCTTAAACAGGGTACCCACCGGTTTGCCGTCCACGATATCGTAGAGAATCTCCGCCTGTCCCTTGGTGATCAGCATGGAGATTCCCGCGTCCATGCACAGCTGGGCGGCGGCGAGCTTCGTAGCCATGCCGCCGGTGCCGTTGGCGGAGCCGGGCCCCCCCGCCGCGGCCCACAGAGAGGCGTCAATCTCCTCTACACGGCCGATTAGATGGGCATGGGGATCCTGGCGGGGATTGGAATCGTACAGGCCGTCGATATCCGTAAAAATCACCAACAGGTCGGCTGCGCATACCTGGGCGACAATGGCGGAAAGGGTATCGTTGTCACCGAAGGTTTCCATATACTCCAGCTCGGCCGTTGCCACCGTATCGTTTTCATTGACAATGGGGACGACGCCGGTATCCAGCAGGATGTCGAAGGTGCCATGGATGTTGGCCCGCTGTTCCTTGTTGGTGGTATTATCACGGGTCAGCAGGATCTGTGCCGATTTGACCCCGTATTCCAGAAAAATCTTATCATATATATGCATCAGCTCACACTGGCCGACGGCGGCGGCGGCCTGTTTGTGGCGGATATCTTTGGGCCGTTCGGGCCATCCCAGCTTGGCTACGCCCACGCCCACGGATCCCGAGGATACTAGTACCATCTGATAGCCGCGGTTCTGCAGGTCGGCGATGACCCGCACCAGCTTTTCTATGCCGCCGATATTCAGCTTTCCGTTGGGGTAGGTCAGGCAGGAGGTTCCCACCTTGACGATGATGCGCCGCATCGTATGTTCTTTTGGCATGGTTGTCAGCTCCGTTTTCTCTGTCCCGGGGGACTTGTAGTTTCCAGAACAAAATAATAGCATATTTGTCCCGGAGGAACAAGAGGAACGTGGATTTTGTGTTGTAATACGCTATCCGCGTGCTATAATAGTACTGCATAAAAGCAGAGGAAGTAAGG
>CAJUQO010000033.1 GCA_910588295.1 uncultured Lachnospiraceae bacterium | reverse complement strand
TGTTTAAAAACTGAGATTATAATTTGACGTTTTTGTGCGGGAGATAGGAACTTTAGTTTGCTGGGCTACACCGTACCCAGTCTGAATACTCCAGCTGATACCTGCCCAGTTCCCCGCCGTAGCAATGTCCTTTGTCCGTAATCAGCATCGTATGGAACCCAAACGCTACCCCCACCTCTTCCTGATAATCCTCGTGGGTCCGGACGGCCACATACACCGGAACCAGAATCTCTATACGTTCCTCAGACGGATATAACTTAATCTTTAGCTGGCACCTATACTGGTTATTATCAGTCAGTGGCACAAAGACCCTCTTCCGCTTTTCCTTTATTGAGATATAGATCCCATGATTTCCATAACGGTAGGCCCGCTCGGCTATGGAAAACCCATCCGCCGCATCTGTATGCAGACACTGATGATACTTCCTGACCTGCCGGCACAAATACCTGTGCATCCGCTCTGTATCCACCCGTCCGGCCAGCTCTCCATACTGCTGCCTGATCTTTGCGGGCAATTCCATGGGTTTCTGGTTCAGTACAGCCTCAAAAGCATTGCTGACTTTCAAGAGAAAACGCAGATAGTGTTTTTCTTCCTCCGTAAAACCCTCGTTCCGGTTAACCAGTTTCACCAACTTTGACTTTGTCTTTGTCCACTGGCTCTTGATATCCCCCAGGGCGTCAAAAACCGCAAGGTAAAAATACACCGATGGCAGCCCCAGCTTTTCTCTGTAGCCGCTGGACGTCATCTCATTCTGCACTGTATATCCCGGATAAAGCTTTGACAAACTCCCCAGGCCACCAAAACGGTTGTATACATAATTCTTGACTTTCCGATAATCCTCCGCGATATCCAGGAGCTTTCTCATATCCTCCACCGCGATGGATTCCTTATTATATTGGCGAATGGTCTTACAGATCTTATCCTGCGGCATATTCCCTTCTTTTTGCGGCGAGTAAAGCGGGCTGTTGTACAGTTCTTCTTTGATACAGAGCACCTGCGCCTGGACAAAATACACTTTTTGCCGATAGCTTTTCTGCATAGCAGAGCATACAAAATACCCGCCTCTGACCGGTATTCTGCATACTACAGCATAAAAAAGAAGAAGTTCTCAAAACCTATACTTTTTGAAATTATTTTTGTTAATCATTTTATTATGTATTTCCCCCTCTTTCCAATCAATACATTCTTCCCACAAAACACAAAATCATTCTTCCATAGTTTTCTTCTGAGTCCCCTATGGCACACATTGTCCTGTATTTCTTTTCCTCTATATGCTACTTATTTAGATTTTTCAATTTTCCCACGTCAAACAAACCGGTAAAAATCCGGCCTGGGCAACGCTGCATCATTTTTTTATTTCGATTCGCTGCAAATGCCGGACCATACAGATAATATGTGTACGGTCCGGCAAACGCTTTAATTATTCACACGATGATGTACCATCGTCGTATCCTCTGTCACAGGACAAAAAGTATAGCCATTCTCAAAACCAAAGTCAATGATATCCTGCAAAGCATCCGCCGAAGACTGTTTGGCAGACGTATCATGGAGCAGAATTACATTTGCCTGCTCGGGCTTAAGTTCTTTTTTCACTGCCTTCACAAGCTGGCTGCTGGGAATATTATTCCCTTCCGCATCCCCTGTGGATACATTCCAATCCAGATATTTCCACCCCTCCTTCTCCAGACGTTTGGTGAGCTTGGTCATAATGCCCTTTTTGTATTTTTCACTGATTGTATTGGAGCTTCCGCCGGGAAAACGCACAATCCTTGCGTCATATCCCACATCTGCCAATAATTTATCGTGCAGCTTCTGCACATTATCCATAAAAGCTTCTTCCGAAGTATAGATTTCTGCGTAATCATGAGAATAACCATGAATGCCGATTGTATGGCCCTCTCTCACCATCCGCTTCAGAATCGGTATACTTTTCTCCCCGTAATTCAGAATGAAGAAAATAGCTTTCACATCATTCGCTTTAAGTATATCCAGAATCTCCGGTGTGACATCCATACTCGGCCCATCGTCAAAAGTCAGATAGATCGTTTTCTTCTCTCTGACCACTTCCGGCTCCACTACTGCATTCTCCCCTACCAGTATGCCGTTATCTTTTACCGTGGCCGATGCCTCCTCCTGGCCTTCCGTCTCTCCCTTGGCGGCCTGACGTTCCGGAACGCTCTGCGGTCTGTCAGCATCCTGTTCTTTCGCAATGCCCTGCTGAACCTGTATCTGCCCCAACGCCACGCGTATCTCCGGAGCCGCAAATAAGCCGGACAATACTAAAACTACCCCGCAGCACATTAGCAGACGCATACGCAACTGACGCTCCCTCTGCAGACGGGTCATCCTTCGGCGTTTTCTGCCTGTCTTCTCCCTTGATTTAGTTGTCATATCCTTACCCCTTATAACATTGTTTGTAACCGTTCATTCTCTGATCGAACGGTTACCTGTTAGACCTGTTATATCAGAAAAAAGTTGCGAAAATGTATCAAAATTACATAATTTGCTTTTTTTCACATTTCTTCATTTATTATACACATATGGCAGATTTTTGTTTATTCTTTTGTAACTGTACAGATGCTGGCAGTTACACTCTTTTGCATTTATAATCGGCAAACCTTCACCTTAGAAATATATACCTGTTCTCACCGGATAATGCTTCCGAATAACGAAAACCGAACAGCCGAAATCCCTTACAATCCTCCGGTTTCCCGATCTTATGTTCTGCCATATAGCGCACCATCTCCCCTCGCGCTATTTTACAGTACGTTCCTTTCTCTTTTACTCCGCCGTCTGACAGCTCCCCAAATACGAAGGTGACATACCGCGTCCCTTCCGGCAGATAGCCGGATATACATCGGCTATACTCCCTGGAAGCCAGATTCACGATACAGTCTGTCTCCGTGAAAAGGCGCCGGGCTATACGATCTCCCCAGAATTCGTACAGCGTCCGGCATCCACCGCAGGCGATTTTCGCCTGCATCTCCAGCCGGTAGGGCCGTACTCCGTCAAAAGGACGGAGCAGACCGTAAAATCCGGACAGGATGCGCAGATGCTCCTCAATATATTCCAGACATTCCCCGTCAAAAACCGCCGGGGCCATGTGCTGATAGGCCAGCCCCTCATAGGACAGGACTGCCGGAGTCAGCGTCCGCAAAAGATCCATATGCTGATGCCACTCATAATTGACGGCCGCCAGCCTGTCGTTACATTTCCAGACGGCTTTCAGCTCTTCACAGGACAACCCCTGCATCCAATCCGCCAGCTTCTTTGTCTCCTCCAGAAACACAGGCAACCCGCGGATCGGCAGGGTATCCTCATCTACGTTCATTTTCTTGGCCGGTGAGAGAATGATGCGCACGGTTTACCCGTTCTTTCTCTTAGCCGCCTCTACGACATGGCCCACCAGCACCGATGTGGTGACGCTCCCCACGCCGCCCGGCACGGGAGTGATAGCCTCCACCACCGGCTCGGCCTTTGCATAGTCCACATCGCCGCAGAGCTTGCCCTCCGCGTTGACGTTAATTCCCACATCAATTACGGTCTGACCTACACGCAAATATGTATCGTCCACCACTCCGGCGCGTCCGGCGGCCACGACCACAATATCCGCTTCTTTCACCACGGAAGGCATATCCACGGTCCGTGTATGGCATACGGTCACTGTGGCGTTTTTCTTAATCAGCATCATAGCCGCAGGCTTGCCCACAACCAGGCTGCGCCCCACGACCACCGCTTTCTTTCCGGTACAGTCAATGCCGTAATGATCCAGTATCTCCATACAGGCCTGAGGTGTGCAGGGCGGGAATCCCTGATTGGTCCCGGCAAAGACACCCACCATGGAGCCGTCGGTAATGCCGTCCACATCCTTCTCCGGGTCGAGAGCCTTGATGACCGCAGCCTCATCCAGATGTTTCGGCAGCGGACGGAAAATCAGCACGCCGTGAATCTGCTCACTTTTATTCACCTCGTCTATGGTTTTCATCAGATCTTCCTGTGTGCAGTCGGCGGGCAAAACAAACTTCTCAAAAGCCACGCCCAGCTTCTCACAGCGCTTCGTCGCGCCGCGCTCATAGGAGAGATCATCCTCTCTCTCACCCACGCGCACAATACCCAGTGTCGGCGTCACGCCCTTCTCCTTAAGCTCCTTCACACCGGCCATGATTCTCTCATTCAAAGCGGCTACTACTTCCTTGCCCAGTAACTGTTTTGCCATGTCGTTTCTCCTCTTCTATATTTTTCATTCCCGTCCTAACCCATCCCGCCTGCCGCAGTGAACGCTTTGCTTGCGGGGACATTGCCGTTTGGACGGTTACTTTTCCTTTTATGGAACTGTCCGGCGCCGGACAGTTGCCCTTTTATTTCAATCTGCCAAGTACCGACTCGAACACTTTATCAGCCATTGGCGGATATTTCTCCAGCATGGCGTCGCATTTGGCGTTCAATTCTTCCGCGTATTCCCGGTTTTTCATGGATTTTGTATTTATGTATACATTCAGGCTGGCGCCAAGCAGGGCCGCCTTGCACATAGCCGCGCCCACGCCGGCGTCGCTGATAGCCAGAGTAGAACCCTTCTCGGCAAATACCTCCAGCAGTTCGATGGCTTCACAGCATTTCTCCATAATCTCCATGGGCACGGAGCAGGCGTCTTTAAGAACGATCTCCATGACGCGGGCCTTCTCGGCTTTCTCCTCCTCCGTAGCGCGGGGCATACCGTAGGCTTTGGACAGAGGCTCAAATACTTCGGCGTCGCGCTCCACCAGACGAAGCAGCTCCTCCTGAAGCTTTGTGGCCTTCTCTTTCAGGCTGTACATCTCTTCCTCCACATCGGCATATTTTTTCTTACCGACGGTGAGGCTGCCCACCATGTTGCCCAGAGCCGTTCCCACCGCGCCCACCAGGGCGGACGCGCCGCCGCCGCCGGGCACCGGGGCCTTGGAAGACAGTACATCGACAAATTCATTGCATGGCACTGTTGAAAATCCCATAATCTATTCCTCCTAACTTAACGCTTTGATCGTACCGATCGAGACATCGCCGCAGACAGTCATATCCTCCCCATGGAAAGCCACGGGAAAATTATCGGAAAACAAAATCTGGGAGGAAGGAGGAAACTCCTCATCCCCCGCCCAGAGGGCAAACCGCATATACAGCCCGTTAATCAGCTCAAATTCATAACCAGCATCGCCGTAGTCCAGCGCCTTTCCTCCCACCAGCTCCATCACCGTCCGGAATACATCCAGTTTAAAACCGAACCCGAAAGCCAGACGGCTCAGACAGCGGCCGGAAAACTGTTTGAAATACACCTCGCACCAGGGAAGCTCTCTGTATGTGAGAAATTTTCCCGTAGAAGGCGCCGCACTGCCCTCCAACAGATACCGCATCACCAGAATCTGAGCCTTTCCCATATCCCTTAAGGGATAATATTTCTTCCCCGTATCCATGGGAACCGCCGCAAACTCCGGCCAGGCCACCTCATATTCCGTACCCATCATACGGATGATAAATACCTGCCGTTCTTCATCATAAGGAATCCCGCAGCGGACAGCCGCCGCCGCAGGTTTCATTTCTCTGTAAAGCTCCAGATAGTGTTCCATGGGAACACGTTCCAAGTTGTCTTTTTCGTAATTAATATCCATATTTCTCCATCCGTAACGGTTCAGGATACCATATTCACTTCTCCAATCCGTTATACACAGCCGTCACCGGAATACCTGTACAGCCTGAACCATCACCGCTATCCTTACCGCAATTCCACTGACGGAAACAGTCCCGCGTCTGTGTGGGGCAGGAAACAACAGGCCACAAATTCATCCATATAGGTGGGCACTGCGCTCAGCTCCATATACGTCATATTCTGCGACAGCTCATAAGTCTTGCGCTCCGCCTCCGTGGAGAGAAGCATGGTATATGCTCCTGCCAGGGAAGAATTTCCGATATAATGGAACTTCTCCAGCGGAATATCCGGGAACATCCCGATGTTGACAGCGTTTTTCATATTGATGCCGCTGCCGATACCACCGGCCACATAGACGTCGTCGATCATGGAAATGTCAAACTCCAGGGCGTCCAGCATAGTACGGATGGCCGAGAAGATCGCTCCTTTGGCACGGATAAAGTTATCGATATCCACCTCGGTGATCTCCACATCCTTGACAGAACCGGCTTCCTCCTCGAAGGCCAGCACATAACTGCCCATGCCGTACTGATCCCGCCGGATCCTCTTGCCCTCCCGAACGAACTTACCCTTGGGATTGATGATGCCGTTCAAAAACAGCTCGCAGATCACATCAATGATCCCCGATCCGCACAGACCCACCGGCTTTGTACCGGGATCTCCGACAATCGTAAGGGACGGTTCCATGGTCTCTTTGTCGATGGTACATGCCTCAATGGCACCGTCTGTCGCCCGCATACCGCAGCTGATATCGCCGCCCTCAAAGGCAGGCCCCGCGGAACAGGCGCAGCTCATCATGAAATCCGAATTGCCGAAGACAAGCTCGCCGTTGGTTCCCAGATCAATAAACAGAGAAAACTCGGGCCGGTTCCAAATCATGCTGACCAGAGTGCCCGCCGTGATATCACCGCCCACATAGCTCCCGATATTGGGCGCGATAATAATATGGGCATCCGGATGGGTGATCAGTCCCAAATCCTGGGCGTACAGAGAATTCGTCTTAAAAAAGGCAGGAATATAGGGCTCCATACGCAGCGGATCCGCATTGATACCCGCAAACAAATGATTCATCGTGGAATTGCCGGCCACGCACATACGGTAGATCTGCTTTGTCCTGATCCCTGCAGATTTACACATCTGGGCGATCATCGGATTGATCGTCTCCTGAACCACGGCCTCCTGCAGTTTACTGATACCGCCGGGTTTCTGAGACTCGATGATACGGTTGATCACATCGGCGCCGTAACGGATCTGGCCGTTTCCTGCGGACGCCTTTGCCAGTATATCACCGTTCTCCATATTTATAATCAGGGCGGATACCGTCGTCGTACCGATATCGACGGCCAGCCCGCAGATTGCACTTTCATCCGCTTCCGGGAAGATATCATAGACAAAGATATGACTCTTCGCTCTGCTGATCACGCACGTAACGGAAAAATTACTTTCCCGCAGCACATCCGGAAGCTTCTTCAACACAGTATAGGGGAGATGAACTATATTCACTCCCTCCTGCTTTTTAATGGCCCGCATCAGCCGTTCATTATCCGGCATGGTATCATCCAGCGTGGGCACATCCATTTTTACAGAAATCCGGTCCAGGGAATTCTTAAAGATAATACCCGCGTCGCCGATCTCCTGCTTAGCATTTTCAAATATCCTGACCTCGTCCTTAGAGCTCAAATCCGCAACTTTCATCCTGCTCTTATACGCAGAGGCAATGTCCGGCACCAGGATCTCACAGTCCGCCTCCACCGTACTGGCGCAGGCAAGTCTCCATCCCTGGTCGAACTCATCCTCCGTGATATGGGAGGATTTTTTTGTCACCAGCTCGCCGCCGATCAGCTTTACCCGACATTTGCCGCAGACCACGTTTCCCGAGCATGGTGCATCGATAGCTACATTGGTTTTTCTCGCTACCTCAAGAAGGTTTTCACCGGAAGCCGCGAACGCCTCTACCGTCTCGCCGCTCTCAAACCGAAAAGTCACTTTGAACATAGATTTTGGCCTTTCGTATGAACTGTTAAATAAACTGCCATCAGCCTCCCCAGATTTTGCTAAACTGAGGAGGCTGAAAAGTCAACCTGTACAGTAATTTCCCTGACTGTATAGAAGGCTAAACCACCACCATACAAAAAGCCTGCGCCGACAGCCTTTCTGCATATTATAGTGGATCAACAAACTATTACCGGCTACAAATTACAGTTCCAGGTAAGAATCTGCATACAGAGTATTATTCTTGATCACATCACAAGATTTAATGGTCTCCATCAGACGCAGATCGTTCGGGTTTACGATGGCAGAGGTCAGACCCTGCATCATAGCCATGGCAACCATAGCGGAATCCATGATCGGACGGATATGCTTGGGCATACCGTTGGAGTTATTGGACAGGCCGCCAGTGGAATTCAGACCCATATCGGAGATCATCTTGATGCACTCCAGGATATCCATCTGCTTATCCTGCATACCCTTGGTAACCAGGAACAAAGGATCAAACCACAGATCTGTGGGCTCCATGCCATGCTCCATACCTCTTTCCAGAAGAGTCTGGCAGTAAGCCATACGCTCGTCATTGTCCTTTGCAATACCGTCGCCATTGCAAAGCGCGATAACAATGGCATCATTGGCAGCCGCCAGGTCAACATACTCGATCCTTCCGGATGCATCAGCGGAATTTACGATGGGTTTTCCTTTCGCGCGGTTGTATACGGCAATACCGGCCTCGATGGCTTTCATATTGGCGGTATCCAGAGCCAGCGGCACATTGTCGAACTCGCCCTGCAGCAGCTTAACAGCCCACTGCATCAGCTCTTCGCCGTTGCTCTCAGCCGGTCCGATATTGACGTCCAGATAGTAAGCGCCCGCTTCCAGCTGCTGTTTCGCCCTGGCCAGGATCGGCTCCGGGTCTTTCTCGGCAAAAGCCCTGTTGATGGATGGAGCAGTTACGGAAATTCTCTCGCCGATTACGATAAATTTAGACATGTTATTTCTCCTTACATTCATATTCGCAACAGCCCGGGCTAGCCGGACTGTTGCGTATCAATACAACTGTTACAGTTCAGCCAGACTGCACTGTTACTTACAACTTACAGTTCGCCGTTTGCCTGCATATCTTTGAAGAATTTAACCAGCTCGACAGCCTCGCGCGGCGCAACGATGATCTCCCAGCCCGGCAGCTTGGACTCCAGGTCGCCCTTCAGTACGGCAACTTTACCGGGGATGATCATCTTTCTGCATTTCAGCTTACCCTCAACCTCTTCCTGGAAGAATTTGGCGATGGAACCGGAGGAGAACTTACCTGCGGCCCAGGATGTCAGAACGGAAAGTCCGCCCGCATCGTTGATGACCAGATTGATCGGCACGCCGGATCTTTCCAGCTCGCCAGATACTACGAAGTAGGTAAGAGCGAAGTCAACCGTCGTAACGATGATGGAATTCTCATCCGCACCGTTCAGCGGATATACGCCCGGAGCCACCTTCATCGGCTTCTGGGGATCCGTAAACAGGTTCTGACGCAGACCGTAAAGCGGCAGCGCGTCTGCGTAATCCATACCCGGCAGAACCACGATGGAACCGTACTTCATGGTGAATACGGAGGCCAGAGCCTGAGCCATATGTTTGTCGCCCTTCACCAGTTTGGATACGTTGACAATAGAGGGATAACCAAAGGTTCTGTCCTCATTCTTAAGAGCCGCGCGGCGCACCTCTACGGTGTTGGCGAAGGTCTCTTTGATGGTAGCGCCTGTGGTGTCGATCACAAGATTCTTGTTCCCGGATTTCTCCAGAGCCGCTACTGTATCATACAGCTCATCCAGGTTCGCGCCGGATACGCCCAATACAACGCCCGCGTCTGTAGCGACCTTGCTCATTTCGGCATAATTAGAAGCGTCGGCGCCGTTCAGTACCGGCTTGCCGTCCTTGCATACTTCCAGGGCGGCCTTTGCAATCTCCACATCTTTTACGCCCAGAACCAGAGTTCTGCCTGTGGCGGCCGCTTTCTTAACAAGCTCCACATATTTGTCGGCCGGTGCGTCGGAACCGCAGTTCACATACACCATCTCCACTTTCATTTGCTCGCCGATACGCTCATAGTCCACTTTGGACACCTCGGCCAGCTTGGCCTCGGCCGCATCATCCGCCATGTCCGTGCATACGGATACGGCATACCTTGTCTTGTTGACAAATGTTTTCTCATGTCTGTACAGAACGGTCTCGCCGCCCAGCGTATACTCATTGTCGCCGGCGCCAACCTTGATGGATTTCATCGGCGGAGCAGTAGCCTCGGACAGAGAGTCCAGAGCTTCCTGGGACATATACGGACACTTAGACAGCTCCAAAGCGCCCTGGGCCACCTTCATGGAGAAAGCCATACAGGTGGGGCATCCGCACTCTTTACAGTTTTTCTTCGGTGTTAATTTAAATATCTGAATACCATTCAAAGCCATTATTTTATCCTCCTCATCCTTACGCTAATTCTTTGATCATCTTGGCGATGGTTGCAACGGACTGGGGGTGTCTTAAAATGACGGCGTTGGAACCGGCCATCAGGTCGGCTGCGGCTGTCTCAATCTCCATAGCAATGGCTCTCTCTTCACGGGAACCCCATTCCGGAGCGTCGGCCTCTTCTGAAATGGACTCTTTTACGCCCCATGTCTCAGAAGAAACGGGAGTGATAATCGGCATCTGAAGGGTAGCGTCGCTCTGAGCCAGCGCAGCGGCTTTGATACGGTCCATGGTGGACACCACGTACTCATAACCATATCCGGCTGTGGCTGTACCCACGTTCATCACGATGCTCTCCGGCTTAACACCCAGCTGTGTAGTAACCACATTCAGCTGTTTTGCCAGGTTGATATCTACGGCAGACTCAGCGCCCACTTTCTGATTGTAAGCAAGGCCTGCTGCAGCGCCGATCGCTTTGTAATTCTCTTCTTTTGCAGACAGGATCAGAACGTTTTTACCCTGCAGCACTTCCGCAACCTTAGGAAGCAGCTCGGAGTCTTTCTCCACGTTCTTAGAACCCTCCACAACCAGGGGAAGATCTACTGCCTCTGCAACCTCTTTTACAACGGCAACCAGCTCATCCACTGATTTGTTTGCTCCGTTCGGATCTCCGCCTTCCAGACTCAGAGCAAGGAAGTCTGCACCTTCCATCTCGGCAGCTTTTTTAGCCATCTGGGCGGCTGTGGTACATCCCTCATAGTAAGCGGAAAGGCCCGGTACGGGATTATCCAGCCCCAGATCGGAAATTTCCACGCCAACCTTAGGAGTATTGCCCAAATCTCCGTCGAAGGTATAGAAAGGAAATACGTTCTCGCCTCCGATCTTGATGGCTTTTTCGCCAACGCCGATCTCAACTTCACGGATCGATGCGTTAAACTTCTGTGGTTTACGATTAAACGGCATTGTATTTAGCCTCCTTTAAAATGTTTTGATATGTATTGCTTAATGCATTTTACAGTGGATGCCCGCCGACGGGCACCCACTGTTGCATACGTGATAAAAAATATTACATTAACGGATCCATGCCCAGAGCCGGATGACCTTTCTCAGTGAGGAAAGCAACCAGTGTCTCGGGATCTGTGGCGATGGTCTCGTCACCGATCATATCCGTAAAATTATCAATACCATATACTTCCTTGGCTGTGACGTTCAGTCTCTCCGCCACAGTATCTTTCAGCTCTTTCGGCATCCATACGATACGCTCCACGCCGCCCTCGGCCTTCATGAACTTCTTGGAAGCGATGAAGTGTTTGCCGTGGCCCATGAAGCCCGGAGTCTGCACACCGCCGCCAGTCATGGAAGCCAGCTCGGAGAAAGTCATACCCAGAGGAGTCATACCCGCATACTCACGGTTCGTAATGACCACGCCGTTGGAGAAAGGCTCGATACCGCAGATACACTCAAAGCATCCGCAGGAGGTCATCGGCTTCTCCATGATGGAGTACAGGGATACATCTTCCAGTGCGCCCTGGGAGAACTTGCGGACGGCTTCATTGACATCCTCATACTCTCCGATCGCTTCGTTGATCGGCCTCTCCTTGGTGATCACCTGGCAGGGACCGGCCGGGTCAAGCTCGTTGGTCGCCTTGGCGTCAAACCATGAAACAGCGCCGCAAAGCCCCAGTCTCTCGGGCGTAACAACGCATACATGGCTGGGGCTGAATGCCTGGCACATGATACAGCTGTAATATACGTCCACGGTTTCGTCGGTCAGAGAACTCAGACGCTCGTCACGTTTATCAAACATCGGGATCGCCATCTCATGACGGAGTTTTGTACAATCTTCGGCATTAGTATAGATCTTCACCTGGCATTTATCCACAACGGCGTCAAACTCACTCTTGATCTTGGCGTAGAGAACCTCTGCCAGATCCTTGGCGCGGAAACCTGCCTCAAAGGTAGCTTTGCTGATACGGATACGGATCATATCACGCTGTCCCGTATGCATCACGCCCTCGATACAGTTGATATAGCTGTGGAATTTACGCTCGAACACGGGCTCGAAGTCGGCCTGCATGTTCTTTCCGGCCACCTCTACGATATAGCCGATGCTCTGCTTGCTGCCCACCGGGAACTCGTCGAAATCAGGGCCGATCAGCTCAAAGTGATGATCCTCCACCTCGCTCATATCTTTATGATGCACCAGCTCGAAGCAGTCTACGCGGGAACCGTCGAACTCTACCTGCATATCGCCGCGGCGAACGATCTCGCCTTCGTAAGCGGAGGCGAAAGCCACCGGAATATCAATCTTGGTGATCTTGATCTTGATATCGCGGGCCTCCAGGGATGTGGCGTTGAATTTGCTCACATCGGGCTGTACGATCAGGCTCTTCGGTACGCGGAAGGTCTCCTCGTTGGTGATGACCGGGAAACCAAGGGCGATAGCGCCGGCGCCGCAGGCCACGATCACTTCGTTCAGCGGTGCGAAAGCATTGACGAAGGCCGGAACACGCTCCATGGTGTACTTCATCAGGGAAGCGGAATCACCGGGCTCTACATTACCAAAGATCAGAGCCGCACGAAGAGCTACGGATACAACGTGGATAACGCTCGTCACATCTGCGCCCAGCGGTACGACACGAACGCCATAACCCATATTCAGTCCCAGGGACTGGCACTGCTCGATGCACTCGCCCACCATCGTTACCAGAATACCCTGCGCCTGATAGCTCTTCACCAAAGCCACTGCATCCTCAGCCGTGGGAGCTTTTCCAAGAATAACGGCCACGCCCGGGATATCGCCGGTTACCAGCGGCACGCCCAGCTCACGGATGATAGCGTCAGCCAGATGGCCATAGTAGGGCTCTGCATAGGGAGCCGCGCCGTCAATATATTTCAGAGCCTCAATAAACTCCGCGCACAGCGCTGTAGCAACACCGCTCATGAAGGCGTCATTCAGTTTCTGCTCTCTGGTCATCAGTGTCTTAACCACACCAAGGGCCTCTTTGAGCTCCTTCAGGTTTGTTACTTTTACGCCCGTCACAGAATAGTAACAGGGCAGGCAATAAGCAGTATCCGGAAATCCGACAGCTTTCTCTTCACCGTACTTTGCAACCGCATCGTTGATGGCGCTTTCGGTCAAACCGTATACTGCGTCATTACCTTTAAAAACAACATCAAATAAAGTCATTTTTTTAATCCTCCAAACTTTATCAACACAGGAAATTCTGTCACCCGCAGTTTTTCCCGTACAGCCAGGTAGGAAGATCACTGTCCGACGCCGTCAATGACAGCCTTGATCGCAGCAACTTCCTTTACAACAGCCTCACTGAAATCATAGGGAGAGCAGCCCTGGCGGTCCGCGTCTATAACCTCAGTGTTGTAATGCATAAACCCCAGCAGATCCTCTGCGGGAATACGGGAACGGATGAAATCCTCATCCTCCACGCCGCGTACTTTGTTGGCCACCACCCGAACCTGGGCCACGCCGAGATCCTCGGCCAGTCTCTTCACATTTCGGTAGGTCTGGATACTTCTGGCTCCCGGCTCGATCACCACAATAAACTGATCCATGCTCTGGGTCGTACCTCTCCCCAGATGCTCCAGCCCGGCCTCCATATCCATGATAACCACATCATCCCGATGCAGGATCATATTATTGATGATCCTTTTCAACATCACATGCTCCGGGCATACACAGCCGCCCCCGCCGGTTTCCACCGTACCGAGAAGCAGAAGCTTTACGCCGTTGCAGCTCTTGCCATAGGCGTCCGGAATATCGTCCACCTTCGGATTCAGTTTATAAAACTGATTATCCTTACTGGCGCCCGTACGTTCCTCAATGAGCTTACGCATCTTACTGATGGGAACAATGGTGTCCAGAGTTTCCTCCGAAAATCCAAGGGCTAACCCGAGGTTTGCATCCGGATCTACATCAGCTGCGAGAACCTTTCTTCCCTCTGCCGCATACAGCCTGGCAAGGGTCGCGGCAAATGTCGTCTTGCCCACGCCGCCTTTTCCGGTAACTGCAATTTTCATAAACCATCCTTCCCGGCAACTGTCCAATCCTTCACAGTTACCTTTTTCTACACTTTATTCTTCCGGGAAACCCCGAAAAGGCCTCCCGGAAGTCACTTACTTAATATTAGATGCCGATGGCAGTACGTTTTTCCTCGATGCGCTCGATCATCTTGTCAACCAACTTCTCAATATCCAGCTCTACCGTGTAGGAAGCCTCTACCCAGTCGCGGATGCCATTTGTCAGAAGATCGGAAACTTCCTCAGAACCGGACACATAGGGATCAACGCCCAGGAAGGTGTCGATACCGGTGGATACCACATAGTTACCGATGGATACGGCTTTCTCAGACATCCACTCAGGCGCACAGCCCACCACCGGAAGCTGGGAAATCTTCAGGCCGGAATCTTTGGCCAGCTCGGCTACCAGGATCATCATACGGCTGATGTCTACGCAGGAACCCATGTGAAGTACCGGCGGGATATCTGCCAGTTCGCACACACGTTTCAGACCGGCGCCGCAGAGATCTTTGGCCCTCTTGTCCATCAGGCCCGCTTTGGCGGCAGCCTGAGCGGAACAACCGGAGGCAACGATCACGATATCATTGGCAATCAGCTTCTTCATCAGCTCGATATGAGCCTTGTCGGAACGAACCTTCGGGTTATTGCAGCCTACCATGGCTACAGCGCCGCGAAGAACGCCGGATGTGATACACTCGATGAGCGGCTTTGTGGTGCCCAGGGTATCTACCTGCGTATTGCACACGCCGTCAAGAACCTTCACCAGAGCTTCTACGGAATAGCCCACGGTAGCTTTCTGCTTCATCTGCGGAATGTGCACCAGCTCGGGTTTCCTGTTCTCAAAGTTGTCAATAGCCATCTTTACGATGGATTTTGCATTCTCGGCCGCCGTCTTTGCGCTGAAACGGATAAACTCAGAATCCGGCATCTGGGCGATCGGGGATGTGGTGACAAACTTGGTGTGGAAACATTTGCTCAACGGTCCAAGGGCCGGGAAGATACACTGTACGTCCACAACGATCAGCTCACAGGCTCCCGTCAGAACCACGTTCTCCTGCTGCAGGAAGTTACCGGCCATCGGGATACCGCGGCGCATGGCAACCTCATTGGAGGTACAGCAGACGCCGGATACGGTGATGCCCTTTGCGCCTTTGCTCTTGGCATAGGCGATCATCTCCGGATCATCCGCATACTCACAGACCATCTCGGACAGAGACGGGTCATGGCCGTGTACTACAATATTTACATTCTCTTCCACCATAACACCAAGGTTGGCCTCGGTATCGACGGGCTTCGGCGTACCGAAAAGTACATCAGAGAACTCTGTACCGCACATGGAACCGCCCCAGCCGTCGGCCAGGCCCATGCGCAGGGACTGACGAACCAGCGCTTCCGGTTTGGAAGAACATCCCATATGGGTCATATGTAAAGAACAGGAAACCTCACGGTCGATAGCGCGGGGCTCGATCTCTTCTCTACGCCATATCTCCTGGGTATGCTCGGGCGCACGTTTGATCCAGTTCTGGGTGCCAAAAGGCTTACCATACTCCATAAGAGCTTTCTCAGCCATCTCATGAGCCAGGTCATAGATATCTTTACCCTCAGTCTCCACGCCCCACTCACCGGCAATCTTTTTCAGTTTCTCCGGATCTTTTACTTTGTATGCGCCGTCCGCTGACGATTCATACAGTGTGCGGCAGATCTCGCGGCCATGGTCGGAATGGGTAGCTCCGCCGCCAGCCGTAAATTTCAGATAGTTCCTTCCCACGATACCTGCGGCATCACATCCGCAAATGCCCTTGGGTGCCTTCGGCGTGATACGGCACGGCCCCATTGCACAGATACGGCAGCAAATACCTTTTTCACCGAACTTACAATGCGGCGTCTGGTTTTTCACCCGAAGCTGCCAGGAATCAGCGCCCACCTTCGCTCCTGTCTCCAAAAGACGTTCAGTGGCTGCTTCCATCTCCTCGAGATCAGTCAGTCTGAATTCTTCACTCATTTGTTTTCCTCCTTGACGAGTTTTTGATACATATTCCCAGAGGAATGGTTTCCTCCAAAAATCAAAGATTTAGTTTGCTGATGATATCCATCACAGCCGCCCTGACCGGAGAATCCTTCGGCAGGTTCACTGTGGGAACGCCATCACAGTCATACTCATACACAGTTTGATCCTGGGGCACTACGCCGAGCAGGTTCAGCCCCTGTTTTTCTATTTCTTCCATCGTTCCGGCATTCAGCTTGCCATCCGGCGCACGGTTAACGATCAAACCGATCTGCTGAGGTTTCAGGTCGCATTCCTCTATCAGGCGGGCAATACGCCCCACGGCCTGCACACCTCTCCTGGAACAGTCGCTCACTAAAATAGCCGTCTGCATACTGGGCAGAACTCCCCGGCTGATATGTTCCATACCTGCTTCGTTATCTACCACCATAAACGGATAACTGTTCTGCCTCTTCTGCAACTGGGCCTGCAGCAGCCCATTGACAAAACAATAGCAGCCCTTTCCCTGTGTGCGGCCCATAACGAGCAGGTCAAAATCGTCTTCTTCCATGAGGCAGGAGCTGAATTTCCATTCCGCATAATCGGCTTTGCTCATCCCCGGCGGGATGGGGCTCTTGACAGCCATCTCCGCCTGGGCGATCTCTTCGCGGACATCCCCAAGGGTCATATCCACTTCCACCCCCAGCACCTCGTTCAGGTTGGAATTGGCGTCTGCGTCCACGGCCAGAACCGGCCCTTTCTTCTGCTCACAGAGATACTGGATAAGCAGGCCGCAGAGTGTTGTCTTACCGACGCCGCCCTTACCCGCTACTGCTATAACATGTGCCATATAGTCGCCTCCTGTAAACCATATTATTCTGCCGCATCAATTTTAACGATGCTGTTCGCCAGATCCACCATCAGAATCTTTCCGTCAATCCGGATTTCATCTCCCATAATATCGCGGATAATGAGCAGATCTCCTTCCACATCGATCCTGCTGATATTCTTGCAGATCACAGTATTATCACTTTCTTTATATGCTGTAGCAAGACACATAGATTACGCCTCCTTCATATGTTCTTTCATCAGAGTCAGGGCCAGCGACAGCCGCATGTTCCCTTTCTGGAAATCCGACGCACCCTCGCGAAGCTGGCTCGCCGCGTCGCCCATGCCCAGCTTATCCAGATTGTCCGCCAGAGGCATCAGCCCGGCGGCATGATGGGCGTTATGCTGTATCATATATTGAAGTAGGGCCAGAGCCTCCTGCCTGTCATCCTTCGCGCCGCAACCGGAAGCCTGGGCACACCCGCCGCAGCCATGACCAGACCCTTCACAGCTATGCTCGGAAATACAGGAACTGCCCGATCCATGAGAAACCGGATTCCCCTGATCATCCTTTATGACGTGCATAGATTCTCCTTTCATGTACTTGTCATATTTTTATCAATGCTTCCATTATAACAAAACTTCACCCGCTTAGCAACGAAATCCGTTGTAATACTTGTACAAAAATAAATCCATTTTCCTTTTGATTTTTCCAAATACTGCTACTTGTGCCTGGAAAGATACATTTTACTCTCTGTCCCGGCAAACAGACGTGAAAGATTCCCGCGATGGCGGTAAATCGCCATGACAGAAAGAATCGCCAGCAAAGTATACATTTCCCACAGCACGGGCTGGGATACGCCGAAATACCCCCACTGCCCCAATACCACCGCCTCAGCGAAAAGCAAAGCGTAGCCGACCACAGAGCCTAGGGATACATAGTGAGTCGTGAAAAATATCAGCGCAAAGGAGGCAAAACCCAGCGCAAAAAACGGCCAGCCCAGCATAGCGGCCAGGCCCACCGTGCAGGCAATACCCTTACCGCCGCGGAATTTCAGATAAAACGGAAAATTATGACCCAGGATCACCCCTGCCGAGGCATACAGGGATAAAAGCGGGAGCATTTCCCTGTGTCCCGCCCCGAAGATCCGCCGGACAAGCAGTACTGCGCACACGCATTTCAGCACGTCGCCCGCAAAGGTAAGCAGGCCGGCTTTACGCCCCATGGTACGCATGGCATTGGTGCTCCCGGCATTGCCGCTGCCGTAATTCCTAATGTCGATCCCGTGCATCTTTCCGATGATATAAGCCGTCTGGATCAAACCGAACGCATAGCCCACAGCCAGACAAATCAAACGTACTGCCATGTCACTTCTTGTCCTTCCTCTCCCGGATGATAAATTTCAGCGGTGTGCCCCGGAAACCGAAAGCGTCCCGTATCCGGTTTTCCAGATAACGCACATAAGAAAAATGCATCAGCTCCTTGTCATTGACAAAAAGCACAAAAGTCGGGGGCTTCACCGCCACCTGAGTCATATAATAGATCTTTAACCTCCTGCCCCTGTCCGAAGGCGGCTGCTGCATGGCAACGGCCTCGGTCAAGATCTCATTGAGCACGCCGGTCTGGATGCGCAGGCTCTGGTTTTCTAATATCATGTCAATGATATCGAACAGCCGGGGAAGGCGCTGTCCTGTCAGGGCAGAAACAAATATAATTTCCGCATAGGGCATGAAGGACAGCGTATTGCGCACGTCGGCGCTGAATGTATTCACAGTCCGATCATCCTTTTCCACCGCATCCCATTTATTGACCGCCACCAAGACGCCCTTGCCCCTCTCATGGGCAATACCGGCGATCTTGGCGTCCTGCTCCGTCACCCCCTGCACCGCGTCGATGACGAGCGCCACCACATCGGCCTTCTCCACAGCCGTGACGGCCCGGATGATACTGTAGCGCTCCAGATCCTCGCGGATCTTACTTTTCCGCCGTATGCCTGCCGTATCGATCAGTATATATTCTTTTCCATTAACTGTAAGTCTTGTGTCGATGGCGTCCCGGGTGGTTCCGGCAATATCGGACACAATGGCCCGGTTCTTCCCGGTCAGCCTATTGATCAGAGAGGATTTGCCCACGTTAGGTTTTCCTATGATGGCAACGCGAGGGGTATCGTCCTCCTCATCCTCGCTGTCATGCTGCGGAAAATGGCGAACCACCTCGTCCAGCATATCGCCTAATCCCAGCTTGCCCGACGATGACACGGGGATCGGTTCCCCCATACCCAGATTATAAAACTCATAGACGTCCATCATCTGCTTCTCAAAGCTGTCTACTTTGTTTACGATCAAGAGCACCGGCTTACCGCTGCGCCGCAGCATGTCCGCCACTTTATCATCGGCATCCTGCAGCCCCTGACGCACATCCACGATAAACAGGATCACATGGGCCGTATCAATGGCCATTTGGGCCTGTTCCCGCATCTGAGATAGGATGACGTCTTCACTCTCCGGCTCGATACCTCCCGTGTCGATCAGCGTGAATGGGTAGTTCAGCCAGTTTACGTCGGCATAGATCCTGTCCCGGGTCACGCCCGGCGTATCCTTGACTATGGAAATATTGTGTCCGGCCAGAGAATTAAACAGGGTGGATTTCCCCACATTCGGCCGTCCCACAATAGCAACAATCGGTTTGCTCATATAGTTGTCTCCTTCTGTGCTGCTGTATATCTTTCTTATTTATAATAGTCTCCACCAGGGACGTACCGTCCGCGTCCACCACGGTGACAGGCACCCCCAGGCTCTGTTCCAGCTCCTCCACGGTGCAGTCGTCAAGAAATACATTCTCCCCGTCCCGCAGCATATTGCATGGCAAGAGCAGCCGCTCCCCCAGAGGGAGCCCCGCAAGCTGTGCTTTCAGATCCTGGCCGGTCAACAAGCCCGACACGGTGATCTTTTCTCCGAAAAATCGATTTTTCACCGCCACGACGTCTACTTTTATGTGAGGATAAATCGCATGAACGTCCGCCATCAGCGCTCCCAGAAATGGAGCGGCCAGAGAACCCGTGGCAATGGTCATATGGGCTTCGCGCCCGTCCCCTTCACAGCCCCGCAACACCCCGTGTACCTCTTCCTCCAGCAGCCGCAACATCCCCACACCGTTTTCCAGCTGGGGATAGCCGTCATATCGTTCCGCCTCAGGCAGCCCGCGCCCGGCCAGCAGATACCACTCGTCGCCGCAATGTATTCTGTGGTTTCCTGTTCTTTCCACATAATACTGCTGCCACCGTTCCACTTCAGCAATTACTTCGGCCGCATCCTCCGGCCCGAAGACCTCCAGAGGGTACAGGCCCTCCCGATATTTTGTAAGTCCCACGGGCACCACCGAAACGCTTTGCAGCGCCGGCATATATTCTTCCAGATCGCCCAATGTACGGCGAAGCTCCGTCCCGTCATTGATACCCTTGCAGAGCACGATCTGTCCGTTCATCTCTATCCCCGCTTCGCAGAGACGGCGCACCCGGTCAAAAATGTCCCCGGCAAAACGATTATTCAGCATACGACACCGCAGCTTGGGATTGGTCGTGTGAAAAGAAATATTGATCGGCGCCATATGGTAATGGATGATCCGGTCGATATCGTGATCATCCATATTGGTCAGCGTGACATAATTTCCCTGGAGAAAGGATAGGCGGGAATCATCATCTTTGAAATATAGGGTTTCCCGCATCCCCGGGGGCATCTGGTCGATAAAACAAAAGATGCATTTATTCCGGCAGGAACGGTATTCGTCCATCAGTCCGTTGGCAAATACCAGTCCCAGATCCTCTTCATAATCTTTTTCAATCTCCAGCTCCCATTCCTCCCCATCCGGTTTGGCCAGCAGGACGGTCATATATTCCTCGTTTGTCAGAAAATGGTAGTCCAGTACATCCTCTACGGTCTGGCCGTTTATGGACAGCAGCTCATCACTGGGCTCCACGCCCATCTCGTCGGCTATGCTGCCCGGGATCACTCTGCTGACTATATGTCTGGGCATAGGGGTTCCTCCAAGATACAAGATTTCTTTTATGATAACAATTTTGATTTGAAAATGCAACGTTGATTTTTGGAAAGCGGATTCTGGTGATTACCGTTCAGCTTTCTGAATATCTTCAACAATTTTACCACAGAAAAAGCGGATCCCCTGCCATTTCAGAGGATCCGCTTTCCTTACCGCCATATCCAATCAATCTTTTAATCCGTTAATTTCTTCCGATATGTTTTCATAGCAAAAAGTGTCCGCAAGCACAAAACAGCCTTAGACGAATGCCTTAAAGCCCTGCCTGCTCAAGAAGCCCCGGCACCTTGGATTCCCAGCCCATAGCCATGATATGTACACCTTGGCAGTACGGCCTGCACTCCCGGATCACGCGCGCGGCAATCTCCACGCCGGTGATGCCCGCTTTGGTCTTTTCCTTATCGGCTTTCAATTCATTGATCATGTCCTCCGGGATATGGATGCCGGCGACGTTTGCATTCATATACCTGCACATACCTACCGATTTCGGAATCACGATCCCGAGCTGAACCGGCTTGCCGAACTGTTTTGCTTTCTCCATAAACTGGATGAATTTCTCCGGTTCATAGACGGCCTGGGTCTGGAAATATTCGGCGCCCGCCGCAACCTTCCGCTCCATCTTTGCAAGCTGGGCGTCCAGGGAGTCGCTGCAAGGTGATACAACCGCTCCTTTGGCGAATTTGGGCGGCTCGCCGACCAGCTCGTTCCCGCCAAGGTCTACGCCGGATTCCAGCTGCTTCACCGCATGGATCAGGGACACGGAATCCAGATCAAAGACAGGCTTTGCCTGGGGATGGTCGCCGAGCTTCGTATGGTCTCCCGTCAAAAGCAGCAGATTTTCGATTCCGAACAATGCGGCGCTCAAAAGATCCGACTCCAGCGCGATGCGGTTCCTGTCACGGCAGGTCATCTGGAAAATAGGGGTCAGCCCTTCATCTTTCAGAGCCTTGCAGGTCGCCAGAGAACCCAGACGCATCACAGAAGACTGGTTGTCTGTCACGTTTACCGCCGTGATGCCGCTCAAATATTCCTTTGCCTCTTCCAGCATCTTTTCAATATGAAATCCTTTCGGCGGCCCCACTTCCGCTGTAATTACAAATTCACCTCGTTCAAATGCTTCCGTAATTTTCATGATTCCACTCTCCTTATCCGTCTATTTCTCTGTCTGTTGCAAAATTACGCACCTGCGTCGGACATTTCAATACATCAAGGCGCCCGATCTGGGCAAGACGTCTGTAGATACGCTCCCAACCGCATTCCATCTCGCTGTCCACTTCACATTTGCCGTTTTTCGAACCGCCGCACTGGCCGTTGACCAGGCTCTTGGAACAGGCCGTGATCGGGCAGATCCCGCCGGTCAGATTCAAGTAACATTCTCCGCACTGGTCGCAGTCGTATTCTAACGCCGTCACGCCCTGGAAACCCGGCAATGGATAGGTATCGCACGCCGCATACACCGTCTTGTCCTCCAGATACTCCGAAATCGTCTGCACGCCCACACCGCAGGAAAGCACCAGCACGATATCGGCGGCTTCTAGCTCAGACCTGTGCTTCTCAAGACGCAGCTTCATATTTTCCGGGTTGCAGATATAATCCGTCGTCAGAATCCCTGTCACATTCCCGGCTGTTTCCAATTCTTTTTCAAGCTCTGCCGCCTCTTTTTCCGGGAAATGGACTTCTTTGCACCCATGGCAGTTAATGATAAAAACCTTTTTTCCGTCTGCCAGTGAACGAATCGTTTCCTTTTCTTTTAACTGGGTAATCAACATATCACTTCATCCCCCTTACTGCATTCTTGCCCGCCTTGATCTTAGTGACCAGCGGAATCTTTGAGGAGCAGATGTACTCGCAGCACCTGCATTCGAGGCAGTCCATGACATGTTTATCCTTCATACCCTGCCAGTTCTCCTCGTCCGCATATTTTGCATAATACAGCGGGGAAAGCTCCATCGGACAGACATCCACACATCGCCCGCATTTGATACAGGGCTGTTCGACCGTATGGTCGGTATCGACGGCAATGATTCCGTTGGATCCCTTCATGATCGGTACATTTCTGTCCGAAAGGACAAATCCCATCATGGGGCCGCCTGCCTTGACGGTGACATCTTCCCCTGTGATACCGCCGCAGTAGTCAATCAGATCTTTCGTATTCGTACCGATCTTCACCATGTAGTTGCCCGGTCTCTCCACATGTTCGCCGGTCACAGTCACCGCACGTTCTATCAAAGGCATACCTCTCTGAATCGCGTCAGAGATTGCTTTTACGGTACTGATATTGCTCACCACGCAGCCCACATCCGCCGGAAGCCCGCCGCTGGGCACCTGTCTTTTCAGTACGCGCTTAATCAGCATTTTCTCGGCGCCCTGGGGATATTTTGTCCTGGCCGCAACCACATCGATGTTGCTGATATCTGCCGTCTTATCCTGTAACAACGCAATCGCGTCCGGCTTGTTATCCTCAATGACGATCATTCCCTTTTCCGCTCCCACCGTCTTAATGACTGCTTTAAGGCCGAAAATCACGTCATCCGCATATTCTAGAAGTACTCTGTGGTCTGCGGTCAGGTAGGGTTCGCATTCACAGCCGTTGAGGAGAACGGTATCAATCGGCTTCGGCGGTTTCAGTTTTACGGAGGTCGGGAATCCGGCGCCGCCCATACCTACAATCCCTGCCTCGCGGACGATATCGACGATCTCATCCGGCGTCAGGCTGTCAAGATCTTTATGCGGCTTTACGGATTCGTCCAGCGTATTCTTTCCGTCGGAACGGATCACGACGGACAGGCACTCGCCCCTTGTCGCATGCCCGCGCGTCTCAATGGCAGTCACGGTTCCGCTGACGCTGGAATGAACCGGGCTACTGATAAATCCCGCGGATTCGCCGATCTTCTGGCCCACTTTAACAGTATCGCCCACCGCGACGACGGGGTTGGCTGGAGCGCCCGCATGCATGGACAGGGGAATAACCACGACTTCCGGATCCGGGAATTTTTGCAAGGCAAGATGCTCCGTAAATTCCTTGTTCTCCGAAGGATGTACGCCGCCGTAGTAGCCGGCCAGCCGGTTCTCGCGAACCGATTTCACATAATCCTGGATCACTTTATGATTAATCTTGGAGTAATCGCGGAGCTGTACCGGCTGGGACAGGAATTCAGAAACACGTCCCTGCTTCTCCAGACGTTTATATATTTTCTCCCAGGCGCAGTCTTTATTACTGTCCACCTCGCATTTGCCGTTTTTCGCGCCGCCGCACTGGCCGTTGACCAGGCTCTTGGAGCAGTCGACGATGGGGCAGATCCCGCCCGTTATGTTCAGATAGCACTGTGCGCACGCGTCACAGCTTTTTTTCGTCAGCGCCATGCCATGATATCCTGTATAATTCAGAGAGTTGGCGGCCGCATAGACGGGTTTGTCCGCCATATCCGCAACGGTCTGGACGCCCAGGCCGCAGGAAATCACGACCACATTCTCTGTACCTTCCGGAATCATGTCCTGCAATTTCTTTTCCGTCTGGATCTTATTGCACAAAAAATCGACCTTTGCGCTCCCCGTGATCGTTTTCCCCTGCCCGCGGGCAAGTTTCTCAAACTCTTCACAATCCGGCTCGTCTACAGTCTTAAATTCCTTGAAACATTTGTTGCAGGCAATAAGGAACAGCTGATCCTTGTCCGCCAGTAATGACGACAGCTCGTCATCACTCTTCAGCTTGTACTTGGTATAGTTTTCCAATTCCTCACCTTCCTATCATTTGGATTCACGAAGTTTTATAGCAAAACTAAGTATATCATATATCCCTCGTTCTTTCCAGTCCAAATAGCTTTTCGAAGCATATGGAATGTAACAGTTCAGCTCAATGGAATACATTGAGATTGCAAATATATGCGTGATGCTGCCGCGATCGCTTTCTGATGCATATGGGATAACTGCTTTCTGCCGGATATGTCTTGCCATTTACGGGGAATATATACTGAATGAAAGACGTGATGGCGGAATCGGGGACAGACGTGACACAAAGCAGGAGATAGGCCCTTGCGGAAACGGTTTATTCCATACACGCTGTAAGCTCTGACAAAAATGTAAGCGTCCGGACTGCCGTTTTTGTGAAGAAGAATATTGCCTGCCAGGAGACGATTTCTATTGACGCATCTTTTAGGGAATGCTATAACTATAAGGGCAAAAGGAAAGATTCTGTCCTGCGGCAAATGGTTTGGATCAGCGGGCAGAACTGTTTTGAAACTTTTGTGACTGTTCGCTGCAGGCCGAAGCCACGATAGCGGTGGGAGCCATGAATGGTTACAGGTTTTCATACTGAGAGAAGAATGCACGATTGCAGGAGGTTTTTATGGCTAATTTGGATTTACTGGAGTGTTCTATCCCTGTGGCGCCCATTAAGATCATTGCTTTGAAGGGCTGCACGGAGCTTGGTAATATCGTAGACAAGTATCTTGTCAGTTTCCGGAAGGATATGGTGAACCGCAGGAATTCCCATAATATTTCCTGGTCCGGCTATTCGGAAGAATCTTTTCTGGTGGACAGCGAGTGTCCACGCTTCGGTTCTGGAGAAGCCAAAGGAAAAATTAACGCATCCATACGTGGAGCGGATCTCTTTCTTATGGTAGACGTCAGCAACTATTCCCCCACCTATAAAATCGGACCATATGTCAACCATATGTCACCGGATGACCATTTTCAGGATTTGAAGCGTATCATCGCGGCAGCCACAGGAAAGGCCCACCGGATCAACGTGATCATGCCTTTTTTATATGAAGGGCGACAGCACAAACGTTCTTCCCGGGAGTCCCTGGACTGCGCGACGGCTTTGCAGGAGCTGATCTCCATGGGCGTATCGAATATCATTACGTTTGATGCCCACGACCCCCGGGTGATGAACGCCATCCCGCTGCATGGCTTTGACAATTTCATGCCTACCTACCAGTTTTTAAAGGCGCTGATCCGCTCCGTGCCGGATCTGCATATGGACAATGAGCATCTGATGATCATTTCGCCGGATGAGGGCGCCATGAACCGGGCCGTTTATTTCTCCAACATTCTCGGCGTGGATATGGGTATGTTCTATAAACGCAGGGATTATTCTACCATTGTAAACGGAAGGAATCCCATTGTGGCCCACGAATTTTTGGGAGATTCCGTGGAGGGCAAAGACTGTATCGTCATCGACGATATGATCTCCTCTGGGGAGAGTATGCTAGATGTGGCCAAGCAGCTCAAGGAACGCAAAGCAAGACGGATCTTTGTCTGCACCACTTTCGGGCTTTTCACCAACGGACTGGCCAAATTTGACGAGTATTATGAAAAGGGTTATATCGATAAAGTGATCACTACCGATCTGAATTACCGGCCTGAAGAATTGCTGACGCGCCCTTACTATGAGCCCGCCCGGATGGCCAAATATGTGGCCAGTATTATGGATATACTGAACCATGACGTCTCCGTGGAGAAAGTTCGCTCCACCACGGAGAAGATCAACGGACTGCTGGCGAAACACAGGTAAAACCGTAGGCTGGTTTTATCTTCCGCCACATTAAAAAATCCAATATATCATTTTCACCCGAAGGTTTCCCGACCATTTGTGCTCTCTTTTGTCCGGAGAGAATTTTAAACGGCTTCTAAGGCGTCCCGGTCTGTGCCGAGCCACTATTTTCAAGCATCAAAAACGCCGCCAGATTCCCCCGCTTCCCCTTCGAAGCTCTGTGGGAAAACAGAAGCTCCGGGTTGCAGCAGGTACACAGGTTGGGCATGGACAGATGCTCCGGACGGATACCCGCGTCCAGCAGCGTGATACGGCAGGCCTCCCATAGATCAAGCTGGTATTTACCGTCCGGTTTTTCATAAAAGAGCCGGGGCCAGTACTCCCGCCCATAGGCACCGCAGAACTGTTCGGCCACGTCAGCGCTGACTTCATAGCAATCCTGGCAGATGGAAGGGCCGACGGCCGCCAGCACGTCGGCGGGGTCGGTGCCGTACTCGTCATGCATTTTCCGCAGCGTGACCGCGCCGATCTGCCCCACCGTGCCGCGCCAGCCAGAATGGGAAAGGCCGACGGCCCGGTGCACCGGATCCACAAAATACAGAGGCACGCAATCGGCATAAAACGTGGCCAGCACCACCCCAGGCACATTCGTCACCATGCCGTCCACATCGCTCCAGGTTCTTGGGCGCAGCACGCCCTCGCCGCAGCGCCCGGCGGTGACGGCCTCCACATTTGTGGTGTGAGTCTGGTCGGAACAGACAATCTTCTCCACGGGAAAACCGACGGCATCAGCGATACGGCGATAATTTTCCTGCACATGCTCCGCCTTATCTCCTCTGGTGAAACTCAGGTTCATGGAAGACCATATACCCTCGCTGACACCGCCCAGCCGGGTGGTAAAGCCGTGGCGCACCAGCCCGCACGCGTCAATCTGGGGATAGGTAAGCCAGCATACCTCTCCCTTTTCCCGGATCCGAAGCCTGGGCCCGGACTCATTTTTCCAACGAATTTTCATATCTCTGCCTCCTGACAGCCTCAGCAGCACACAGAAAGCGCCTCTCCCGGGAAGCGCTTTCGTTTTCTATACTCGCAAATCTTATACTTCTTATAAAAATACGTACTTTAGAATAAATAATACCGCCAGCACATACATCAACACGCTGAGTTTCTTCTCTTTTACTTTTCCTGTGATCAGGTTTAAAGCCACATAGGAGATCACCCCCATGGAAATACCCTCGGAGATGCTGTAAAAGAACGGCATCGCAATGATACAGATATAACAGGGAATCGCTTCCGCCAAATCGTCAAAATTGATCTTCACGATGCTTGTCAGCATGTAATACCCCACCATCACCAGCGCAGGGGCCGTGGCAAAGGACGGAATAGCCAGAAAGATGGGGGACAAAAACAGGGACAGGCCGAAAAGCACAGCCGTTGCCACCGATGCCAGACCTGTACGGCCTCCCTCGGCCACGCCGGAAGCGCTCTCCACAAAAGTCGTAGTCGTGGAAGTACCCATTACTGCGCCCGCCGTAGTAGCAACCGCATCGGCCATCAAAGCGCCCTTGATCTTGGGAAGCTTTCCGTTTTCATCCAGCAGACCGGCCTTTGACGACACACCGATCAATGTGCCGATGGTATCAAACATATCCACAAACAGGAAGGCAAATATCACCACAATAAAATTCATGGAGAATACTCCTGAAAAATCCAGTTTTCCGAAGACCGGCATCAGGCTCGGGATCGCAAGCCCGGAACTGAAATCCGGGAACAGACTGTAAAAACCGATCTCCGGATTCGGCACATACAGGCCGACGCACTGACAGATAATACCCAGAACCCATGTAACTAAAATACCCCATAGAATATTTCCCTTGATATTCCGGATCACCATGATCCCAGTCACGATAATGCCTATGATCGCCAGCAGCACGGTAATTCCCACGTCCTGGAAGGAAGCGTTTACACCGTTCACCTCATTATAAGCGTCCACGGAAAAAATCTGCAAAAGTGTAGAGCCGCCAATGACAATCTTCGCATTCTGCAGACCGATAAAGGCAATAAACAGGCCGATACCCACGCTGACGGCAGATTTCAGGTTTTGGGGAATGGCATTGAAGATCGCCTCCCGCACATTTGTCAGGGAAAGAACGATAAAAATGATTCCTTCCACAAATACAGCTGTCAGAGCCGTCTGCCAGCTGTACCCATAGCCCAGAACTACCGTATAGGCAAAATACGCGTTTAAGCCCATACCCGGCGCAAGAGCAAAGGGATAGTTGGCCAAAAACGCCATGAGAAGCGTACCGATCAGGGATGCCAGTGCGGTAGCGGTAAACACCGCCCCCTGATCCATCCCGGCCGCTGCCATAATACTGGGATTGACTGCCAGAATATAGGCCATAGTCATAAAGGTGGTGATCCCGGCAAGGATTTCTGTCCTGACATCCGTGCCGTTCTCCTTCAGTTTGAAAAATTTCTCCATATCTTCTCCTTTCGTATGACGCCGCAATGGTTGTCATGCGGCAATATTTTTATTTTAAAAGTCCGCCGCCGCAGGCGGCATCCATTCAGGGATGCCAAATGCGCCGGTTCCGGCTTTTCTGTGTAATGGTGCGCCAATGAGGCGCATGATGGTTTATTGCAACAGTCCGATAGAACCGTCACAGACAATAAGAAAACGCATCCCTGTACAACCGGATCTGCCTTCCTTCCACTGCCACAACGTCAAAACGGCAGGGGCAGGTGTCGTACACCTGACGCTTTACCATATAATAAACAGCCGTACGGCAGATCCGCTGCTGCTTGCGCAGGTCCACCGCCTCCTCTGGGGCGCCGCTCCCCCCGTCTCTCCTGTATTTTACCTCTACGAACACCAGATATACCCCTTCTCTGGCGATCAGATCAATCTCTCCCTGCCTGCAGCGGAAATTCCGCTCCAGAATCTCATAACCCTCTCTCCTCAGGAATTCCGCGGCCTTCTGCTCATAGCCGTTTCCCAAAGAATGTGTGCTCATAGACTCTCCGTCCAAATCATTATATGTCAATAAAATTTCCGATAAAGCTTCTTCTGTGGATCGGTGAAGGGCCGTGCTGCTTCAATGCCGCGATGTGGGCGGCTGAGCCGTACCCCTTATTGGAGGCAAAACCGTACTCCGGCATGTTTTCATCGTATTCCACCATCATACGGTCCCTCGTAACCTTTGCCACAATGCTGGCCGCGGCGATGGAAACGCTCTTAGCATCCCCCTTGACAATGGGAACCTGGAGAATATCCATGCCGGGAATGGTCACAGCATCATTCAAGAGCACGGCCGGCGTCCGAGACAATTTGCCGATGGCCTGCCGCATGGCCTCATAGGTGGCCTGGAGAATATTCATCTCATCGATCCGCTGAGGGCTGACACAGCCCAGGCCCACGGCCACTGCTTTCTCCATGATCACCTCATAGAGCTCTTCTCTTTTTTTTGCCGATAACTGTTTAGAATCATTGAGGTATAAAATTTCCTCGTCCACAGGCAGGATCACCGCCCCGGCCACCACCGGGCCGGCCAGCGGCCCGCGGCCCACCTCATCGATACCACAGACCAGGCCCTTGTCGGCATACTGCCGCTCGTAAACCTTCATGCCCTCTATACGACGGCGTTCTTCCTCCAGTTTTTCCTGTTCACGGAGGATTTTCTGTACCACTTTTCGCACCCCGGCGCGGCCGTCCTGTCCGTACAGGGCAAGCAGTTCCTCCCGCTCCCGTCCCGCCGCCGCGGACAGTTCCTCCTTAATGGCTTGTATGGTCTTCATCTGTACTCCTCACCCGATCCGCACCGTCCCCTCCGGATCTTCCAGAGTGAAACGCCCCAGCTTTCCGTTGCGGAATCCTTCCATCACCAGGGCCGCCGCCCTGGCATAATCGGGGCCGCCGCCCTTTACGACACATTTCCTCCTGTCGGCAATCCCGGTCAGGATATCCACCGGCTTTTCCAGTGACTCATCCGCCTCAAACTTTTCCTCCAGGGTGCCGGGATAATAGCGCCGCAGGAAATCAATGGTCAGCAGGGCCAGTTCTTCCACGTTCAGGATCTCCTCATTGATCGATCCGATCATCGCCAGTTTGATCCCCACGGCCTGATCCTCAAACTTTGGCCAAAGGATCCCCGGTGTATCCAGAAGCTCAATATTCCTGTTCATCCGGATCCACTGCTTCCCCTTGGTCACACCCGGACGGTTCCCCGTCTTGGTACAGCTTTTTCCCGCGTAGGAATTGATAAAGGTGGATTTCCCCACATTGGGAATACCGGCCACCATGGCGCGGATCGGGCGGTTTTTAATACCTTTGCGCCGGTCCCGCTCGATTTTTTCCTTACATGCTTCCTGGACAACGGTGTTGATCGACTTGATCCCCTCCCCCGACCGGGAATTAATCTTTACCACGCTGCACCCCTGACCGGTAAAATAATCCATCCACTGTTTGTTAAAACGCTCGTCTGCCAGATCTGCCTTATTCAGCAGGATCATCCGGGCTTTGTTTCTGCCCAGCTCGTCGATATCCGGATTGCGGCTGGACAAGGGGATGCGGGCGTCCACCAACTCGATGATTAGATCCACCAGCCGGATGTCCTCCTGCATCATGCGCCGGGCCTTTGTCATATGACCGGGATACCATTGTATATTCATACCTACCTCCGCTATTTTATAAATCCCATTTTAGCATAGGGCGCCAGCCGGAACCAGGCTTTTCCGACAATCTGTCCCCGTTTCACGTTTCCAATATCAGAGTAACGGCTGTCCGCACTGTTGTTCCGGTTATCTCCCAGCACAAAATATTCATTGGACGCAAGGGTGATCTCCCGCTCCGCCAGCCCCGCATAGGCGATAGAGGGAAGATCCTTCTGCTCCATATAGGTCACGCCGTCGATCAGGATCTGCCCGTCCCGGATCTGGATCTTCTCGCCGGGCAGGCCGATCACCCGCTTGATATACACGCTGGCGTTGGCAGAATTATTGGAACGGAAAACGATCACATCGTCCCGCTTCGGTGTGGCAAACTTATAAGCCATATTGTTGACCAGCAGCACATCGCTGGCGCTGATCGTGGGCTCCATGGATCCCTCCGTCATCTCGATATTCTGGCAGAAAAACACGGCCACAAGGATACCGAGACCGATCACCACCGTCAGCTCAAAGATCCACATGAATATGGCATACAGCTTACTTTTTGCAAAATAATCCCGCACATAGCGAAATTTGATTCCCATGATTCTTCCTCCCGCTGCGCGCCAAAGCACACAGAAACTCTGCCACAAGCCAGACATACCTTCGGCGCGGCGGTTTTTCTGTATACCGGGCATATAGAAAACAGGGGACAGATACCCTGTACCTGCCCCCGATGTTACTGCTATATGCAGAACTTCGTCTGCTTCTATTTTACCAGCTCTTTTACTTTCGCAGCCTTACCTATACGGTCTCTCAGGTAATACAGCTTCGCGCGTCTCACCTTACCGCGTCTCACCACCTCAATGCTTACCACATTGGGAGAATGCAACGGCCAGGTCTTCTCTACACCGATACCGCTGGAAAACTTACGGACAGTAAAGGTTTCCCTGTTGCCACCGCCCTGCCTCTTAATCACGATACCCTCAAATACCTGGATCCTCTCACGGTTCCCCTCTTTGATACGGCCATGCACCCGTACCGTATCGCCCACATGGAAAGTGGGAACCTCCGCTTTCATCTGGCCTGCTTCGATATTTCTGATAATGTCGTTCATGTTTCCTTGTCTCCTTTTCACTTTTGGATGTTCATAATACTCATGTACCAGAGGACCATCTTTTTCTACAACGTGTCTGATTATACACTAGAATCGGACGGGATGCAAGGATTTTTTCTGTTCCGGAAACAATATTTCAATGACAAATTGCTTTCCCCCTATCTGGTCGTTAAGGCGGTGGGATTGACTTTTTTTCAGCGGGGCCGTGTTAATATGGGCTATCATTTCCGAATAGGAAACGGCGGTTCCCACTTGATACTGGATAGCGAACAGGACGGCGGCCTCCAGACGGTTGTGCTTGATGGAGTGCATCGTGCAGGCCGTCCGGGTATCGCGGAGCAGGAGGGCCTGCATTGCCATCCCATTTCTAAATATAAATGAAATATCATCCTCATTACTCCATCGCCCAATTCTGGCTCTGC
>CAJUQO010000032.1 GCA_910588295.1 uncultured Lachnospiraceae bacterium | reverse complement strand
AGTTGGTTAGCGCGCCAGATTGTGGCTCTGGAGGCCCAGGGTTCGAATCCCTGTACCCACCCTTTTTTATTGGGCTATCGCCAAGGGGTAAGGCACAGGACTTTGACTCCTGCATTCGTTGGTTCAAATCCAACTAGCCCAGTTAACGCTGGTGTGCGGGAACCCATGTATTTTAGTGTTGAGAAATTGCCGGTGGCAGCTTGAATGTTTGAAAAAAAGCTGTTACCGGCAGTTTTTGTAATTGTTCGGTACAGAGGCGTCCTCAGAGGAGGTCTGCGGTATACCGCTGAGAGCATAGAACGTGGTTTGGAGCGCGGATGTCATTATGGAAAGGAGAAGGATTTATGAAAAAGGCAAAGCGGGTATTTTTAGTGTGTATGGTTATGCTTTTAGCGGCGGTTCAGTCGGTCAGCGCGGCCGGGAGTGCAGGCGGGACATCTGTTCAGGAAACGGTGAAAAAGAAATCCCGTAAGGATTTTATTATAGCTATCGACGCCGGCCATCAGAGAAAAGGGAATTACAGAAAGGAACCCATAGCTCCCGGTTCCGGAAAGAAAAAGGCGAAAGTGTCTTCCGGCACCCAGGGAGTGGCCACCGGCCTGGCAGAATACAGGCTGAATCTGGCCGTAGCCAAATGTCTGAAAAAACAGCTTAAGCAGATGGGCTTTCAGGTTTATATGGTGCGTAAAACCCATGACGTCAATATTCCCAACAGTAAACGGGTGAAAATGGCTGTAAAAGCCAAAGCCGATATACTGATCCATATCCATGCGAATGGGTCGGCCAGACGTTCGGATAAAGGCGCTTTTACCATCTGCCAGACGAAGAAAAATCCCTGGCAAAAACAGTATAAAAAGAGCAGCGCCCTGGCTAAGTACGTGCTGAATGCCTATTGTGCCGCAACTTCGATCAAGAAAAGGCCCATCTCTGAGCGCGACGATCTGACGGGCATCAATTACAGCCCCATTCCGACGATCTTTATTGAGATGGGTTATATGACTAATCCCTCCGAGGACAGGAAAATGGCCAAAAAAGCGAACCAGTTGAAAATGGCGAAAGGCATAGCGGACGGCGTGGAAAAGTACTATAAAGCTTATGGCCGGGAAAGATGAAAAATTATTAAAATTCCCTATAGCCATAGTTTCTTTCGTACCTGTATGCTACTATGGACAGTAAGAAGACGCGGGCGGCAGGACAGTTTGTCCGGACTGCTGCCGGGACGGAGGGATGGAGCATGGAAGAGAAACGAAAGATCCTTGTGGCGGATGATGACGAGTCCATACTGGAGGTCATCCGGATCATGCTGGAGGGTGAGTATTATGAAGTGATAACGGCAAGGAACGGGCAGGAGGCTATTGAGCTGGTAGATGATTCCGTTGATCTGGTCGTACTGGATATCATGATGCCGGGATGTTCGGGCCTTACGGCCTGTACGGAGATTCGTAAGACTTCTCTGGTGCCGATCCTTTTTTTGACGGCGAAATCTACGGATGCTGACAAGATCATCGGTTTTTCCTCGGGGGCGGACGATTATCTGGTGAAACCTTTTTCCTATGCGGAACTGCTGTCCCGGGTAAAGGCCCTGATCCGCCGTTACCACAATTATAATTCCAGCAAAGGCCGCGAATCAGAGGAATACATTATTCGAATCAAGGATCTGGAGCTTGACAGGGAAAAAAACAGGGTCTGTGTCAAGGGGGAGGAGATCCCTTTTACCGATACGGAGTATCAGATCTTAAGCCTATTGGCCTGCAACCGGAAAAAAGTGTTCAGCGTCCAGAATATTTATGAGAGCGTTTGGAATGAGCCCTACTATGTATCTTCCAATAATACCGTGACCGTACATATTCGGAATATCCGTAAGAAAATAGAAGAAGATGTGCAAAAACCCGAGTATATTAAGACCGTATGGGGAAGGGGTTACCGCATTGAATAGTATGAGAAAAATAGGATTTTCCCGTCTGCGTGTGGAATTGCTGTTTGCGGCTCTGGTGTCCCTGGTCGTAGCCTATGGCTGCCATATTCTGATTAAAGAGGGCGGGAATTATTATCTGGACGGGCTGGTCGCTTCCGAGGAATACATGTATGGCAAAAATGAAAAGATGTCTCTGCTGTTTCAGGATTATGTGGATGATCATGGGCTTCTTCTGGAGAATACGGGGGATATCCTGCACTGGTGCAGAGAGAATAAGACCTCAGTGACACTATACAATGAGACAACCCAGGGACTGTATTCCTACTATTCTTTTCTGGGCAGCCAGGCGCAGATATCCACGGTGGACGAGATGGCTTTTGAAGTGAGCGGCGAGTATGCCACGGGGGAATTTTCGGTTCGGTTTGCGGACGGCACCAGAGTGCGGGCGCTGTTTTACTATGACAGGATTTATAATTATTATAATTATTTTTATACAGCCAGTCTGTTTGCGGCAGGTATTTCTTTTTTGTTGGTGTTCATGATGCTAATCGCCCGGAAGGTCAATTACATTCGGATCATGGACAAGGAACTGAAGGTGCTGGAGGGCGGCGACCTGGAATATGAGGTTACGGAACTCGGCAGAGACGAGCTGTACCAGCTGGCCCACGGTATCAATGAGATGCGCAAGGCCGTTCTGCGGCGGGAGGAGGAGGAACGGCGCAATGCCCAGGCCAATCAGGAGCTGGTGACGGCCCTCTCCCATGATATCCGTACGCCGATGACATCACTGATCGGCTATCTGGAGATCCTCAAAATGGGCCGTTACCACAGCGAGGAGCAGAAGGAAGAATTTCTGGAGATATCCCGCCAGAAAGCTTTTCAGATGAAGGAAATGATCGACAAGCTTTTTGAGTACTCCCTGGTCACAGGCAAGATGGAAGAAACCTATCATATGGAGCGTATGGAGATAGATACGATCCTGTCGGCAATCCTGGACGGTCAGGTCAGCGATCTGGTCAACGAGGGCTGGGAAGTGGAGGAAAATTTAAGCGGCTATACATCGGAAAACAGCGTGATGGCCGATGTGGAGTTTTTCCAGAGGGTTCTGGACAATCTGCTCTCCAATATCCGGAAATATGCGGATAAGTCGGGGAAAGTCATAGTCGGGGTGAAAGAAGGAGAGAACGAATTTGCGTTCAGTATCCGAAACAAGGTTCTGCACGAGGAAGCTTTGGGCGGGAGCACCGGCGTGGGTTTAAAGACCTGTCAGAAGATCATGGAAGCCATGGACGGCAGTTTCCGGGTGGAGAAAACGAAAAATATTTACTGCGTATCGGTAACGCTGCCAACCGTCCATCCTTAGGGGGGTGGACGGCAGCAGCCGGGTCAGAACAGGATATAAGATAGGAGCAGGCGGAGGCGGAACCCCTCATCATCAAGGGAGATGCCGAACTCCTGCTCCAGTTTTTTTGTCCGGTAGATCAGGGTGTTCTTGTGGATGCCAAGTCTTTTGGCGGTTCGGGCGTGGCTGCGTTCCTCCAGAAGATAGGCGCACAATGTCCGGTCGTATTCCGTGCCATGGTTTTTGTCGTATTCACGGATCTTTACGATGTCCGGGTGTACCAGGTTGGTTCTGATCTGCTCATGGAGAATTTTTCTGGCATAGGAAACAATGTAGTCTTCGCACCGGCTGACGGATTCTCCCTTCTGGATGCCGTAATTCATCGCAATGTCGGCTTGTTCGAGATAGATCGGCAGATCAAAGAGGTCTCTGAAGGGATAACTGACGCCGCAGCCGCCCTGGAAAGGCGCCAGTACGTTTTTTAGTGTGGCCAGAACCGTATCCAGGGAGGTCTGTTTTGTATTTACCACCAGCACCACCATTTCCCTGTAAAAAAGCGTCTGGCATCCGGGCAGGTTCCGTTCCAGATAGGCTGTCACAAAGGTGTGGGGCTGTTTGCTGTCCGCTTCGATGACGTATTTGGTATCCTCCTGGTACCAGCCCAGGCGGTTAAAATACTTCCACAGCTTCCTTGGCTCCATAGATTTTTCTCCGGTCAGCAGGTTCAGGAAGGCGGCTTTTTGTTCTTCCTGGGCGTTGTCGGATACATTTTTATCCCACCATTCTTCGATCTGTCTGTGAAGCACATCCGCCAGCTGTAAGAAACCCTGGCTGGGACAAGCGTTGTCTGGCAGTAACACCATCCAGCCCTTATGGACGCCCTTTTGAAAGATGTTCTGCAGCAGCAGGGTATGGCCCGTCTCGCTGTTTTCATATAGGAAAGGATCCTGCCGGGCAAAGGAGAGTTTCAGGATTTCCGCCCACTCCCGCAGATGCTTCAATGGCGCGGCGCTGCCCTCGGACTGTAACGGCAGAGGCGTGTCCGCGGGCCAGGTGCTTTTTTTACAGCCCTGGAGTTCCACCACCTGTTGACCGGAATCCAGGATCAGGATAGGGCAGTTAAAAAAGGGAAGGGCTGTGTGGAGCACATGCCGCAGGCTGCACCCGGCGGCGATCTCCTCCAGTACGTGCATGTCCCATTCCATGTAATCATCGATGATTTCCTGCACCCGGTCAAAAGCATCCTCGAAGCTGTCGGTGTGGAGGATGATATAATCGTCCCGGTTGGTGCAGATGATGCCTTCCTGCATGGTGGGGATGTAATCCCCTGAACGCATCAGGTATACGGTGTGGGGTTTTACCCGGCTCCTTTGTGCCAGCAGAGACGCATTGCGGATACAGGTCTTTCCGGACTGGATATGCAGGTCTTTCTCGTAGTGTTTCAGCGCGTCGGCAAGAATCCACATGCTTAAATACATAGGGCCTCCTTTTGTGCAAAACGTACAATAGATATCTCCACTTTATCAATCCCGGAAGACAATGTCAACTGACTTTTTTCTTCGTGAAATTTTCTATTGATTTTCCCGAAAATTGTAGTATAATAATGCTCATGGAAGCATAGCTCAGCTGGGATGAGCGTTCGCCTCACACGCGAGAGGTCATGGGTTCGAGCCCCATTGCTTCCATTTTTTTCAATAAAAGGGGCATTAGCGCAGTTGGGAGCGCGCAACATTCGCATTGTTGAGGCCGTGGGTTCGAATCCCATATGCTCCATATTGAGGAAAAGCCTTTGTTTTAAGGGCTTTTTTTACGTTCAGGCATAATTAAGCCACCCGTGAAGGATGGCTTTTTTCGCCATTTGTCCAGGCAGCCGCACCCCTCTGTATAACATGCCATGCCACGTTGTATCCACAGGGCGGCGTTATCCGACCCGCCGTCTTTCAGAAGCCCACACAGCAGCTTTTATAAATTTCTTTTATATTGAAAAAAAATTTTTGCATATGCTATAATGCTAGTAGGCAAAAGGATAGGAGCATTTCCATTTGAACACATCCCCCTGTTGCCAGGTATTGGGTGGACAACACTGGGATTATGGCATATTATTTAATGGTTTTCCATCTTTTCAACCATTCAAAAAAGCAATAAAAAACAGCGCCCCCGATCCTGCAAAGTTCAGAAAGAACCCCGAAAAAGACAGACGCTATTTTTAGAGCCAAAAGCCAGATTTTGAGCCATTTCTGGACAGTTTCAGAGGGCTTTTTTTATTGCCGTGCGCCGGGGGTGGGTGGCAGAAACAATTGACCGAAAAGAACTGTCACAAAGAATTGTAACAGTTCAGACTTCGGCTTCACTGTTACGGAATCTGCCCATTCCCAGCCGCTTTTGGCGAGGGGCAGATTCCCTCCTGGCCCAATTTACATGTTCTTACGGACTTTGCAGCAAGTGCAAAGTCCTGGGCTGAACTGTCACAAAGAATTTTTCCGGCCCTGCGGTTGTGCTTGACAGACAGATGATGATGAGGGTACTATATCAATATGGGTACAGGCAGTTAGCAAATAATGGGAAAGGGAAAAAAATGAAAACAGAAATGAAAACAAAAATGAGAAAAAGTTTTTGGGCAGGGGCGACGGCGCTTTTGTTGCTGCTGGCAGGGATGTCTGCGGGGAAAACCGTATGGGCGGCCGAGAAAAAAGTGGCAAAGGTGGCTCTGGGCAGTACCCACAGCGCGGCGATCGACAGTGAAGGTGGCCTCTGGATATGGGGAAGCAATAAATACGGAGAGCTGGGAAACGGAGAGAGGGGTAATAATCTGTGTGAGAGCGCGCCGGTCAAACTCATGGACGGCGTGTCCCAGGTGTCCCTAGGCGGCACTCAAGACAATCACAGCGCCGCGGTTACGAAAGACGGATCCCTCTACATGTGGGGAAGCAACAGTTTCGGCCAGCTGGGCGACGGAACGACCACGGAAAGTCTGAGACCGAAAAAAGTCATGGACGGCGTATCCCAGGTTGTGTTAGGCGAAAGAAAAAGCGCTGCGATTAAAAAAGACGGCACCCTCTGGGTGTGGGGATATAACGGAAACAATGGACTGGGCACCGGGAGCGGCCGGGAGAATGCAACGCCCATAAAGCTATTGGACGATGTGGTACAGGTGGATTTTGGGTGTTCCCATGGCGCGGCGCTGAAAAGGGACGGAAGCCTCTGGATGTGGGGGAGCAGCGACGGAGGCGTGCTGGCCGGCGTCCAGGGACATCGGCCGGAGAAAGTCATGGACGGCGTTAAGCAGATCTCTTTAGGGCATAAACACAGCGGGGCGCTCAAGACGGACGGGAGCCTCTGGATGTGGGGCGAAAACGACTGGGGACAGTTAGGAGATAACAAAAGCGAGAGAGTAGTCACGGAACCGAAGAAGATTATGGACGGCGTTGCCCAGTTTTCCTTGGGCCAGTGGGGCACCGGTATTGTCAAAACAGACGGAAGCCTTTGGATGTGCGGGTACAATACTTATATCGGCTTTAGCAGCCATGTGCCGAAAAAGATGGCGGACGGGGCTGTCCTTGTGGAGCTGGGCAATACCCACAATGCGATGATCAAGAAAGACGGAAGCCTCTGGACCTGGGGAGGAGGCTGGCGCGGCCAGCTGGGGGACGGTGAGATGAATCTGGCCTATGGACATAATGTGAAGGAGCCGACTAAAATTACGGTGGGCGAAACTGCCAAACCGGCGGACCCGAATCCCGGTCCGGGACAGACGATAGGCGACGGTTCTAATCCCGGCTCTGGGCAGATAGGCGGCACGGGAAATACCCTTCCCAGGAAGAACAGCACCTTCACGGTTCAGAATATGAAGTATAAGGTGACAAAGTCCGACGCGAAAAAAGGGACGGTCACACTGGTGCAGGGGGATAAGAAGAAAACCTCTGTTGCTGTTCCCGCTACCGTGAAAAAGAACGGCTATACCTTTAAGGTGACGCAGATTTCCGGCAAGGCTTTTTATAAATATACGAAGCTGAAAAAAGTGACCTTTGGTAAAAATATTACAAGTATCGGATCAAAGGTTTTCCAGGGGTGTACCGCGTTAAAAACCGTATCTTTGGATAAGAATCTGGCCACAATAGGAGACTATGCTTTTAGCGGCTGTAAAAAGCTGGCAAAGCTGGTGATCCCGGCCAAGGTAAAGACCATTGGAAAAGAAGCTTTTTCTAAATGCGGCAGCCTGAAAACCATCCAGATCAAATCGACCGTATTGAAGACGGTGGGCAAAAAGGCTCTGAGCGGTATCCATAAGAAAGCGGTTATTAAGGTTCCCGCAAAGAAACTGAAAGCATATCAGAAGCTGCTTAAAAAGAAGGGGCAGGCTTCTACCGTTAAAATTGTAAAAGGGTAGACTCTGCAGGCAGGACGGCAGAATACGGGATGCGGTTCTGCCATTCTTAATAAGCCGTTTCCCGTAATAAGCATGGAAGCAGTTCTGTATTCCTGTCAGACTGCTTTTTTGCTTGTCCACAGTAATATAAAGGAGACAAATAGATGTATGATTATCTGATTGTGGGGGCGGGCCTGTTTGGCGCGGTGTTCGCCCATGAATCGAAGAAAGCGGGTAAATCCTGTCTGGTTATTGATAAGAGGGATCATATTGGGGGGAATGTCTACACGGAGGAAGTGCAAGGGATCCAGGTGCACCGTTACGGCGCCCATATCTTCCATACCAGCAACCGCGATACCTGGGAATATGTGCAGCAGTTTGCGGAGTTTAACCGCTATACCAACAGCCCGGTGGCGCGGTATAAGGACGAGCTGTACAACATGCCCTTTAATATGAATACATTCCATGGATTGTGGAAGGATGTGTTTACGCCGGCGGAGGCGAAAGCCCGGATTGAGGAGCAGATCCGGGAGTCGGGCATCACGGAGCCGAAGAATCTGGAGGAGCAGGCGATCCGCCTGGTGGGCCGGGATATTTACGAGAAGCTGGTCAAGGGATATACGGAGAAACAGTGGGGCCGCCGGGCCACGGAACTGCCGGCCTTCATCATCCGCCGTCTGCCGGTTCGTTTTACCTATGATAATAATTATTTTAACGATAAGTATCAGGGAATTCCCATCGGCGGTTATACGGCTATGGCAGCCCGTATGCTGGAGGGAATCGAAGTCCGCACCGGGGTGGATTATTTTGCCCACAAAGCAGAGCTGGATGGCCAGGCAGAGCGGATCGTGTTCACCGGGATGATCGATGAATATTATCAGTATTGTTTTGGCGAGCTGGAGTACCGTTCTCTGCGGTTTGAGACGGAGACTCTGGATATGGAGAATTATCAGGGCAACGCGGTGGTGAATTATACGGAATATGAGGTGCCCTACACCCGCATCATTGAGCATAAGCATTTTGAGTTTGGTACACAGCCCAAAACGGTAATCACCCGGGAATATCCCCATACTTGGCAGCATGGCGACGAGCCCTACTATCCGATGAACGACGACAAGAACAACGGGCTGTTCGCCCGCTATCAGGAGCTGGCCGGGAAGGAGAAAAAAGTGATCTTCGGCGGCCGCCTGGGCATGTACCGCTATTTCGATATGCACAATGTCATTGAGGCGGCCCGGGAGATGGCTTCTAAGGAAATATAAGGATTTAATGGAATATTTGTATGCAAAAAGCTACCGGTGGGCGGCTTTTTGTATGCCAAAGTGTGCAAAAAGATTGTTAGGTGGAAGGATTTCTATGTTGACTTTTTGAAGATGAAGAGTATAATAAGCGATGAAAAAATTTCAGGAGGTTTGTTATGAAAAAGAAAACATTAACTTTGGCTTTATGTGCAGCGATGATGCTGTCGGTTACCGCTTGCGGTGGTAATAAAGATGAGAGTTCCTCGGCGGCTCCGTCATCTTCGGCAGTGACTTCGGAGGCTTCAACAGCCGGTGCAGAAGAATCCAAAGCGCCGGAATCTTCCGCGGCAGGGACAGAGAGTTCCGCGGCACCGGAGAGCAGCAGCGCTGAGAGCTCCGCTGTGTCGGATGCCGGTACGGCATCCCTGGGATCTTATGCCAGTGTGGAGGAGTTTGCCGCTTCCGATGATATCCAGAGCCAGATTGAGGCGATGAAAGAGAGCCTGAATGAGGCGGGGATGGATATTGCCGTTAGCGGCGAGGGAGACAAACTGATCTACACCTATACTTATAAGGAGCTGACCGATGAGGACGGCACTATGGAGGAGTCCATCAAGACTCAGATGGATGCACAGGCTTCTACATTCACAGCAGTGGCAAATACTATCAAAGCGGCGGTGGACGTGGAGAAACCGGTGGTGGTTGTCCGTTATTTAGATGCCAACGGTGAGGAAATCTTCTCCGGAGAGTATCCGGCAGAGTAAGCTGTCAGGAACAGGAGATAAATGTAAGCAATACGAAGTCCCTTTTCCCGGTGGAGCCGGAGAAGAGGGGCTTTGTTTATGATATCCCGGCCGGCTGCGGCATGGCCGGAGAGTTTGAAATGCCGCCGTAAAAAATCTTGACAGCCGGTAAAAGAGTGGCTTATAATAGCGGCAGGTTTTTGCGGATATGGCGGAATTGGCAGACGCGCTGGATTTAGGTTCCAGTGGGCAACCGTGCAGGTTCGAGTCCTGTTATCCGCATTGCTTTCTTTGTAATGCTTCAGCCAGGTCGGTGCATTTACCAAGGGATGCCTTCGGTGTATTGCACAGACCGCGAAAATACGTATGGCACGCCAGAAGGGAATTCGCCCCTTCGTCGTAAGGCGAACTTTCATGGGTAGATTACAGTTCAGGCTCGGCTGAACTGTAACATTTCTTTTGCTTGCCAAGTCCGGATGAATGGTGTAGTATAGAAGCAGTTTCTGGTGTCATCGGGGTATGTCTGCACATTTCCTGTCAGAAAACAGGAAGGTATCGCGTTGTGGACATGTCTACCGGTGACTGTCTGAAGAAGAATCCCGGTTATTATTTTTAGAAATTCCAAAATAGGATGAGGTAGTTAGACATTGATGAAAGAAAAGTATGAATCCCTGTCTGCCAGTGTGCTGCGCGAGCTGGCAAAGGCCAGGGGGATCAAAGGCATTTCCGCATTGCGCAAGGAACAGCTGGTGGAGCGGATGCTCGAGGCGGACAGGAAAGAGAAAATGAAAGATTCACCCAGTGAGGAAGAGCAGGCAGCCCAGAAAGGGAACAGTGAGCCTGCCGACGAGAGGCCGGGCGCTTCCCATGAGCGGGAAGGGGAGAAAAGTACAGAGGATGCCAGGTATGACCACCGGCAGCTGGACAGCGGCCAGGTGGCGGAGGGAATCCTGGAGGTCATGCCGGATGGCTTCGGATTTATTCGTTCCGACAATTACCTGCCGGGGGACAACGACGTGTATGTGTCGCCCTCCCAGATCCGCCGGTTTAATATGAAGACAGGGGATATTCTGAAAGGGAATACCCGCATTAAGAACCAGGGTGAGAAGTTCAGCGCCCTTTTGTATGTGACGGCCATCAACGGCATGCCCCCCAATGAGAGTACCAGGCGGTGTAATTTCGAGGATATGACGCCGATCTTCCCCAACCGCCGTCTGCGGTTGGAGCGTTACGGCAGCAGCCTGGCCATGCGCATCATGGATCTGGTCAGCCCTGTGGGCAAGGGCCAGCGCGGCATGATCGTATCTCCGCCCAAGGCGGGAAAAACGACGCTGATGAAGGACGTGGCGAAGTCCATTCTCCGAAATAATCCGGAGATGCATCTGATCATTCTGCTGATCGACGAGCGCCCCGAGGAGGTCACGGATATCAAGGAGGCCATCCAGGGCCCCAATGTGGAGGTGATCTATTCCACCTTTGACGAGCTGCCGGAGCACCATAAAAGGGTGTCAGAGATGGTGATCGAGCGGGCCAAGAGGCTGGTGGAGCATAAGAAGGATGTGACAATCCTGCTGGACAGCATTACCCGGCTGGCCAGGGCCTACAACCTGACCGTGCCGCCCAGCGGCCGTACTCTGTCCGGAGGCCTTGATCCGGCGGCCCTGCACATGCCGAAGCGGTTTTTCGGCGCGGCGAGGAATATGCGGGAGGGCGGCAGCCTGACGATCCTGGCTACGGCCCTGGTGGATACCGGAAGCAAGATGGACGACGTGGTCTACGAGGAGTTTAAGGGAACCGGTAATATGGAGTTGATCCTGGATCGCAAGCTCCAGGAGAAGAGGGTGTTTCCGGCCATGGATATCCAGAAGTCCGGTACCCGCAGGGAGGATCTGCTGCTGACCTCGGACGAACAGGAGGCGGTCTACAATATGCGCAAGGCCTTAAACGGCATGAAGGCCGACGAGGCGGTGGAAAACATACTGAATCTGTTCTCACGCACCAAGACCAACGGCGAATTTATCCAGATGATGAAAAAACAGAAGCTGGCGTAGGAAATGCTTGCATTTATGCAGGGAGTGTGTTACAATCAAAAAGCTGTCTGAGTACGTATGTGCTCAATAGGTAACTGTGAGGGCGTCGAGCAGTTGCTCCAGCGTATTGACGTTAAAAAATACGGTTTACAAAATATTTAGAATAAGAGGTGAAAAACATGAGAGAAGGTATCCATCCGGCATATTACCAGGCAACCGTAACCTGTAACTGCGGAAATACATTCACGACAGGTTCTACCAAGCAGGATCTTCACGTTGAAATCTGTTCTAAGTGCCATCCTTTCTATACTGGCCAGCAGAAGACGGCGGCTGCCCGTGGACGTATTGATAAGTTCAATAAGAAATACGGCATTAAATAAAGCAATGGCTTTACTTTGAAACCCCGCCGCAGATGGCATCCATGCAGGGATGCCGGGTGCGCCAGTTCTGGTTTTCATGTATGGTGGCGAGCCAATGCGGTGCATGCAGGTTTACTGGTAAAATGGGCTGAGATTGTGAGATCTCAGCCCATTTTCTTAGGGAGGGAAGTATGAAATCATCAGGTATAGGTGGCCAGGCGGTGCTGGAGGGCATTATGATGCGCCACGGGGATGTGTATTCCGTGGGGGTGAGAAAGCCGGACGGGGAGATCGCGGTAAAAGTGGATCCCTATAAACAGGTGGTGCCGGTAAAAGCTCTGTACAAGATACCTGTCATCCGCGGCGTGTTTAATTTTGTGGAGTCCCTGGTGGTGGGAACCCGCTGTCTGATGTACTCTGCCACATTTTATGAAGATGAGGAAGAGAATAAGGCGGAGATGACGGAGGCGGAGAAAGAGGCGGCACAGAAAAAGAAAGAAAAAGAGGATTCCCTGCTCATGTATGGCACGGTCTGCTTTTCCATTTTGCTGTGTGCGGCTCTGTTTATCATGCTGCCGTATTTTGTCTCGCGGCTTCTGCGGGCGGTGACGGACTCGGAGATTCTGATCACGGTGCTGGAGGCATGTGTCCGTCTGCTGATCTTTTTTTGCTATATTTTGCTGATCTCCCGGATGAAGGATATCCGGCGGACGTTTATGTATCACGGCGCGGAACATAAATGTATCAATTGTATCGAACACGGTATGGAACTGAATGTGGAAAATGTGATGAAAAGTTCCAGAGAGCACAAGCGCTGCGGTACCAGTTTTCTCTTTTTCGTGGTGGTAGTGAGTGTGATTTTTTTCCTTTTTATACATGTGTCCTCGCCGCTGTGGCGCATTGTGATCCGTCTGCTGCTGATTCCGGTGATTGCCGGGGTGTCCTATGAGATCATCCGTCTGGCGGGCAGTACGGAGAATCCGGTGGTGGGCTTCCTAAGCAAACCGGGTCTGATGCTCCAGCGGTTGACCACTGCCGAGCCGGATGAACAGATGGTGGAAGTAGCCATAGCGGCTGTGGAGGCGGTATTTGACTGGAAAGACTGGCTTCAGAAAAACAACAGCACGTATCGGAAAGGATCAGAGCAGGAATGACGTACAGGGGATGGCTGGCGCGGGCCGTAAAACGTTTTGAAGAGTGCGGCATCGAGGAAGCGGAGGCTGACGCCTGGCTGCTGTTGGCCCATGGAGCCGGGATCAACCGGCTGTACTATTCTCTGAACGGCGGGGAGGAAATCTCGGAAGAAAAATTACGCGTGCTGGAGGAGCTGGCCGTGAAACGCTGTGCTCATATCCCGGTACAGCGGCTTACCGGTGAGGCATGGTTCATGGGGTATTCCTTTTATGTCAATGACCATGTGCTGGTTCCCCGGCAGGATACGGAGGTGCTGGCGGAATATGTGCTGAGCGTACTGGCTGAGAAACAGGGCAAACGTGATCCCGGCGAGTCGGGCCGCCCCCTGCGGCTTCTGGATCTCTGTACCGGATCGGGATGTATTTTGTTGAGCATTTTAAAGGAAACGACGGGAATTTCGGGAACCGGGACGGATATTTCCCCGAAGGCGCTGGCGGTGGCGAGGGAAAATGCCATTCGGCTGGGCGTGGAGGCATCGTTTCTGCAGAGTGATCTGTGGGAACGGATAGAGGGCGCTTATGATGTGATTGTGTCCAATCCTCCCTATATTGCCCGAAAGGTGATCCGGGGATTGGCGCCGGAGGTGCGGGAGCATGAACCGATGCTGGCCCTGGACGGCGGGGAGGACGGACTGGATTTTTACAGAAAAATTGTGGGACAGGCTGCGGAACATCTGAAGGATGACGGGACGTTGTCTGTGGAGATCGGTTATGACCAGGGGGAGGCGGTGGCTGACCTGATGGGAAAGAATGGTTTTACAAAGGTGCAGGTGATACCGGATCTGGCAGGGCTTGACCGGGTGGTGGCCGGGAAACGGCGCGGATGAAATGGAGCGCAGTCACGGTTTTGCGGCGATAGATGTAAGATGAGGCGGGGGAACGGTTGGTGTCTGCCGGGGGACAGGGCAATTTTCGGTGAAAGCGGCGGCCGGCTATCTTGGAAGAAGAGGAGGAAAGGACATGTTTGACAGAGCGTTAACGGAGCGTCTGGAGACATTGCAGATGCGTTTTCAGGAAATATTAAATGAACTCAGCGAACCGGCGGTGGCGGCGGATTCCAACCGCTTCCAGAAACTGATGAGGGATCAGGCGGAGCTGCAGCCCGTCGTGGATACCTATAAAGCCTACAAGGATTGTCTGGCTACCATCGACGACAGTCAGGCCATGCTGGAGGAGGAGGCCGACGCGGAGATGCGGGAGATGCTGAAAGAGGAGCTGTCCGACGCGAAGCATAAGATCGGTGATCTGGAGCAGCAGCTGAAGATTGCCCTGCTGCCCAAAGACCCCAACGACCAGAAGAACGTGATCGTGGAGCTGCGGGCCGGGGCCGGCGGCGACGAGGCGGCCCTTTTTACCGCCGAGATCTTTCGGATGTTCGTGAAATACGCGGAATCCCGTCGGTGGAAGGTGGAGACTATGAGCATCAGCGAGAACGGAATCGGGGGCTTCAAGGACGCCACCTTTATGATTAACGGCGCAGGGGCCTATTCCCGGCTTAAGTATGAGAGCGGGGTGCACCGGGTACAGCGGGTGCCGGAGACGGAATCCGGCGGTAGAATTCACACCTCCACCATGACCGTGGCGATCATGCCCGAGGCGGAGGAAATTGATTTCCAGCTGGATTTGAATGAGTGCAAATTCGACGTGTTCCGGGCGTCCGGCAACGGCGGCCAGTGTGTCAATACTACAGATTCCGCGGTGCGGCTGACCCATATTCCCACGGGCATTGTGATCTCCTGCCAGGACGAGAAATCTCAGTTAAAGAACAAGGATAAAGCCATCAAGGTGCTCCGCTCCCGGCTGTATGAGCTGGAACTGGAGAAGCGCCATGACGCCGAGGCCGAGGCCAGGAGGAGCCAGGTGGGAACGGGAGACCGCTCGGAGAAGATCCGCACCTACAATTTTCCCCAGGGCCGGGTGACGGATCACCGGATCAAATATACGTCCCATCGGTTGAGCGAAATCCTGGGCGGCGATCTGGATGAGATCATCGATCAGCTCATCGCGGCGGATCAGGCGGCAAAGCTGGGACGGCTGAATGAAAATTGAGGTTGGGCAATAGGTTAAACAGCTACTTGGCGTCGCATAGTAGTTAAGGAAAAGCGGAGATACCTTAGAGGAATCACAACTTTTACGGGGGATTTTGGAGGGATGCGTCCTGGCGGTGATTGCGGAGGGAGAGACTTACGGATATGAGATCCTGACCAGGCTGGAAAGGAGCGGTTTTGAAGCTTTGCTGGAGGGGACGCTGTATCCGGCGCCGACCCGTCTGGAGAAGAAGGGGCTGGTTGTATGCCGGAAGGCGAAGTCACCCTACGGGCCGATACGGAAATATTATTCCATCATGGAAGACGGAATGGCAGCCCTTGTGGCGTTTAGGGCAAATGACGCAAAGATCACGGCTGCCGCGGACACTGTTTTACAGCGGGGAATTGAATAAGCAAATTTAGCCGACGGAAAAAGAGCAGGGTTAACGCCGGCTGCTGGCGGATGAAATTCAGGAGGTGTAAGGCAGGGGCGCTTTTTCCTGTAGCTCCGTTGCTTTTTTCGGTTTCCTGTAATCCGTTCTGAACGCCGTTGGGCTTTGGCCGAACCACTTGCGGAATGTTTCCGCGTAGTAGCTTGCGCCGCTGAAGCCAACAGACAGAGCGATTTCCGTAATAGGCATATCTGTATAACGTAATAATTCGATGCTTTTGTTTAAACGATATTGGGTCAGGTAGACATGGGGAGTCTGATTAAAATACTTTGCGAATAATTTACAGCATTTGCTCTGTCCGACGGCTCCGGACACGGCGATATCCGTGAGGAAGATTTTGTGGGCATAGTATTTTTGAATAAAGCCAACCATATTTTTCGCTATAGTCAGATCTGTGCTCTGCGGGAGCGCAATCGTATCGTTTGGCGGAATATTTTCATACAGTAGAGACCAGATTGCCGAAAACGCGGACTGCACATCCAGAGGCGCGGTGATCTGGTCTTTTTGCGTGTACATGAAATGGATCTGCTCCAGTATTTTATTTTGCCAGATGATATTTTTGTCCAGGAAAACGTAAGGCATGGCGTGATTGCGGATAACAGGAAACACAAAGTCGTTCTCATAGGAAGACGCAGAGCATAAAAGCATCGGATGCAGGAGGATGCAGATGAAATCACATTCGGATCTGGGATTGGAAAAACCAAAGTGCATCTGTCCTGCATTTACAAGGATACCCTGGCTGCTTGTCAGATTTATGATCTCGCCGTTTACATTATATTTCATTTCTCCGGCCAGGACAGCGATCAGTTCTATATCGTTGTGCCAATGGTTGGGCGCCGCATAATTTGGATAGCGGAAAGAAGACTTCTCTGTATATAAATGGGATAACCGGGTCTGTCGTAATAGATTTTTTCGGAGCGGTCATCCTTTAATTCGACTAAAAGTGACATAAATAAAGTCTCACAGAATTGTTATTACTTTGTCCAACAAATTGATAAGAATATTAAAAATTGAACAGTATAATGATAACAGGAATATCTAGTGGGGTTAAGGCGATCTGAGTATGTATATAGAAAGGATATCGGGAAGCGGGAATCCCTTTGCGGTTATTTTGGCAACGCTGGCTGGAGTGTCAAGAGGATTTGTTTTTTGGGTTCCCCGGTTACTTTTTTGTGCGTACTTTTTTTATCGGCAGCTATGGATTACAATAGGGGCGCAGGCGGATTCAAGGCCTGTAGAAAAAGAAACGGAGGTAACGGGAAAGGAAACGATGCATATGAATCAGACAGAGAGACGCCATTTTCTCATAAATGAATTGCTGAAAGAACAGCACCGGTGCAGGCTTATGGAGATGCCGAAGGATTATGCGGGGCAGGAGCGGCGGCGCTCCCTCATCGATACCATTCTCAATCACACAGAGTTGTGATTTCCTATTATGTTGAGAAAGAGGGGTTTACCGTCATAGCCGGGTTTATCCGTAAGGGTTCATCTGGTACACTTGTGTCGATTGATACGGAAGATTTCTATATCGAAGGGAAGAAGGGGAGCTGGCTTGCCTTTGATAGTATTATCGTAGACGGCAGGGAGTTCTTCCTGATGGAAAATAAGGATTATGGGAAGGATGCCGCATGGACAGTAGTGGATGCAGATGGGAAATTAGTAGTGGACGGTGTGCATAATGGATTTGATCAGTCTGTTCTGCAGCAGATCAAAAAGTATCTCCATCCACCGCAGGCTATTTCGGAACCGGAGAAACAAGAAATACTGTCCGGGCATACATTCCCCTCTGAAGCTAATATGTCCTCTGGCAGTCATACGGAAAAAAGGTCGTTGGAAAACTGGCAGAAGTACATGAAGAACGGCGAGTATCTCCGCAGTATCGAAGGAGGAGAAGAACAAAATTACAGCTTTATTGACGGGAATAAAAATAACTGCAAAAAGAAGAAGGGCAGGGTGTCCGTGCTGGCAAAACTTCGGCAGAAACAGGCAGAGATTGCCAGGCGGAGCGGAAAGCCCGCACAACAGATCTCAATGGCAGAGGATATGGAGCGCAGACGGAAATAGGAAAAGGAGAAGTACCTGGCTTAGAGGGGGCAGGGGCTTCTCCTTTTCCTGTCTATTTATATTTTCCTAGTCTCTTTTAAGTGGTTCAGTTCGGCAAGCGGTAAATCGGTAATTTCCGCAATTTCCTCAAGAGTATCTTTCCCCCTGATAATCAGACGGAGGGCAAATTCCTTTGTTGTTTCTAACGCTGTTTCATTCCGCATTTCCTCTAGCATCTGGCACATAGTCAACACTCCTTCCTCATCGCTTTTGAAAAACCGCACTCTGTCAGCTAATATCTTATAATTCATGTCAGACGGGTCGGTGCATGAGAAATCATGCATCAGCCGTCCTAACGCTGTTTCATCCTGAATCTGTGAATTTACATAGATGATATGGGAATCATCCCCAAAACCATTCCCGGTTCCGTGATGTTGGCATCAATCAGGCTGGAATGGTATCTTGCACGTCTTGGGTTTGCGCCCTGGTCGCTTCTTTGTACTTCCACGTTCAGCGCCGCCTCGGTATCGTCAACGGCAAATATATCGAGCCTTGCCGAGCGTCCCTGTAGATTCTTCATATTATATTGGGAATGTACTTCGGTTACTTTCAGATTATCTTTCTTTAATATGATACGCAGTAACAGCTCCACACATTCAATATCCTCAAACACTTTTGTGCAAAAATCATCGTCCAGTAACCGGAAGTTCTTCAGGCGCTTAAGATCTTCCTCATGCTTCTGGCTGTATTGGAATCCATTGGCGGCATCCATTGTGTTACCAGTCCTTTCCAAATTCAAATTAGGTATGCAGGCATTTCACGGCAGAATATATGATTCAGAAAAGATTGCTGTCATCAAAATGTTCCATAATATCCTCTACCCTGCAGTGCAGGATGTTACAGAGCCTGTCTATCGTATTCACTTCCACATTCATGTTATGCCTTAACCTGTTAAGCTGCGAGCGGTTGATATTGTAATGCGTGTATAGGTCATACTGCGTCACGCCTTTTTCCTTCATGGTTGCCCATAGTCGGTCGTATGTTATCATGCTGTTTCCCGCCTTTATTTAAATGCTGCTTGTATTACTTCTATTATCCATGTAAAATAATTGAAACAATAGTGTGCGTATAATAACACTATAAAATACAGAAGGGTGGGAAGATAATGTGGGAAAAGATTTGGAAAAGGATATGGTATTTTCTGATTGCTGCAGCGCTGGTATGCGCGGTTCAGTATGGGGTGAGGAAATATCTAGAATGGAAGGAAGCACATTCAGGAGTGCCTGATGTAGTAAGCAGCTTTTCTATGAACAATGACCATCATCTAAATGTGGTTGCCAACAGCAGCCGGATTGGGGATAAGGAAGAATTTGCAAGGGAGATTATCCACATGTGCCAGGACAATTCGTTTCATTCTATCCGATTTTCGACAGATGTAAACGGCTATCCATCGGAGTTGGATATTACGGTGTATCTGAACAGAAAAGACGTGAAAAAGGGGAAAGCGGTCTGCGAGATTGAATTTTCTACGGGCGACTTTCAGAAAGGTTACGATATAAAAAATGATGCGGATAAATTCCATCTTTATCTGGATGGGAAGGAAATTGACTTTTACTGATTTGGATGCAGGAGGATTATGGCAGAAGGATTTCCAGTAAAAGGGAATCCTTCCGACGACAATTGTGACAGCAGCATATCATTTTCATAATGACCGACTGGGGAGCGCTTGCTGATCCGGTCAAAAGTATTGAAGCAGGCACTGATCTTGGAATGCCCGAACCGGGAAGTGCAAATGTAGACAGAATCACGTCAGCGGTAAAAAATGGGATTTTGGATGAGGCAGTTTTGGACAGGGCGGTGGAACGCATCCTGAATATCGTGTTTAAGTATCAGGAAAATTATGTGGAGGATGCGGTTTACGATTTTGAGCATGGTCATACTGTAGCAAAGACAATAGCAGAAGAAAGCGCGGTTCTGTTAAAAAATAAGAATGAAGTACTTCCATTAAGTGATTCCGATGAAGTTTTGATCATTGGGGAGTATGCAAAGAACCCAAGATATCAGGGTGGTGGCAGTTCGCATATCAATGCATATAGAGTTTCAGGCGCATGGGAATCAATGGGAGTCAGGGACAATGTATCTTTTGTGCAGGGATATGTGGAAAATGGAACAGCAGAAGAGAATAGGGAACTGCTATGCGAGGCTGTGAACGCTGCAAAAGCTGTTGACAAAGCCATTATTTTTGCAGGCCTTCCAGAGAGTTATGAGACTGAGGGATTAGACCGCAGGAAATTGGATATGCCGCCGGAACAGAATGCGCTGATTGGAGCAATTGCAGCAGTACAGCCAAACACCGTCGTGGTTTTGCACAATGGTTCTCCAATTACTATGCCATGGATAAAAGATGTGGCGGCAGTTTTGGAAATGTATTTAGGCGGCGAAGCCGTTGGTTTGGCAACAGCGGAACTGTTATATGGGGAAGCAAATCCATGTGGACATTTGGCGGAAACCTTTCCTGTCTCTTTGGAGGATAATCCAACCTATCCTTACTATGGGATAGAGCGTCATGATGTGCCATATCGTGAGGGAGTGCTTGTCGGATATCGGTATTACACGAGAAAAGGGAAAGACACTCTGTTTCCATTTGGGTACGGACTTTCGTATACGAGTTTTGCGTATTCAAATCTTACAGTAGACAGGAATTCCATGTTGGATACAGATACTTTAAAGGTTAATGTGAAGGTAACAAATACCGGTACTGTGGCAGGAAAAGAACTGGTGCAGTTGTATGTGGCTGGACAGATGCAGGATGTAGTTCGTCCAGTTCGGGAACTACGAGGATTTAAAAAAGTAACACTGGCTGCCGGAGAATCCAAAGTTGTATCTTTTGAACTTTCCAAGAGGGTGTTTGCATATTGGAATGTGGAAGTACATGATTGGTTTGTATCTACAGGGGTTTATCAGATTCAGATTGGTACTGATGCAGAGACTATTGTACTGGAAGTTCCAATACAAATAACAGGAACTACAGCAATCAAGCCCGTATTTAGTTTGAAATTTACTTCTTCATTATGCTGTGGCATATCCAGCAGCATAATGAAGAAGTACGCACTGGCTATTTTGTTATGGTAGTATTTGTGTATGGATTTTTGATTGTGGAGAATCCGAAGGCGGTATATGTCTGCATCAATTATGGGGAAGATGTTTGCCCGAAGGAGATAGAGAGGCAGTCGATCTGTATCGATGGGGATATAGGGAATGTGCTCTGTCAGTTAGATATTTTGGGGGAACAACAGATTCAGAAGCTTTGCATAAACGGCTGTATTTCTGAAAATAAATGAAAATTTTCCCATGGAACCTCATTTCGGGAAAATGCAATTTTTTCATAAAGTTCGGTGTATAATAGTTATAATACGGTGACCTGTCTGTTTTGATTTGCCATCACAAAACTACGGGAAAAAGCAATATTTCACATTATTCCGAAGTAAGGAGAGAAGGATGGAGACAATTAAGAGGGCTTTATATTTGAACCGGCTGATTGAACGTAGAGAAAATGGCTTTCTGTGAATTGGCGGGAAAGGCTGGAGCGGAATCCGGAAGCTTTACAGCCTGTCAAAAAAAAAGAAAAACGGTTTGCCGGGGGTTATATTGTTTGGCCTGATCGCCTGTGTATTGTACGGTGTAGGCGCGGGGCTGCGCAGCGATATGGGGATTTTGCTCAATCCATTGGCGGAACATTGTGGATTAAGGTACAACGATGTCAGTATGTGCATTGCTGTGATGCAGCTGGTCTTCGGAGCCGCTCAGCCTGTATTTGGTATGATAGCGGCAAGAAGCTCCCACCGGTTTGTCCTCATACTGGGTGTTGTCCTTATGGGGCTTAGCATGTTGGGTATGATGCTGTCGGTTTCTTATTTAGGGTTGCTGCTTTCGCTGGGTATCCTGTTTGGGCTTGGCGCGGGCGCCCTGGCCTTTGGACTGGTGTTGACCTCGGCGGTTCATTTCGTAGGGCGCGGATATGCCATGGTGATTTCCGGCATGTTAAACGCTGCCGCCGGGATGGTGGGATTCGTCTTATCACCGCTTCTCCAGTCGCTGTTACAGGCGAAAGGACTGATCTTTACGCTGATGATAATGATCGGTATCGCGACCGCATTGATCCCGGCGGCCGTTATCATTACGTCCCGTGATATCGCAGAGCCGTCGGATGACGATGGGAGCAGAGGATCGGCATCCGATGGCAGCGGCCCGTCGCTGTTTAGAGAAGCCTTTGGCAACAGGACATTCCGGCTTCTCTTTGCCGGATTTACCACTTGTGGATTCCATATGGTGATCATAGAATCCCATCTGTTCTCACAATTTGTCCTGTACGGGCTCGATGAAACGAAAGCAAGCTGGGCCTATTCCGTATACGGCATTGCGACTATAGCGGGCGCGCTGCTGTCTGGTTTCCTGAGTGTCCGTCTGTATAAGAGACGGCTGCTGGGCTTTTACTATGGTTTCCGCGCGGCGTGGGTGCTTGTGTATCTGTGGCTCCTTCCGAAAACGATGCTTACGGCAGTGCTGTTTTCTGTTGGGCTTGGTCTGACCGGAGATGCCACCGTGTCGCCGGCCTCGGGCCTGGTGAGCGAAAATTTCTGTATCCGTAAGGTTACAACCCTGATCGGTATGTTATTTTTTACCCATCAAATCGGGGCGTTCCTCATTCCCGTATCTCCTCCACGATGCTTTCCTGTTTCCGCAGCCTGTAGATGATCCTCGGCGCCCAGGCGCCCAGAAGAAGCAGCAGGGGGCAGGCGATCAGCACGGGCAGCAGGGTGAAACGGTAATTGACAAACCAGATCCCATCGCTTAAGGCACGCAGGGCCGTCAGGGAGAACAGGGCGCCCGCCGTCAGGGAAAAGACGAGGGTGAGGGCGGCGTAATACAGCCCCTCCGCCGTCAGCATCCCCACGAGCTGCCGTCTTGTCATACCGATGGCTTCCATCATGGCGAATTCCCGTTTTCGGGTTTCCACGCTGGTGAGGATGATGTTGATAAAGTTCAGAAGGCCGATGAGCCCGATCATGGCCGTCAGCAGGGATCCCACCAAAGTGATGATGCCGAGGATCTGGTTATAGGTGCCCGCGTACATGGCCCTGGACTCGTAGGACATCAGCGGTTCCACGTCGGTGGTGTAGCTTTTCAGAAATTCCTCCATGGCATCCGCCTGTCCTTCTTTGGTGTCCATGAGGAAACTCATCAAATATATGTCGGAGAGATTTTCTTTAAATTCCTCCGCGGAAATATAGTAGGCGAAGTTGTTGCTCGTGCGGTTGGTCAGACTGAAAGAGTGCCCTTTGATCACGGCGGCGATCTCATATTCTTTTGTGGCGCCGTTTTCATACCGCAGGGTGATTGTGTCCCCGGCATGGTGTTTGACATCGCTTTCTATGACGAAATTATTGTCGTCCACCTGCACGCCGTAGAGCACATAGTTGCCGGTCTGCAGCTTTTCCCAGAGGGCGTCCGTATCGGTCTCGCCCTCCACCACCGTCATTTTAGAGAGGACGAAGGGCTCTATGCCGTGCAGCTCCACCCAGTAACCGCCGGTATCATATCCGGCATAGGGCTGGAAGCCCACCGGCGTCTCCTGTCCCGGCGCGCCGTCCTCATTCTTGAGGATATGATCCGGGATCTCCCAACTCTCCACGGGCAGCCGCACATGGTTCGGAGTCATGTAGATCCGGCCGCCGTCGGCGAAGGATTCCTGGGCCTCACAGGCCGAGATAAAGCTTTCCGACAGGCTTTCTTCCGCCGCCGTTTCTTCATCGAAGGGGCGGTAGTTGTAGTTCCAGAGGGCGGCGCTGCCGATGATGTCCTCGCACAGGATCATTTTTGACAGAAAACCCTCCCGGTCGATGGAGCCGGTGACCGTGTAGAGGCTGTTCATCAGGACGACGGTCAGAGAGAGGGAGCAGATCACCACGGCTGTCCGTCCCCGGTTTCTGCCCAGGTTGGAGAAAGCCATGTGGGTGATCCTTCCGCCGTCGGTGGTCTTTTTCAGACGTTTCCTCTTTCCGCTCTGCTCGGTATAGCGCAGCGCCTCCACAGGGGAGACCTTTGCGGCGATCCGGGCGGGTTTTTGCTCGGAGATCAGCACAGTGATGACCGTAAACAGCGCGCCGCCGATGAAGATCCAGGGATGAGGCGACACGGCCGTGATTGCCATATCTTTCATTTGGCTTACGCTCAGCATTAGCGGCAGCAGGAATTTCCCTGCGAAAAATCCCATAAGCAGCCCCGCGGGCGTACCGAAAAGGCACAGCCGGAGCGCCTGTCTGCGCAGGATTCGTCTGATCTGCCGTTCCGTGGTTCCGATGGTCTTTAACAGGCCGTAAAAGCGGATATCCCGGATGACGGAGATATGGAAAATGTTGTAGATGATCAGGTAACCCGTCACCAGGATCAGGAGCAAAGCCGCGCCCAGGCCGATCATGGTCATGGGATCGCTCTCCGCGCCGTCGGACAGGTAGGCCCAGTTGGCATTGGATTCGATATAGTCCGGGCTGCCCGCGTCCAGGGAAAATCCGCTGTCCGTGATGATCCGGTCCAGTTTCTTCTGTATACCCATGGAGTTGGAAAACATGACCTCCATGGAGATCTGGCCTACGCCATCGTAATAGTCTTGGCCTTTGGCGTTCATTTCTTCTCTGTATTGTATCGTGTAGGCCTCTGAGACGATGACAAAGCCCACATTCATGCTCTGGGATGACCGGATGACGCCGCTCACGGTGAAGGTGCGTTTGACAGGCGCGTCATCCGGGTGTATGCGAAGCAGAAGATCCACCGTGCCTCCGGCCTTTGCTTCCAGCCCCAGCAGCTCCAGGGAGGCCTGATCCAGAAGGATCTCGTCCGCCGCCTCCGGCGCTTTTCCGTCGATGATCTCTATGAACCAGTGAGAATAGATGTTTTTTTCAATGTAATGCGCCTCCACATGGCGTTTCAGAAATTCGGGGTTATCAACCCCGTAGGCGACCAGCATATCCCTGCCGCACTCGACGATGGAGGAATGCTGCGCTAAAATCTTATATTGCTCCTCGGTAATGTTTTTGATGGAGCCGTGGGCGTCGCCCCCGGCCTGCAGCATGGCGGAACGCTGGGTGTCCTCGATCATCCCCAGCCCGATGGTGAATACCGCCGTGAAAAGGAGGGCGGTCAGGGCAATGGCGATGGCGGCGATAGTGTTCCGGGTACGGTTTGCCTGAAAGCTTTTTGCGGCCAGACGTTTAACGGCCTGCTGGTTTCTCACGTTACGCATGGGTCTCACCTCCCCTGGCCGGGCGCGTGTCAGCCGGATGTGCGTTTGTTGGGCGCGTGTCGGCCGGGTGTGTGTCGGCCGGATATGCGTTTGTCGGGCGTGCATCGGCGGGCAGGGCGATCCGGCCGTCCTCGATGCGCACGATCCGATCTGCCATCTGGGCGATCTCCTCGTTGTGGGTGATCATGACCATGGTCTGGTTAAAGCGTTCCACTGTAACCTTCAAAAGCCCCAGCACATCCTGGCTGGTGGCGGAATCCAGATTTCCCGTGGGCTCATCCGCCAGCAGGATGGCCGGCTTGGACGCCAGGGCCCGGGCGATGGCCACCCGCTGCTGCTGGCCGCCGGACAGCTGGGAGGGCAGCGCGTAGAGCTTGCTCTTAAGGCCCAGTACCTCCAGGATGCTGTCCACAAAAGCTTTGTCCACTTTATTGCCGTCCAGTTCCACGGGCAGCACGATATTTTCATAGACATTCAGCACCGGCACCAGATTGTAGCTCTGGAAGACGAAGCCGATCTTCCGCCGCCGGAAAATGGTGAGGGCCTCGTTTTTCAGGGAAAAGATATTTTTGCCGTCCACGACCACTTCCCCAGAGGTGGGGCGATCCAGTCCGCCCAGCATGTGCAGGAGGGTGGATTTGCCGCTGCCGGAGGTGCCCACGATGGACACAAATTCTCCCTTCTCCACAGAAAAATTCACGTCGTCCAGGGCTTTCACACAGGTTTCGCCCTCCCCGTAATATTTTTTCAGATGTATTGTCCGCAGAATTTCCATGTCTGTCTCCTTTCTATACATATTTTAAAGCATACACAGACTATAGCAGAGTATTCTTTCCAGAACCTTTCTGAAATCTAACAGATCTGCAAGGATTCATCCGGTTTTACGGAAACATTTTACGGACTATGCTCGGGGAAGGCCACGATAATGAATAATTTCCCCTGGCGGTAATCCGCCCCGATGGTTCCGCCCATGCGCTCGGTCAGGAGCCGGGCGATGGAGAGGCCGAGGCCGGTGGAGTTTTGGCTGTCCCTGACGGTGTAGAAACGGTCGAACAGGCGGCCCACGGTCACGGCGTTCAGCTGCGGGGCGGTGTTGGAAAAGGTAATGGTTCCGTCCGCGTCCATGGAAACAGAAAAATCTCCGGCGCTGTATTTTAACGCGTTGGAAATGACGTTGCCGAAGATGCGGCTGATCTCGCCGGGATCCAGATACCGCCAGACAGGTCCGTCGGTAATCTGGATCTCGGGCGTCAGTTTTCGCTGTTCCATGGTGCCGTAGAAGGAGAGAATGCTCTCCTCCAGGGCGCGGCCAAGATCCAGTTTCCGGCGCGCGGGTTCCCCGGATGAGGCGACGGAGTAGCTTAAGAGCTCGTCGGTGAGCTGTTTCATGGCCTCTGCCCGGTCTTCGATCTGGGATAGGTAGCGGGCCGCTGCCCCGGGGGGATTTTCCCGTTTCAGTAGCTCCACATAACCGAAGATGGCGGTCAGGGGGGTACGCAGATCGTGGGAGATGTTGGTGACGGCATCCTTGAGCTCCTGGTCGCCCAACTGGAAACGCCGACGTTCATCCCGCAGACGGCGAAGCTGTACATTCAGCGCAGCCGCAAGCCGCCGCACGGAGCGGCTGCGGCCGGGAATGTCCAGTAGGGTATTGGTCTCCTCGTCCAGGCGGGCGGCGAGGCCTTTTTCGATTTCTTTTAAAGACAGGTCGATGAGCACGCTGCGGATCAGGAGAAGGAGGGTGGCGGCGGCCAGGGCGATGATGCATATCAGTTCCATGAGAGGCTCCTTTATATAGGAAATATGGCTATTTTAAGTCTTTTTTATTAAAAGCATAGACCCCGCACCCGGTGGCCGCCGCCGTGATGATCATGGCGTACAGAGGCGGATTCCACGGACGGGCGACAGTCCAGGAGACGATCTGTACGGCCTGACCGCCGGGGAGGAAGTCATAGAAAAATTCGTAGACTTTCCGTTTGGTTCCCCGCAGGTAGTGGGGGTTGGGCTCTTCGCCTTCGTTTATGACCTCGCCATCCGTTATGAGGGAGAAGGACGGGTAGGTTTCGGGCTCCGACAGCCGGCTGTCGATGTAACTGCCCGCAAGCAGGAGCGCGAAGGCGCCAAGCAGGCAGACGGCCACGGTGGCGGCCTTACTCTGGATCAGCATGGCGGCCAGGGTGAAGATGGCTGAGGCGGCTATGCTCAATAAAAACGTGCACAGGATATAATAGGCGACCTGCGGCAGGACTGCCTGGAAAGGTCCGAGAAGCGGCAGGCCCACGCAGAGGTAGGCGGCAAAATAGAGCAGGCACAGGACGGTATCGGCCAGGGCGCAGGTGATCAGGTTTGCCAGGTAGATGGCGGGCCGCCGCCGGCCTACGACCACTTTATTTCGTATGGTGCCGTCGCTGTATTCGGTGCCGACATAGAGGCTGCACAGGACGGCGGCGAGTATCAGGAGCAGGGCTACGCAGAGAAAAAATCCGTTGTCCAGAGGAAAGATCTCGCCGCTTTGTTTCATGTCGAAATATCTTACAATGGGCTCATAGATACCCAGGAAGATCATAAATATTATTTCCGCCAGAAAGGCATGGCTTTTTTTCAGCCGCACGAAATTTGCTGCCAGCAGTCTACTCATGTCTGCCACCTCCGATCAGATTGATGTAATAGCTCTCCAGGCTCTCGTCCCGTTCCTGTACGGTCAGGATTTCACAGTGTTCTTTATCAAGAGCCAGCGCCAGTTTGGTGATATTCACCTGGGCGTAGACATCGGCCTCTCCTTCGGGGAAGATCTGGTAGGACAGTCCCAAGGCGTCCAGCACCCGGGCCAGGGCTTTTGTGTCGGAAACCTTCAGGCGGGTGCATTTGCGGCAGGCGGCTTCCAGATCGGAGGCGCTCAATTCCCGGATCATATGCCCGCCGTCGATGAAGCCATAATGGGTGGCCAGGCGGGAGAGTTCGTCCAGGATATGGCTGGAGATCAGCACCGTGATCTGCCGCTCCCGGTTTAGCTTGAGGATCAGCTCCCGGATCTCCACGATGCCCTCCGGATCCAGGCCGTTGGCCGGTTCGTCCAGCACGAGAAAGTCCGGGTCTCCGGCCAGGGCCACGGCGATGCCCAGCCGCTGGCGCATACCCAGGGAGAAATTTTTGGCCCTCTTTTTTCCTGTATCGGCAAGCCCTACCAGCTTTAACAGATCGTCGATGCCCTCAAAGGAGGGCAGGCCCAGTACCAGATACTGTTCTATGAGATTTTCCCTCGCTGTAAGCTCCAGATAGATGGAGGGCGTCTCCACGACGGCCCCCATCCGGCGGCGGGATCCTAAAATGGCGGGCTGGTCGTGACGGGCGCCATACAGGGTGTAGCTGCCCGAGGTGGGAGACTGCAGGCCGCAGACCAGCCGGATCAGCGTGGTCTTTCCGGCCCCGTTTTTGCCCACAAGGCCGTAGATGGCCCCTCTGGGAATACTGAGGGACAGGTTGTCGAGTGCTTTGAAATGCTTATACTGTTTGCAGAGCGCGTCGGCCCTGAGCACATAGTCCATAATGTATGCCTCCTTGTCTTTGATGCCGTCAGTTTACCGCGGAAAAGTAAAGGCAGCGGTAAAGAAAAGAGTAAAGAAATGGTAAAGACGGGCGGGGTGGTTACGCGCTATTTACAAGACAGGCGAAAACCGATGCCCCAGACGGATTCGATGTAGTCGTGGTATCCGGTTTCTTTTAATTTCCGGCGCAGGTTGCTGATATGCTGCTTTAATGAGCTGTCCGTGCAGTCCGGGGTGTCTTCACTGATCCTGTCCAGTATGACGCCTTTGGCGATGGCCTGTCCGGGATTCTGGATCAAGAGCTTTAGGATGGCGTATTCCGTCCGGGTCAGGCGCACTTCAGCGCCGCGGACGAGTACCTGGCGGGAGGCGGTGTCCACGGCCAGATCTCCGGCCCGGTATACCGGGGCCAGGGGGGAGACGGTGTTTCTGAGCTGTACCGCGATGCGGGCCAGGAGTTCCCGGATGTCGAAGGGCTTGGTCATGTAGTCCGCGGCTCCGCCCCGCAGAAGGCTCACTTTATCCTGAATATCCCCCTTGGCGCTTAAGACAATGACGGGGATGCCCTGGATGTGGGGCAGCACCTCCTCGCCGTTAAGGCCCGGGAGCATCAGATCCAGAAGGATCAGATCCGGGTGATTTTGGGACAGGAGATACAGAGCCTCCGTGCCGGACCAGGCCCGCAGGGTGCGGTAGCCTTCCTGCCGTAGTGTCTCCTCCAGCATGTCTCCGATGGAGACGTCGTCGTCTATGATGGCTATTGTCTTTGTGTCCATGATTTCCCCCGATAGCAAATGATAAGGTGTAAAGCCCTGTATATAATAGGAAAGACTTTACACCTTTGGTTTTATGAATGCGGTTTTATGGAACGGTTCGGTTTATCTGAAAAATGTTTTCCGCTTTCATTATAACAACAGCCGTCAGGGGTGTAAAGGCATAACCCGAGGGGAAAGGAGAAAAATGTGATACGATTCGGGAGACATTTTGCGGCTTGATAACTCAAACTTGCACAGATCGCGGGAGTTGTGATACTATGCAGTAGAAGAAAATCACATGGCAGGAGGAGGCCCGTTTCTCTGTGGGTTCAGGAAGTTTCCGGGGAAAGGGCAGAATACATATGGAAAAAAATTTAACATCCGGCAGCGTATTTAAAAATATTATTTATTTTTCGCTGCCGTATCTGTTGTCCTATTTTTTGCAGACCCTGTACGGGATGGCAGATTTGTTTATTATCGGGCAGTTCAACGGGGTGGACAGCATCACGGCGGTCTCCATCGGGAGTCAGGTTATGCATATGCTGACTGTCATGATCGTGGGGCTGGCCATGGGCTCCACCGTGACCATCGCGAAAGCCGTGGGGGCCAGACAGTCCAGGGAGGCTTCGGCGGCTGTGGGTAATACGGTCACATTGTTTATGGGCGTGTCCGTCGTGCTTACGGCGGTTCTGCTGCTTTTGGTGAAGCCGATCACAGCGGTAATGTCCACGCCGCCGGAAGCGGTATCGGGTACGGCAGCTTACCTCACTATATGCTTTATAGGGATTCCTTTTATCACGGCCTACAACATCATCAGCTCGATCTTTCGCGGGCTGGGGGATTCCAAAAGCCCGATGGTTTTCGTGGCCGTGGCCTGTGGGGCCAATATCGTTCTGGATGTGCTGTTCATCGGCGGCTGCCATCTCGGCGCGGCGGGGGCGGCCCTGGGGACTACGCTGGCCCAGACCGTCAGCGTGCTCCTGGCATTTCTGGTCATACGCCGACAGAAGACGGGACTGGCGCTGAAAAAAGAATATTTCAGGCCCCGGCCGGGCGTCATGGGGCAGATCCTGCATATCGGCGTCCCTGTAGCCTTGCAGGACGGTTTTATCCAGATCGCGTTCATTGTGATTACGGTCATCGCCAACCGCCGGGGGTTAAACGACGCGGCGGCCGTGGGCATCGTGGAAAAATTCATCGGGCTGGTGTTTCTGGTGCCCTCCACCATGCTCTCCACGGTCTCGGCCCTTTCCGCCCAGAATATCGGAGCCGGGGAGGAGGGCCGGGCGAGGCTCACCCTGCGCTATGCCATATTTCTGGCTGCGGGATTTGGTTTGGCGGTGTCTGTGATGATTCAGTTTGTCAGCGGGCCGGTGGTGGGGCTTTTTACCGGTGACGGCGAGGTGATCGTGCTGGGCAGCCAGTATCTGCGCAGCTATATCTGGGACTGTATGCTGGCCGGGATGCATTTCTGCTTCAGCGGATATTTCTGCGCCTGCGGCAGGTCGGGGATATCCTTTTTACATAATTTCCTGTCCATCGTCTGTGTGCGCATACCGGGCGCCTATCTGGCCTCGAAATTTTTCCCGGATACGCTGTTTCCTATGGGGTGGGCCGCGCCGGGCGGCTCTTTGCTGTCGGTGGTCGTCTGCGTAATCGCACTGGTTTTGCTGAGAAGACGGCAAAACAGTGAACGGGGTTGAGCTTTTTGGTATTTGGAAAGGAATATGCAATATGGCAGGTAAGCCAGGGAAAAAGCGAAAGAAAAAAAGAATACTAGCGGCGCTTCCTGTCCTGGCGGCCCTTTATTTGCTGCTCTGCGCCGTCACAGATACGGAACATATACTGCCGAATACCCGGATCAATGACCTGCAGCTCGGCGGTATGGATGTGCGGGCAGCCGCGGCTGCCCTGGAGGCTGACACAAAGGCGCGGCGGGGAACCGCCGTATTTGCCGTGACGGCGGCGGGACATACCTATCAGGTTGTGGCGGCCAATGCTTTGGGCCTGAACTGCGGCGGTCTGGCGGAACAGGCGATCCGGCGGAGCCAGGCTCCCTTTTTAGCGAGGGGGTTCTGGCTTTTACATTCTCTGTTTGGCGGTTATGAGAAACAAAAGCTGCCGGAGGTGAAGGATGAGGGAGTGCTCCGCGCCGCCATAGAGGCCAGCGGCCTTTTGCGGGCCGGAACGACCATTCAGACCGAATATACCGTGGGAGAGGGGAAACTGCTATTCCACATGGGATGCTCCGTTCCGGATTCGCCCGATGTGCCGGGGCTTTTGGCAGCTATGGCTGACGCTGCCAGTCGTGGTGACTATCGGACGCCTATCGAGTGCCCGGTGACTGACGGTGCGGTGGCGCCGGTGGATCTGGAGGAGATCCATCAGGAGATTTACCGGGAACCGCAGAACGCCGCCCTTGACCCGGAAAACGGTTATGCTTATGTGGATTCTGTCACCGGCGTGAGCTTTGATCTGGAAAGCGCCCGCAATCTGTTAGAAAATGCCGCAGAGGGCGACACGGTGGAGGTGGATCTAATCTATACGGAACCGGCAGTTACTTTGCAGGATCTCAAAGAACGTCTGTTTGCGGATCGGCTTGGCGTTTATACGACAGGGGTAAAGGGATCGGAAAACCGTCGTACCAATGTGGGGCTGGCCGTGGATAAGTGTAATGGCCGTATACTGGTAAGCGGTGAAGAATTTTCCTTTAATCAGACCGTGGGAGAACAGACCGCCGAGCGGGGGTTTAAAGAGGCGGCGGGCATTCTGAACGGTAAAGTGGTTCCTGCTTACGGCGGCGGTATCTGCCAGGTATCTTCTACTCTATACATGGCGGTTCTCTATGCCAATCTGGAGGTTACCGAGAGGGGAAATCATGACTTGGTTTCCAGTTATGTCCCGGCGGGGCTGGATGCCGCTGTGGCCTGGGGGGATCTGGATTTTCGATTTATCAATAACAGGGAATACCCTGTACGGATAGACGCCTGGTATGAGGGTGATGATCTGACGGTGGAAATCTGGGGGACGGAGACGGACGATACCTATGTGGAGATGGAAACGGAGATTGTCAGCGGCGTGAACGACGATATGCTGCTGGTGGATACTTACAGAAAGGTGTTTGACGGCGACGGGAGCCAGCTGTATGTGCAGAAGGAGGGGGAGAGCGCGTATATGCGGTAAGAGGGCGGGGTCATACCGCCCTGTGCAGGAAAGCCATGTACAGGGGAAGGGAAAGGGTAAGAGTCTGCTCTGTAAAAGTCATATGGTGTGCCGTCCTCCAGTATACTGATGAACAAGCCGCATCCCCCAGTCGCGCTGACAGCATCATGATCAGATAGTTGATTTCCAGGGGATCGGAAAAAACAGAAGAAATGCAAACTTTTTCAAGGGAGTATTACGCAAAAGGTGCAATTAATTTGAGGGAGTTGTAATGGTTAGGACAAGCTGGCCTGTTACATGCAAAAAACAGACAGGAGCTCCTGCGGGCAATATCCACCTTGACACCGCCCACGCCATATACTAGAATATACAAAGTTTTGAAAAATATGGAGGTTTCGCTTTGGGAAGCTACACGAAAGAAATAGAAAAACGCCGCACCTTCGCCATCATTTCCCACCCGGATGCGGGAAAAACCACGCTGACGGAGAAGTTCCTGCTCTACGGCGGGGCCATCAATCTGGCCGGTTCTGTGAAGGGTAAGGCCACGGCCCGCCATGCGGTGTCGGATTGGATGGAGATTGAGAAGCAGAGGGGTATTTCCGTCACCTCGTCGGTGCTGCAATTCAATTATGATGGTTACTGCATCAATATCCTGGATACGCCGGGGCATCAGGATTTCTCGGAGGATACCTACCGGACGCTGATGGCCGCCGACTCGGCGGTGATGGTCATAGACGCCTCCAAGGGCGTGGAGGCCCAGACCAGGAAGCTCTTCAAGGTATGTGTGATGCGCCATATTCCGATCTTTACATTTATTAATAAGCTGGATCGCGATGCCAATGATACTTTCGACCTGCTGGACGATATCGAGAAGGAGCTGGGTATTGCCACCTGCCCCGTCAACTGGCCCATCGGGTCGGGCAAATCCTTCCGGGGGGTCTATGACAGGAACACCGGGAAGGTGCTGACCTTCTCCGATACCATGAAGGGCACGAAGGAGGGCGTGGAGGAGGAGATCGCCGTGGACGATCCCCATCTGCTGGACGTGGTGAGCCCGGAGCAGAAAGCCCGGCTCATGGATGAGATTGAGCTTTTGGACGGCGCCAGCGCCGAGTTTGACCAGGAATTGGTGAGCGCGGGGGAGCTGTCCCCGGTATTTTTCGGGTCGGCCCTCACGAACTTCGGTGTGGAGACGTTTTTGAAACATTTCCTGAAAATGACTTACTCGCCGCTGCCCCGCCATGCGGATGTGGGGGAGATCGATCCCATGGAGGAGGAATTCTCCGCTTTTGTATTCAAGATCCAGGCCAATATGAACAAGGCCCACCGGGACAGGATCGCTTTTATGCGTATCTGTTCGGGCCGTTTTGACGCGGGCCTGGAGGTGTACCATGTGCAGGGCGGCAGGAAGATGCGCCTGTCCCAGCCCCAGCAGATGATGGCTTCCGACCGTCATGTGGTGGAGGAAGCCTACGCCGGGGATATCATCGGCGTTTTTGATCCGGGTATCTTCTCCATCGGCGATACGATCTGTATGCCAGGGAAACATTTTGCCTACGAGGGTATTCCCACCTTTGCACCGGAGCATTTCGCCCGGGTGACGCAGCTCGACACCATGAAGCGCAAGCAGTTCATCAAGGGTATCAACCAGATCGCCCAGGAGGGAGCCATCCAGATCTTTCAGGAGTTCAATACGGGCATGGAGGAGATCATCGTG
>CAJUQO010000031.1 GCA_910588295.1 uncultured Lachnospiraceae bacterium | reverse complement strand
GGCAGAAAATTTTTAAAGGTTTTCTGTCCATAATAATATTACGAGATTTTTCGCACTTAGGTATGATATGGAGAACCATATCACAAGTAAGGGCGAAAAGGGACGGATGTTCTTGGGAATAAAAGAGATCTGAAAAGCCCGGACTTTACGGAAACCTGCATAAAGGCCGGAGGAAAGGCTGTAATTTTGATTGAATAAATCCGGAAAACATGATAAGATGAAAAAAAGAAGAAATTTGATTACCAGCCTTACAAGTTGAACAGGCTGGTAATTTGCTATCAGGAACTGTCCGAATTATCTCGGAATACGAAAGAATATGAAGCTAACTGTATGAGGAAAACGAGGAAAATCCATGGCAATCAATAAAGCAATACAGACCATACTGAAAGTACTGTCCGAGCCGGAGGTGGATGTGGAGCGCGACCGCAGGATCGCGGAACTTAAAAAACTGGATATTGCCCGAATTTTTATGGAAAAGGTGGATGTGTGTATCAGCAACGACGGGTATGAGATCCCGATCCGCATCTATTTTCCCACCAAAAAGAAAATGAAGGAGAAGGATATTTCCCGTTACGGCAAAAAGGTGCTCCTCTTTCTGCACGGCGGGGGATGGGCGACGGAGAGTGTGGAGACTTATGAGAGGATCTGTGCCCAACTGTCCCATAGCACGGGACAACTGGTGCTTTCCGTAGAATATCGCCGTGCGCCGGAGCACCATTTTCCGATTCCTTTGTCGGACAGCTATGCGGCGGCAAAAGCCCTGTACGGCGGCCAGATTCTTCCCCACATTGAGCCGGAGGACATCACGCTGATCGGCGACAGTGCGGGGGGAAACATGGCGGCGGCCATGGCCCTGATGGCCCGGGACAGGGGAGAATTTTCTGTCAGACAGATGATCCTGGTATATCCTGCCCTCTGGAATGATTATACCGAGCATACGCCTTTTGCATCGGTGAGGGAAAACGGAAAACATTATCTGCTGACGGCGTCCCGTATGGAATCCTACCTGAACCTGTACCAGAGCGGGCCGAAGGACAGGCAGAATCCCTATTTTGCCCCGCTGCTGGCGGAAGATCTGGGAGATCTTCCCCGTACGTTGATCCTGACGGCGGAGTACGACCCTCTCCGGGATGAGGGGGAGGAATTTGCCAGACGCCTTTATGACGCGGGAAACAAGGTGGAAGCCTACCGGATTCCCAATGCTTTTCACGGTTTCTTTGCGCTGGGACTTAAACATATGCATGTTTTGGACAGCCTGGAGAGAATTCATGTCTTTCTTGAGGAGGTAGCAGAAGGTGAAAATGAAGAAAACCAAAAAGAGAAGGAAGCTTGACAATATTGCTCTGGCGTTTCCGGTCGCAGCCGGTAAAAAGGACAGCAGGGTATTTCGGATATACTGTGAATTAAAGGAGCCGGTGGATCCTCTGCTGCTGCAAAATGCCCTGGAGAGTGTACGCCGGCATTATCCCATGTTCCAGAGCGTCCTGAAACGGGGGAATTTTTGGTTCTATTTTGAGAAGAGGGATATTAAACCCTTTATTCGGAGGGATCGGAAGAAACCCTGCAGCCCCATTTACAGAAAGGATCAGGAGACCCTGCTGTATGAGATGAGTTATAGCGGGAACAGGATCAATTTTGAGGTATTCCATGCTCTGACAGACGGAACCGGTGCGATACGTTTTCTCTCGGAAATTGTATCCGCCTACCTGGACAGGAAACATGCCCTGACAGCGCCGTCCCCGGATCCGGTATCGGAGGAGGCTCAGGAGGAAGACAGCTTCAGCCGGAATTATTCCGCTAAAAACTGGCCGAAACAGGTGAGAAAAAGCTGTCTGGCTTATCAGATCAAGGGGAAACGTCTGCGGCAGGCGGATATGGGGATCACGGAATGCACCGTATCCGTCAAAAAACTTCTGGAAAAAACACGGGAGAGGGGCGTTTCCATCACGGTATATATGACCGCCGTATTGCTCCAGGCTATTGCGGGCGGCATGACCGAAAGACAGAAAAAAAGGCCCGTGGTGATCATGATCCCTGTCAACCTGCGCAATTATTACCGTTCCCAGTCCATGGGTAATTTCTTTGGCTGGATGGAGATCGAATATCGTTTCCACAAGGGTACTTCCTTTGTGGAGGTACTCGCCCATGTAAAGCGCCGCTTTAAGGAGGAGCTGGACAAAGAGCAAGTGGCTCTTCGCATGAACCGTCTGGTCAACATTGAAAAAAATCCGATGTTGAAATATGTTCCCCTGGGACTGAAAAATTTCTTTTTGAAAATCGGCATATGGGCGGGCAGCAGGAACGTGACGGCCGTATTGTCCAATCTGAGTGCGGTGAAAATGCCGGAACTCTACGAACCATATATTGACCGCTTTGGCGTTATTACCAGCACAGATAAAATCCAAGTCTGCGCCTGTTCCTACTATGATAATTTTTATTTCAGCATTACCAGTAAATTCGCGGACACGGGAATCCAGAAGAGAATACTGGAGTTTTTGCGGCGGGAGAGTATTCTGTCCTGATTTGTATGTTTATTCTGTTTTCCCGGAGACCGATTGGTTCACCATATTGCCCATGGCGTAAAAGTTATTTAACATCTGGTTCATCTGGGTATAGCGGCCGGTATTTTTTACCAATTGTCCCCGGGCTATGGTATCCTGCATATGGGCGGCAGCGCCCTCGGCGATCCGTTCTCCGGGATCTTTGATTTTCGCGGCTTCCTCGGCCTCTTTTTTCGCTTTCTCTTCGTCAATCAGCCGTTTGATCTCATCCAGCTTATCCTTGATCTCGTCGATCCGGAGTGAAGCGGCTGTCTTTAGCTCGTTAAATTCAGCCATGGTCTCGTCGTCACCGTAGGCGGCCTTGATATACAGATCCGTGACTTTGTGGGCTATGGTATCGGCAAGTTTGTCAAAAGCATCGCTCAGGTTTGCCAGTTCTTCTTCCTTCGTCAGCTTGCGGTAGCGTACGGTCGTATCACCAATTTGGAACTCCAGTCCCTCGAACTCCTCACTGGTGCTGTAATCGCGCACCCATACCTCCCTGGTGCCATCTTTATAGCCCTGGACGATCTCATCGTACATCTTATCATATGCGTAACCTATGCTGTCCGCATGACCGGATATATCCAATTGATCCTCTCTTTCAGCCTGTTTTTGCGCATATAGATTTTCCATTTTGGCATACAGATCCTCGCCCAGGTGGTCGTTAATGTGAGAGAGCATAAGCTGATCCGCTGTGGGCAGGCTGCTCACAGACGCATCGCCGTTTTCCTGCATTTTTGTCAGCATGTCTCGTATGGCGCTTACTCCCTCCGCGGAAAGGCTGAACTGATCCTGTCTGTTTCTGTCCAGCAGCCTGTCTGCCAGCTCCATAAGCTTTGTGGGCTCTTTTTGGGATAAACTGCTTGCGGGATTTAAAAGAGATGAATACTGGGTGTAAGCTGTCTGGTCGCCGTAAATTCTCATAAAAATATGCTCCTTTCTAAAGCTAAAATCTTATTCCGGTAAATGAAATCCATCGTCATCAAGTAAAGGCCATATCTGGTCTAATAATTGTTCCTTTTCCGCAACCTCGTCCAGTTTGCGCTCGGCAACGGGAGAACCGCCGCGCTTACCTCTCTGCAATTCGCTTAGCTGCAGTTCCGTCTCCGCCGTGATTTTATCTCTCTCACGTTTTTCCCTGGCGTTCTCCATAACCTGCGTCTTTTCTACAGCCGCAGAGTTCTCCGTGGACAGTTCTAGCATGTTTTCCTCCGGAGTCTTTTCGGAATCTGTCTTCCGGGGATCTTTGTGAATCGTACTTTCTTCATCCTCACCCCGGGCCTGTTTAGCCATCTCTCTGGCGATCTGTTCATCCAATTCTTCAAGCTGCTTTTCATAATCCTCCAGCTGTTTGCTGAAATTTCCGGTCTTTACACCATCCTCGCCCAGTTCCCTTTTGATCAGGGTATCCTTATTCATCCGGATCAGTTCTTTCTGATTCATCAAGGATGCCAGCAGGCCGGAAGATTTTCCCCGGGGCGACAGGCTGACTTGATCTGTCCGTCTGTCGTCCGCCGTCTGCTGTCCATTCAGGGGAAGATTCCTTCGCAGACTGTTGTTGACGGCCTGGGAGTGGAATAGATTTGTTGTCTGTCCAATATTGATGCGCATAATTTTCTCTCCTTAATTATTTAGTTTCTATAATTATCTATCGGCATAGTATTTTGAAATCTTAATCTTGCTTTTCTCTTCGGTTCTTGCTATTATTACATTAATTTAAATTAGAGAAGAGGTGGACGATTCTATGGATATTCCCGCATTGTCAATGGCTATGTCAATGGACAGATTGCATATGGAGGTAAGCGTGGCTGTGGCGTCCAAAGTGATGGACACCATGGAGACCACCGGGGAAGAACTGGCAGAGATGCTGGCTGCTTCCATACCCTCGGATCTGGGTCAGAACATAGATGTACTCGTTTAGAACCATGTGGTCGGGCCGAAGGAAGATCCTCCGGCCCTTTCCTTTATGTAAACAGCAGAGGTTATTATGATTTACGATGAAATAGAAGAATATATCTGCCAGTATCCAATTTATCAGTACACTTTTGCCGAGACCGAAGAGCTGGAATTCTCGGATAAGGTGCGTACCATCTGCCGCAAGGAATGCTCCCGTTACGGCCATTCCTGGTCTTGTCCCCCGGCAGTGGGCAGTGTGAAGAGCTGTCACACTCTTTGCTTAAGCTATCCCAAGGCGCTGCTGTTTTCCACAGTGGCGGAGGTGGAGGATTATTCCGATATGGACAGGCTTTTGGAGACTAAGGAGGAGCATGAGCTTATCACCCGCCAGATCGTAAAATATCTGAAAGACCATGGCGTGATCTGTTATACCCTGTCTTCCGATTCCTGCTCTATCTGCGATAAATGTGCCTATCCCCGGGAATGCCGCCACAAGGAGGCGGTGATCCCCTGTATTGAAAGCCATGGCATCGTGCTGATGAATGCCATTGAGAAATACCATATGGATTTTTATCTGGGAGATCAGAACGTGCTGTGGTTCTCACTGATTTTCCTGAAAAATGTACACGATTTTTAATGTTCTGAATGACCTGTTTTCCTCATATAGTGGATAAAAAGGTTGTGGGCCGGCGGATGGGAGTCATGAGATCACAAACGAGGCGCAAAAAGCCGCCGGAAGATGAGTTTTCCCCTTTTGGGAAGGCGCATACGGTCGCCACATTTCAGGGCAGATCTGAGCTCTACATAGAAAATTTTAAAAAGCTGCAGTATTTTTCCTGTAATGAAATATGCGTACAGACCGGCTCTTACCGGATGCGGATACAGGGAAAGCAGCTCAAAATCTGTTTTTTTACGCCTGATGAGATGAAGATTACCGGTCAGATGGAAATAATTCATTTTTGTTAGGAGGAAAGCTTTGCAGGGACAACGTATTTCGCCCAGGGGAAAGATCACCTTTTCCGTCCACGGGCAGGAGCCGGTTCGTTTCTTTAACCTGTGCCGGATGGGCGGATTGATACTGATGGATGTCTGCGAGAAGGAGGGCTGTTATTTCTGTGCCCTGTACCTGAAGGACTTCCGGAAGATCCGTCCTCTGTGCCGGAAAGCTCATGTGCGGATACATATATGCAAAAAGGAAGGGGTACCATTTCTGGTGCGTGCGATGCAGGCCAGAATGGTATTTTTTGTTGGCGTGGTTCTGGCGGCTTTTACGCTCTGGGTCTGCTACCAGTTTATCTGGGACATCCGCATTGAGGGCAATAGCTATTACTCATCCCAGACACTCCTGCGGCGTATGCGGGAACAGAATGTATACTGCGGAAAGCGCAAAGCGGATATTGACGCGAAGGCCCTGGCTGCCGCTTTGCGGGAAGCCTGCCCGCAATTGTCCTGGGTATCTGTGGAAAAAGAAGGGACTGTCCTGAATGTATCGGTGAAAGAGGCCCTTATTGAGGAAGAAGAAATTCCGGAAGCGGAAGAAGAGGCCAGCAGCCTGTACGCCGATAAGGAAGGATTGGTGCTGTCCGTAGTGACGCGGGCAGGTATACCAAAGGTGCAGGCTGGGGATTATATATATCCTGGGGACTTGCTTGTGGACGGTGAGATACCGATTTTGGATGATGGCGGGTCGGTAGTCGGCTACCAGTACTGTCAGGCCGATGCTGATATTATCTTGGCCTCGGCATACAGTTATTACGATGAGCTGAAGATGGATTACAGGAAGAAAATCTATACAGGTAAGACCTTCAAGGGGCTGTGGTTCCGTCTGGGAGAAAAAAATATGACTTTACATGAGCGGGACAGGGAGCCGCAGACAGAGTGGGAGACTGACTTTTTCCAATGGCGCCTGTCGGATGTATTCCTGCTTCCTGTCAGTCACGGGCTGATCTGGGAAAAAAAATATGATTACGTAAATGCAAGGTACTCAGATACCCAGGCAAAAATGATTTTAAATGCGCATTTTTCGGATTTTTTCGAACATTTAGATAAAAAGGTAATGCAGATTACGTCAAATAATGTTAAAATACAAATGACGGGGCAGTCCGCTGTCGCTTTTGGCACGATTGAGGCCGAGGAGAAGACCGGAATGTCGATGCCCGCTCAAAAAAGCGGGGAAATTATAGAAAGGAATACACAAGCTGAATAATACAGTCTATGGTGGAAGAAATTTTGGAAATACCTGCAGAACATGAACAGAACGTGTTCGGCCAGTTTGACAGCCATATCAAGAAGATCGAGCGTACTCTGCAGGTTACGGCGATCGCCCGGGACGGACAGCTTAAAATCAGCGGCAATGAGGCGGCGGTCCACAGGGCGGCGATTATCCTGAAACAGCTTCTGGAGCTTTCCAGAAGGAAAAACATCATCAACGAGCAAAATGTCAACTACCTTCTGGCCGTGTCCGAGGAGGAAAAGGCCCAGGCTTATGTGGAAATGGATAAGTCCTGTATCTGCCGCACCATAAACGGCAAGCCTGTAAAGCCCAAGACCTTTGGGCAGAAACAGTATGTTGAGGCCATACAGAACAATAAGATCGTGTTCGGCATCGGCCCGGCGGGAACAGGAAAGACCTATCTGGCCATGGCCATGGCCATCACAGCATTTCGGAATGATGAGGTGAGCCGGATCATTCTGACACGTCCGGCCATTGAAGCCGGGGAGAAGCTGGGTTTTCTGCCCGGTGACCTGCAGAGCAAGATAGACCCTTATTTAAGGCCTCTCTATGATGCCCTGTACCAGATCATGGGCCCGGAGAGTTTTCAGAAAAATATGGAAAAGGGGCTGATTGAGGTGGCTCCGCTGGCTTATATGCGGGGACGTACACTGGATAACGCTTATATTATTCTGGACGAGGCCCAGAATACCACGCCGGCTCAGATGAAAATGTTCCTGACCAGAATTGGTTTTGAATCAAAGGTGATCGTTACCGGTGATTCCACTCAAAAGGATCTGCCCAGGGATCAGAAGTCCGGCCTTGAGGTGGCCGCTGAGGTGCTGAAAGGCATCGAGGATATAGCTTTTTGCGAGTTGACAGGAGATGACGTGGTTCGCCATCCTCTGGTGCAGAAGATTGTACAGGCTTATGAGGCTTATGAAAAAAAGGCTGCTAAGCCAAAAAAGCACGCTGCGGCGAGAAAGGCGAGATCATGACGCTGTGTTATGACAATGAACACGAATACAGCTTTCCCTTTGATGCCGGGAAACTGGCGGAATCAGTGATCTCTGCCGTGCTGGATCAGGAAGGATGTCCCTATGAGGCGGAGGTCAACCTGAGCCTAGTCGATGAGGAAGAAATAAGAGCGGTCAACCGGGAATTCCGGGACAAGGATCAGGTGACAGATGTGTTGTCTTTTCCGATGCAGGATTTTGTGAAACCGGCAGCCTATGATTTCCTGGAAGAGTCTATGGACGCTTTTCATCCGGAAAGCGGGGAATTGCTGCTGGGGGATATCATGATCTGTGTGCCGCGCATGAGGAGCCAGGCCAGCGAATATGGGCATGGAGAAAAGAGGGAGTTCGCGTTTCTCGTGGCTCACAGTGTTCTTCATCTGCTGGGTTATGATCACATGACGGCGGCGGATCAGGAGCTTATGGAAGCCAGGCAGCGGCAGGTACTGGAAGATTTGCAAATTACAAGATAGGAGAAAAAAATGAAATTAAGAATGCAAAAATGTATAGCGCTTGGATTGGCGGCAGTTTTATGTCTGTCGGGTTGTGGCAAAAAAGAGGCCTCAGAAGTACCCAGCCAGACGCTGCCGGAATCTTCGTCTGTGATGACAGAAAGTTCGGAGCCGGAGGAGTCGGCATTGACTGCTGAGGAAATTGAGGAGGATGACGCTCCCGAAGGCCAGGTAACCAGTTATTTGACAGGGGAATATGTGGATGAATCGATTGGCAGGAAACGTCCGGTGGCTATTATGCTCAGCAATGTCAAAGATGCCGTGCCGCAGTCCGGGATTGAGAAAGCCTCTATCGTGTACGAGGCTCCGGTGGAGGGCGGAATCACTCGCCTGATGGGTCTGTATGAAGATTACACAGACCTGGATAAGATCGGTTCTGTGAGAAGCGCGAGGAAATACTATGTGGAGCTGGCCCTCGCTTATAACGCCGTTTATATCAGCTACGGCCATTCCAAATATGCCGAAAAATTGCTGGATAAAGAGTCCACAGATAATCTGGACGGTGTAGAGGGTTCCGGCGCTAATGTGTTCTACCGCACCAGCGACCGTGTGGCTCCCCACAACGCCTATACCAGCACCGAAGGTATCTTAAAGGGTATTGAAACGCAGGGCTTTAATATGGATTATTCTGCCAGTTATGAGGGCTACTTTGATTTTGTGCATACGGGAGAGAGCACTTCTTATGAGGGAAATGAGGCGACCACGGTCAAACCCGGCTACGTGCACAATGCCCCCTCCTTCACCTATAATGAGGAAGACGGCCTGTATTACCGCAGCCAGTTCGGAGACAAGCAGGTGGATATTGAGACCGGCAACCAGCTCGCTTTCAAGAATTTGATTTTGCAGTACTGTGATTATGAAATGTTTGGCGACGGAAAATCCCTGGATATCGACACCACGTCCGGTGGGAACGCTAAATATATCGCAAACGGCGTGGCTGTGGATATGACTTGGACCTACGATAAAGATACCGGCATTGCACATTTCTTTCTGGAGGATGGTTCCGAGTTGAAAATGAACCCCGGCAAGACCTATGTGGGAATTATTTTGAACGCAGATGCAGATAAGGTAGAAATTTCATAAATATGCCGCAATAAGTGTGAAATTTTCGGAAAATGACTGCAAAAATTGAATAGAGACGGCCAAAAAGCCAATACTGAGAAAAAAAGGAGTTCGCCATGAACCATAGATTTTCACGTATTGGCTTTTTTGTATTTTGGCTGATTATGACGGTATTAATGCTCGGGCTGGTGGGTCTGACATTTGGGGACAAGAAAAAGGAAAAACAAAAGCCCGAGGCGGGAGAAGCCATGGAAGCCCTGCAAACGACGACGTCCGCCGCTGCAACGGCAGATGAAGGATTCCAACTGGTTGAGGAAAACGGATTTGTGGCGGTCATTGACCAGAACGGAACAATCTATGAATACACAGATATCAGCCTTAGCCACCTCCCTTCTGTCCTGCAGGATGAAATCCGTCAAGGAAAGCGCATGTCCAGCATCCTGGAAGTGTACAGTTTTCTGGAAAATTATAGCAGTTAGGCCGTATATACCGATTTTTCTCCTTGCTGATTTTGGCGGAGGGTAGTACAATATAACGGTTTAATACCCTTAGCTGTTTTGACTGTGGGAGAAAAAAGTTTGGAAGTAAACTTCCAAATCTACCTGGATGACGCAGCCGGCTGCGTCAGGAAAGGGGAAAATATGAATCAGAAAGAATTGAACCGTATTAATGAACTGGCCCGCAAATCCAAAGCCGTGGGCCTGACAGATCAGGAGAAGGAAGAGCAGGCCAGGCTCCGGCGGCTTTACATTGAAAGTGTGCGCATGAATCTGAGATCACAGCTCGATGCTATTGACGTCCGGGAGAAGGACGGAACTATCACCAATCTGGGAGAAAAGTATGGAGACAAAACAAAGCATTAGGAAGCAGATCTTCCGGCTGCGCGGCCAGGCTACGGACGCGCAGGTACATAGTGACAGCCTGATCATTCTGGACAGGCTGACGGAAACCGACGCGTATAAAAACGCCCGCCAGGTATTTACTTATGTAGACTTCAACCATGAAGTGGAAACCCATGACCTGATCCTGCGCTGTATGGCTGACGGCAAAGAGGTGGCTGTGCCCAGGGTACGGGAAAAAGATATGGATTTCTATCGGCTGACAGATTTTGCCCAACTGGAGCCGGGGTATTTCGGTATACCGGAACCAGCCCGGGGAGAGATTGTCACCTGGGAGAAGGCCCTGATGGTCGTACCGGGAGTCGCTTTCGACCCGGACTGCCATCGTGTAGGGTATGGGCAGGGATTTTATGACCGCTATCTGTCCATCCATCGCAGACATCCGGCTATTGCCCTGGCTTTTGCGTTCCAGATCGTCGAAGCGGCGCCCTGGGAGGTCACCGATATCCTGCCGGATATGGTTATTACGGAAAAGACTATCTATCGAAGATAACGTTTTATACTCGCGGGTATAGCGTCTTTTGCCCCATTATGCATAATTGGGCAGACAGTATCATATAGTAGATTCGTACCTGAAAAATGTGTACAGATTCGCCGCAGGCTTTACGCGGTCTGTACAACCGTATAAGAATGTTTTACGGACAGGAGGGAACTATATGATGGTTCTGAACAAACGATATTCCTGCCGGGAGATCAGTGAAAAGATGCAGTTTCTGGCGAAAGAATACAGTGAGATCGCCGTGTACCGGGAGATCGGTACAAGCCATGACGGAAGGCCCATTGGTATGGTGCGGGCCGGGCTGGGGAAACCCACGCTGGTTGTGACCGGGGGCATTCATGGCAGAGAATCCGTCAATCCGGCCATCCTGCTGCATATGCTGGAGCGGTATCTGCAATGCTTTAAGGCGGAGGAAAATTTCGACGGATACGATATCTGCGATCTGTTTGTGCGGACATCCCTGTGTGTGATCCCGTTATTAAATCCGGATGGTTACGAAGTCGCCCAAAACGGCTTTGGCCGTATACATAACCCTATGCTGGCACAGATGTGCCGTATGAAACGAATACCTGCTGCCGAGTGGAAGATGAATGCCCGGGCAGTGGACATAAACCGGAATTTTCCCTGCCAGAGCTACGCTCCGGCTACCGTGGATGATTTTCCTGCCAGTGAGAAAGAAACCCGGGCGCTGATGCGAATCTTTGAAGATTACAGCACTGTGGGATATCTGGATTTCCATTCCCGAGGGAAGATCATTTACTATTACCGCCGGGCAAAACCATATAGCTTTAACACGAAAGGCGCCAGGATTGCCCGGCGTCTGAAACGTCTGTCGGGCTATACCCTCGGCGCCCCCGCCGATGAAGGAGATCTGCCGGGGGATGGCGGCAATTCTGTGCAATACTATGCGGAACACTTTGATCGCCCGGCGCTGACCATCGAGACCCTGCCAGACCATGCGGAATTTCCCCTGGACTGTGCTTATCAGAGGGAGGCTTACGGGGAAGTTCGGCTGCTGCCGCTGGAATTGCTGGAGATACTCACGGAATAGAATAGGAGAACGTCAAGAGAAATGTATCAGGAAATCGATTTGGATAAAATGGATGTAAATGCGGAACCACCCATAGAAGAACCAGACAGGCAGTACTATTTTATGGCAAAATGCCGAGAATGGGTTCGGGAGTTTGAACGGAAAAACGGGCGTCGCCCGTTCGCGTTTACTCAAACCTTCGGGTGCCAGATGAATGCCCGTGATTCCGAGAAACTGGAGGGAATTCTGGAGCAAGCCGGATATGAGAAGACCGACCGGGAGGAGGACGCGGATTTTGTCATTTATAATACCTGCACTGTGCGGGAGAATGCCAACCAGCGCGTTTATGGCCGCCTCGGTTATTTGCACAGCCTAAAAAAGAAAAATCCCGGTCTGAAGATTGCTCTGTGCGGCTGCATGATGCAGGAAAAACAGGTAGTGGACAAGCTGAAAAAGAGTTATCGTTTTGTCAACCTCGTCTTTGGCACCCACAATATCTTTCAGTTTGCCGAGTTGCTCAACCGGATGCAGAGCGGCGACCATATGGTGGTGGACACCTGGGAGGACACGGATCAGATTGTGGAAAAACTGCCGGTAGACCGCAAATACTCCTTCAAATCGGGGGTAAACATCATGTTCGGCTGCAACAATTTTTGTAGCTACTGTATCGTTCCCTATGTGCGCGGCAGGGAGAAGAGCCGCAGGCCGGAGGAGATCCTTGAGGAGATCCGCCGTCTGGTGGCGGACGGGGTGGTGGAGGTCATGCTTCTGGGCCAGAACGTTAATTCTTACGGAAAGAATCTGGAGGAACCCATTACCTTTGCCCGGCTTCTGCGAAAGGCGGAGCAGATCGAAGGGCTAAAGCGGATCCGCTTTATGACTTCCCATCCCAAAGATCTGTCGGACGAGCTGATCCAAGCCATGGCGGACAGCAAAAAAGTCTGCCGCCACATCCATCTGCCCCTGCAGTCCGGCAGCAGCCGCATCTTACAGGCGATGAACCGGCGCTATACGAAGGAGCAGTATCTGGCGCTGACGGAAAAAATCCGCCGGGTTATTCCCGATATCTCCATCACCACAGATATCATTGTCGGTTTTCCCGGAGAGACGGAAGAAGATTTTGAGGAGACTCTGGACGTGGTACGCCGGGTGCGCTACGACAGCGCGTTTACCTTTATTTATTCCAAACGTACTGGTACGCCGGCCGCCGCCATGGAGAATCAGGTGCCGGAGGATGTGGTGAAAAAACGTTTTGACAGACTCCTGGCATTGGTACAGGATATTTCCAGGGATGTTTCCTCCCGCTATACCGGGCAGACCAAGGAAGTGCTGGCCGAGGAAGTCAACAGCCAGGACGCCGCGCTGGTCACGGGGCGCATGGACAACAACCTCCTCGTACATTTCCCGGGAACCGCCGCGGATATAGGCAAAATTATTCCCATTCATCTGGATACCTGCAAAGGATTTTATTATATGGGCACGAAAGCTTAAGATCAAAATGTAACAGTTCAGCCTCCGGCTGAACTGTTACATCAAAATACGAACAGGACGGTAAAAGCATTGACTTTATCACCAATGATGCAGCATTATCTGAAAACGAAAGAAGAAAATCCGGGCTGTATTCTCTTTTACAGGCTCGGAGATTTTTATGAGATGTTTTTCGACGATGCCCTGACGGTAACAAAAGAACTGGAAATTACGCTGACAGGCAAGGACTGCGGCCTTGAGGAGCGGGCGCCCATGTGCGGCGTGCCCTACCACGCGGCGGAGACTTACATAAACAGACTTGTGGCCAAAGGCTACAAGGTGGCCATCTGCGAGCAGATGGAGGATCCCAAAACAGCCAGGGGCATGGTCAAACGGGAGGTGATTCGGGTAGTGACGCCCGGCACCAACATGAATACCATGGGAATCGAGGAGTCGCGCAATAATTATCTTATGTCAATCGTCTATATGGAAGACCGTTTCGGCCTGTCCATCGCCGATATCAGCACCGGCGACTGCTATGTCACCGAGGTGGACAAGGCCCGGAAGCTCCTGGATGAAATCGGGAAATTTGCCCCCTCGGAGATTATCTGCAACCAGCCTTTTTTTGTCAGCGGCGTGGATGTAGGAGATCTGCGGGAACGGCTGCAGATCACGCTAAATGGCCTGGCCGCCTGGTATTTTGACGACGCCCTGTGCAAAAAAACGCTGCTGGAGCATTTTCATCTGATCTCCCTGGAGGGACTGGGCCTGGGCGACTATGACAGCGGCCTCATCGCGGCGGGAGCCCTGTTTCTGTATCTCAGGGAAACGCAGAAAAATAATCTGTCCAATATGACCCGGATCAGCCCCTATGCGGCCGACAACTTCATGCTGATCGACAGCTCCAGCCGCAGAAATCTGGAGCTGGTGGAAACACTCCGGGAGAAACAGAAGAGGGGCTCCCTGCTCTGGATACTGGACAAGACGAAAACGGCTATGGGAGCCCGTATGCTCCGGGGATACGTGGAGCAGCCCCTGATCGACGCGGAGGATATCGAGGCCCGTTACGATGCCATAGAGGAGCTGAATAAAAATGCTATGAGCCGGGACGAGATCCGGGAATATCTGAATCCCATTTACGATATGGAGCGTCTCATCGGCCGGATCAGCTATCAGTCGGCCAATCCCCGGGATCTCCTCGCTTTCCGGTCTTCCCTGGAGATGCTGCCCCATATCCGAAACGTACTGCGGGAATTTTCTTCCCCGGAGATGAAACAGATCTACGAGGACATGGACGCCCTGGAAGATATCTGCGGACTGATCAGTTCGGCCATCGTGGACGAGCCTCCCCTGGCCATGAAAGAAGGAGGGATCATCCGGGACGGCTATCATGCGGATGTGGATACCTACCGCCATGCCAAGACAGAGGGGAAGACCTGGCTGGCCGATCTGGAGGCCACGGAGCGGGAGAAGACTGGGATCAAAAATCTGCGTGTTAAATACAATAAGGTGTTCGGCTACTATCTGGAGGTGACCAATTCCTTCAAAAACCTGGTGCCGGACTATTATACCCGCAAACAGACGCTGACCAACGCGGAACGTTACATAACTCCCCGGCTCAAGGAGCTGGAGGATACGATCCTCGGGGCGGAGGACAAGCTCTATTCCCTGGAATATGTGCTCTTTGCCCAAGTCCGGGATACCGTGGCCGCCCAGGTGGAACGGATTCAGCGCACAGCCAAGGCGGTGGCCCGCCTCGACGTGTACGCCTCCCTGTCCCTGGTAGCCATGCGCAACAATTATGTCCGGCCCACGCTGAATGGCAAGGGAATCATCGATATCAAAGGCGGCCGCCATCCCGTGGTGGAGAAAATGATCCCTAATGATATGTTTATTGCCAATGACACCCGGCTGGACAATGGCAGCAACCGGATCTCTGTCATCACCGGACCAAATATGGCAGGGAAATCTACTTATATGCGCCAGACGGCCCTGATCGTCCTGATGGCCCAGATCGGATCCTTTGTTCCCGCCGAAAAGGCAAAGATCGGTATTGTGGACCGGATCTTTACCCGGGTGGGGGCCTCCGACGATCTGGCCAGCGGCCAGAGCACCTTCATGGTGGAGATGACGGAAGTGGCCAATATCCTGCGCAACGCCACGCCGAAAAGCCTGCTGATTCTGGACGAGATCGGTCGGGGCACCAGCACTTTTGACGGCCTCAGTATCGCCTGGGCGGTCATCGAGCATATCGCCAATACCAGGCTTCTGGGGGCCAAGACACTGTTTGCCACCCATTACCACGAGCTGACGGAGCTGGAGGGGAAACTTTCAGGCGTCAACAATTACTGTATCGCGGTCAAGGAGCGGGGGGACGATATCGTATTCCTGCGGAAGATCGTGCGGGGCGGCGCGGACAGGAGCTACGGCATCCAGGTGGCCAAGCTGGCCGGTGTGCCGGATTCCGTCATTGAACGAGCAAGAGAACTGGCAGAGCAGCTCTCGGACGCGGATATCACCGAGACCGTGAAGGATATGGCCGGTGTTAAGAAGACGAAAAAGAAGGTTCCCCACTATGATGAGGTGGATATGAGGCAAATGACGCTTTTTGATACGGCAAAGGACGACGATATTTTACAGGAATTAAAAGATATCGATGTGAGCAACCTGACGCCGGTGGACGCGCTGAATACCATTTACCGGCTGCAGAATAAGCTGAAGAACCGATGGGGATAAGGCGGCGGATGATGAAAGGAGAAGACCATGGCGCAGATTGCCGTATTGGATCAGGAGACGATCGACCAGATTGCCGCTGGGGAGGTGGTGGAAAGGCCGGCCTCTGTAGTCAAGGAGCTGGTGGAAAACGCTATTGACGCTGGTTCCACAGCGGTTACCGTGGAGGTAAAGCAGGGAGGCATCACATTCATCCGCATCACGGACAATGGCTGCGGCATCGGCAAGGAGCAGCTTTCCCTGGCTTTTCTGCGTCACGCCACCAGCAAACTGAAAAAAATGCAGGATCTATGGACCATAGGTTCCCTGGGATTCCGCGGGGAGGCCCTGTCCAGTATCGCGGCGGTGGCCCAGGTGGAAATGATTACGAAGCAGCGGGAGGATCTGACCGGCGTGCGCTATTGCATGGACGGCGGCAGGGAACAGTCCTGTGAGGAAGTGGGCGCGCCGGACGGCACTACGATCCTGGTGCGCAACCTGTTTTACAATACACCTGCCCGGGCAAAATTTTTAAAGACCCCGGCCACGGAGGGGAACTATATCACCGGCTACATGGAACAGCTGGCTTTGTCCCATCCTCAGATTTCTTTCAAATATATTTTAAACGGGCAGCTCCGCTTCCAGACAGCGGGAAACGGAAAAATAAAGGAAATCATTTACCAGATCTATGGCCGGGATATCACCGGGGAGCTGGTGGAAATCGGCTATCGGAAAGAAGGGTTGGATATCCACGGCTATATCGGCAAACCGGTGGTATCCCGGGGCAACCGGAATTTTGAAAACTATTATGTAAATGGACGGTATGTAAAGGACCGTATTCTGATGAAGGCGATCGAGGAGAGCTATCGGGGTTTTTTGATGCAGCACCAGTATCCCTTCACCTGTCTTTTTCTGGAGCTTGACGGCGGAACCGTGGATGTCAATGTCCATCCCTCCAAGATGGAAGTGCGATTTTCCGACCAGGAAGGCGTATACCAGACCGTGAAGCAGGTGCTGACAGACGCTCTCAGGAGTGCCGTGATGATCCCGAAGGTACAGCTTGAGAGGGAGAAAAAGCCCGCGCGGAAAGAACCTGCCGCCGCGCAGATGCCCGAGCCCTTCGAGCAGAAGCGCCGGGAAGATTATCTGCGCAAGCTGGAGAAAGACTCAAAAACGGCAGAAAGTCCCCGCGGGCAAGAAGCAATAGAAACCATAAAAAGATGTGCGGAGAAAACAGATATCGTCAGCACCGGCGGGCAGACAGAACAAACTATTTCCGTTTTCCGGGAAAGGGTGGAAAATTATAATACAAAAAAGGCCGTCCCAGAACAGTCCTCTGCCAACATTTCCAATGCTCAGCAGATATCCTTTTTTGACGAAGATAGACAGTTCCCCCTTGCCGGAAAAGATACAGCTGTATACCGGATCATCGGACAGCTTTTTGATACCTACTGGCTCATTGAGCGCGGGGATGAGCTGTATATCATTGATCAGCACGCCGCCCACGAGAAAGTGCTCTACGAGCAGATGATCAAGGCCCATAAGAGCAGAGAAATTTTCTCACAGATGGTATCTCCGCCTATAGTCATCCAGCCCTCCATGCAGGAGCGGCAGCTTCTGGAAACCCACAGAGAGGTGTTTGCCGAATACGGTTTCGAGGTGGAGGAATTCGGCCTGGATGCCTACTGTATCCGTTCCGTACCTCACAACCTTTATGGCATCGCCACTGACAGGCTTTTTATGGACCTGCTCGGCGAGTGCGCGGACAGCCTGGATAAAACGGACAGCCGCGAGATCATCGGGGAGCGGATCGCCACTATGGCCTGCAAAGCCGCAGTGAAGGGAAATAACCGTATGAGTGTTCCGGAGATGCAACGCCTGATCGATGAGCTGCTGATTTTGGACAACCCCTACCAATGTCCCCATGGCCGGCCGACTATTATTAAAATGAGCAAAACGGAGCTGGAGAAGAAATTCCGCAGGATCATTTAAGGAGGATATCATGGAGAAAAAATCTCTCGTCATACTGACAGGCCCCACGGCAGTAGGGAAGACGGCCCTTTCCCTTGCGCTGGCAAAGCAGATCGGCGGGGAGATCGTATCGGCGGATTCCATGCAGGTATACCGGTATATGGATATCGGTTCGGCAAAGATCTCCCCCAAAGAGATGGCGGGAGTGCCCCATCATCTGATCAATGTGCTGGATCCCAAGGAATCTTTTAATGTAGTTATGTTCCAGCAGATGGCCAGAGAGGCCATGGAGGGGATATACAGCCGCGGCCATATCCCCATACTGGTGGGCGGCACGGGATTTTACATACAGGCCGTGGTGCGGGATATTGACTTCACGGAATCAAAGGATGACCCGGTATTCCGCGCTGCCTGTGACGAGCTGATCCGGAAGGACGGCCCGGAAGCTCTGCATGAAAAATTGAGAGAAATTGATCCGGCGTCCGCCGAGGCCATCCATCCCCACAACAGTAAACGGGTCGCCCGGGCTCTGGAGTACTATCATCTGACTGGACGGCCCATATCGGCTCACAATCGGGAGCAACAGGAAAAGGAATCCCCCTATGCGTTCGCCTATTTCGTGTTAAACGATAAACGCGAAAAACTCTATGAACAGATTGACCGGCGGGTGGATGGGATGCTGGCTGAAGGGCTTCTGGATGAGGTTCGCTCCCTGGTCGAGATGGGCTGCGGGCGGCAGCAGGTTTCCATGCAGGGGCTTGGCTATAAAGAGCTGCTGGAATATCTGGAAGGAACCATCAGCTATGAGGAAGCGGTCTACCGGATCAAACGGGATACCCGCCATTTCGCCAAACGGCAGATCACCTGGTTTAAACGGGAAAGGGATGTGATTTGGGTTAATAAAGATAATTTTGACTATGATGATCGGCAAATACTGGCGTTTATGACTCTGGCCATGGCAGAACGGGGAATACAAAAGGCAATAAAAGAGGAGAGATCATGACAGCAGAAAAGCAACATGTATATGAGAAACTTGGCATCAGTCCAAAGGTATTTTCTTTCGGCGAGGAAACGGAAAAAGCTCTGCGCAGCCGTTTTGACGAGTTTGATGCCCGTGCAGAGATGAATCAGCTCAAGGTTCTCCAGGCGATGCAGGAGAGCAAAGTAAGCGAAGTCTGCCTGTATGGCACTACAGGATATGGCTACAATGATATAGGAAGGGATACACTGGAACAGGTCTACGCCCGCACCTTCCATACCGAGGCCGCGCTGGTACGGCCCCAGATTGCCTGCGGGACCCATGCCTTGGCGGTGGCTCTGGCGGCCAATCTGCGTCCCGGCGACGAACTATTATCCCCAGTGGGAAAACCCTATGATACACTGGAGGAAGTCATCGGCATCCGGCCTTCCCGGGGCTCCCTGGCCGAGTACGGCATCAGCTACCGTCAGGTGGAGCTTTTGGAGGACGGAACCTTTGATTATCCGGCCATACGGGCCGCTATCACGCCAAAGACAAAGCTGGCGGCCATCCAGCGTTCCAAGGGTTATCTGACCCGCCCCACCTTTTCCGTAAAACAGATCGGCGAGCTGATCGCTTTCCTGAAATCTGTGAAACCGGATCTGATCTGTATGGTGGACAATTGCTATGGTGAATTTGTGGAATTATCCGAGCCCTCCGACGTGGGAGCGGATCTGCTGGTGGGTTCGCTGATCAAAAATCCCGGCGGCGGCCTGGCCCCCACAGGAGGCTATATTGCCGGGCGGACAGATCTGATCGAGAACTGCGCCTACCGCCTGACTTCGCCGGGACTGGGCCGGGAGGTGGGGGCTACCCTAAGTGTAAATAAAGATTTCTACCAGGGATTTTTTCTGGCCCCCACAGTGACGGCAGGAGCATTAAAAGGCGCCGTGTTTGCCGCCAATATTTACGAAAAGCTGGGCTTTTCGGTGATTCCGGGCGGCAGCGAAAGCCGCCACGATATCATTCAAGCTGTGACTCTCGGCACACCGGAGGCTGTGGTGGCTTTTTGCAAGGGCATCCAGGCCGCCGCCCCTGTAGACAGCTTTGTGACACCGGAGCCCTGGGCCATGCCCGGCTATGACAGCGACGTGATCATGGCCGCCGGGGCCTTTGTCCAGGGCTCGTCTATTGAGCTGAGCGCCGACGGTCCCATAAAACCGCCCTATGCCGTTTATTTCCAGGGGGGGCTGACCTGGTACCATGCAAAAACAGGCATATTGATGAGTCTGCAGAAATTGTATGAAGCGGGACTTGTGCAATTGTAAACCGTCCCCGTAGGAGATTACGTATATGGATATCTGTATTGTCGGAGGAGGCCCCGCAGGGCTGATGGCCGCCTTGTGGGCGGCTGAAGAGGGCAGCAGCGTTACACTGCTGGAAAGAAATGACAAACCGGGAAAAAAACTTCTTGCGACAGGAAACGGAAAATGCAATATAACCAATACCGATCAGGACATACGCCATTACCATGGCGGCGATCTTCTTTTTGCCGAAGTGGTTCTGCAGCGTTTTACTGCCCGGCAGACGATCCGCTTTTTCACAGAGCTGGGCGTTTTTACTAAGAATAAAAACGGCTGGATCTATCCCTACTGTGAGCAGGCCCAGGCGGTCTTGAAACTCCTGGAGAGGGAAACCCGCCGCCGCGGGGTACGGATCAAGACCCGGGAGCATGTGACAGAGATTGACGGCGCCAGAGACGGTTTCATCGTACGCACAGAGGGGTGGCAGTATCCAGCTGACAGGGTGATCCTCTGCGGCGGCGGACCGGCTTCCGCGGTACAGGGTTCTTCCGCGGATACCATGGAGCTGGCTGCCAGGCTGGGGCACAGCATCATCCCCCCCCTGCCGGCCCTTGTCCCCCTGAGGGGAAAAGGGAATGTCTATAGCCAATGGGCCGGTGTGCGCATGGACGGCGTGGTCACATTATATATCGAGGACAAAGAGATCCGTCGGGAAACGGGAGAAATCCAATTTACCGAGTATGGCGTGTCCGGCATTCCCGTTTTCCAGGTCAGCATAGAGGCTGTACGGGCTATCCACAGAGGCTGCCATGTCCTTCTCACATTGGATCTGATGCCGGAATTTACGGAGGAAGAGCTGACGGCTTTCCTGGCTGTTCGCCAAAACAGGCATCGGGGTTTAACAGCGCAGGAGTCCTTTGTGGGACTGCTTCCCGATAAAATGATCCGTGTCATTGCGGGAGAAAACCTCCAAACACCGGAAGAATACGCAAAATTGCTGAAAGCCTATTCCGTTCCCGTCAGGTCGGCCCACTCCCTGGAGCGAGCCCAGGTCTGCAGCGGCGGTGTGAAGCTGTCGGAAGTGGATCCCACGACTATGGAATCCCGTCTGGTTCCCGGCCTTTTTTTTGCAGGAGAGATTCTGGATATTTGCGGGGACTGCGGCGGCTATAACCTGCAATGGGCCTGGTCCACCGGCGCCCTGGCCGGAAAGGCAGCATCCGGCCGGAGCAGTACCTGATTTCTTGACAGGACAGATCCGTCTTATTACATATTCTATATATCAGGAAGGAAAACACTATGCTTCGATTACAGCAGATCAAATGTCCGATACCCCATGATCAAAAGTATCTGGAACACAAAATATGCCGGATCCTGGGCATATCTGCGGACAGGCTGATTTCCTGTCGGATCGTGCGCCGTTCTGTGGATGCCCGGAAAAAACCGGAACTGTTCTACGTTTATACGGTGGACTGCACCGTGGCTAATGAAAACAGACTGAGAAAAAAGGCGGACGGGCGGACGATCCTTCTGCATGAGGAGACGCTTTACCGTTTTCCGGCAGAGGGAGAATGCCCGCTGTCCGCCCGCCCTGTTATCGTGGGCAGCGGCCCGGCCGGCCTGTTTTGTGCCTATATGCTGGCTTCTCACGGATACCGGCCCTTGATCCTTGAGCGGGGCGACGAGGTTTTCCGGCGGAGAGAGAAAGTGGAGCATTTCTGGAACACAGGCACGCTGGATATTCAGTCGAATGTCCAGTTTGGGGAGGGCGGGGCAGGCACTTTCTCAGACGGTAAATTAAACACCTCTGTCAAAGACCCTGTCGGACGGAACCGGCTGGTACTGGAAACCTTCGTCCGTTTTGGCGCCCCTCCCTCCATTGTTTACGACCAGAAACCCCATCTGGGCACGGATATTTTGATCGATATCGTCAAAGCTATGCGTGAAGAGACTGAGCGTCTGGGCGGAGAGTTCCTTTTTCGTCACCAGCTCACCGGGCTGGAGGTGAGGAATGGGTGTCTGGTCGGGATTCTGGTGAACAACAATGAGTATATCCCCACGAAAATTCTTGTGACGGCCATTGGCCACAGCGCCAGAGACACTTTTGCCATGCTGTACGGCCATGGCCTGGCCATGGCCGCTAAGTCATTTGCCGTGGGCGTCCGTATCGAGCATCCACAATCCATGATCAATCTCTCCCAGTATGGTAGATCCGATCCCGGCGATGTGGGTGCGGCGCCCTACAAAGTGACCCATAAGCTGGAGAACGGCCGGGGTGTCTATTCCTTCTGTATGTGCCCGGGCGGTTATGTGGTCAATGCCTCATCGGAACCGGGGCGTCTGGCCGTCAATGGCATGAGCTACCAGGCCCGGGACAGCAGGAATGCAAACAGCGCCCTGATTGTTACGGTGAACCCCGATGATTATCTTGCCTATGGGTCTGCCGGTACCCCGGTGGCTTTACGGGGCATGGCATTTCAGCGAGAACTGGAGGAGCATGCCTTTGCCCTGGCCGGAGGGCATATCCCCGTACAGCTTTTCGGAGATTTTTGCGAAAACCGTTCCAGCGTCATGCTGGGGGATGTGGAACCCTGCATAAAAGGGGCCTGGAGCTTTGCAAACCTGCGAAGCATTCTACCGGAACCCATTGGGAGTTCCATTGAGCAGGGAATTAAAGCCTTTGACTGCCCGATCCATGGTTTTGGCCGCCCGGACAGCTTACTAAGCGGCATCGAAAGCCGTACCTCATCCCCGGTCCGTATAGAACGGACAGAAAAAACACTGGAGTCAAACATCGCAGGGGTTTATCCCTGCGGCGAAGGGGCGGGATATGCCGGGGGCATCACATCCGCGGCCATGGACGGCATCCGAGTTGCGGAGGCCATCCGCAGAAGGTACCGGGCTTCCCACATTACAGAAAGAAATTCGTAACAAAGCGTAATAAAAGTATGAAATTTTTTTGAATTGGTATACTTTACCTGGATTGTGTGTTAGAATAACTGTATTTTCCTGTGCCTGTATTATACGGCACTGACGCCTGAAGAGAGAAGCAGGAGGTCAAATGGAAAAACAACAGATACGAATGAAAGAATTGCCTATAGAGGATAGACCCTACGAAAAATGCCGGCAGTATGGCCCCGAGGCTTTGCAAGATGCAGAGCTGTTAGCCGTGATCCTGCGCACAGGCACCCGGGGGAAATCCGCCCTCGATCTGGCGGGAGAGATCCTGCGCCGTTCCAGTAGCAGGACAGGACTTTTGTCCCTGCATCACTTGTCTTTGCAGGAACTGACAGATATTCCGGGAGTAGGTATGGTAAAAGCAATACAGATAAAATGCATCGGCGAATTGTGCAAGCGCATGGCCAGGATGGAGGCCCGGCGGACATTGTCTTTCCATGATCCCAAGACTATCGCCGACTATTATATGGAGTTTCTGCGTCATGAAGAACAGGAAAAGATTTTTCTGATGATGCTGGACACAAAAAACCAATTGCTGGGAGAGCAGTGTATGTCCCAGGGCACCGCCAATATCTCGGTGTTGACGCCGCGGGAGGTACTGATCACGGCACTCCAGCATCACGCTGTCAATTTGATCCTGCTCCATAATCATCCCAGCGGTGATCCGGCTCCAAGCCGGGAGGACGCATTACTGACGGAGCGGATCCGTCAATCCGCAGACATTATTGGATTACATTTACTGGATCATATCGTGATCGGTGATCATCGATATGTCAGTTTTCGGGAGGCCGGCTACTTGGCCTGACTAAATTTTGAAAGGATTCACATGATATTTCGGCAGGAATATGGCATAGACCTGGGCAGCGATGTAGTAAAAATCTACGCTGCGAAACGGGATACGATTGTCAAAGAAAAAAATATGATTGCTGTCATAGATAAAAACTCGTACCTGGCCGCAGGCAATGAGGCTTATGAAATGTACGAAAAAACGCCGGATAATATCCGTGTATCCACGCCTATGGCAGACGGCATGATTGCAGATATCACACATCTGGAGATTATTCTCTATACACTTCTAAAAAAAACAGGCAGGTTCGTCGGCAGAGATCCGCTGCTGTTTTTTACCGTACCAACCGATATGACCGAAATTGAAAAAAGGGCCTACCATTCTCTGGCCAGGAGCGGTGAGCTGCGCAAAAGTAAAGTGTATCTTGTCCATCGCCCCATTGCGGACGCGGTGGCGCTGGGGATTTCCATCAAAACTACCAAAGGTGAGATGATTGTTAATATCGGAGCTCAGAGCACGGAAATATCCGTAATCGCGGATGCCCGGGTGATTTTAAGCCGCGTCTGTCCCCTGGGTGGCTGTACCTTAGATCAGGCCATCATGGATGATGTGCGCCGTAAGCAGCAGCTCTTTATCGGGCACCGCACAGCCATCCGTTTAAAAACTTCTATGGCCGATCTGGGACAGGATCGGAAAAAAGCAAGGAAAGCTATCGGCATCAGTTCCGTTACAGGGCTTCCCAAAGAGATCCCTGTGACAGAGGGGGTGGTCAGCGAAGCCTGCCGCCGTACAATGGCCCGGATTGCTGACGAAATCCGCACTGTCATGGAACGGACGCCGCCCCAGGTTCGGGAATATGTCCAGAAGGAAGGTTTCCATCTCATGGGAGGGACATCGGCCCTGCCCGGCATCGACCGGTACCTGGCCGACGAACTGGATTGTCCGGTGGTGGTTTCCCAGTTCTCCGATGAGGGTACAATCCATGGGCTCAGGGAGATCCTGCTGTCCCATGACCTGAGAAAAGCCTGGGCTTTTCCGGCAAAAAAGCAGAAACGAAAAAAACAGCGCTATTTTTAGTGGGGAAATCTATCATTTATGAAAAATAAGAAAAAACTGTCTTTTAAGAGTAAAAATATACTGGTGATCATGACCATTTTCTGTATTGTCCTGATTCTTTTTGCCTATACGGCCCGGCTGCCTCTGGATTCTGTCCAGTCTGTGGCCGGTTATGCCGTGGTTCCTTTTCAGAAAGGGATCAATAATATCGGAAGCTGGCTGTATAACCAGGGCCGCGTTTTTGAGGATATCCGTGCCCTGCAGCAGAAAAACGAGGAGCTGCAGCAGAAAGTAGACTCCCTAACCGAGCAGAACAACCTGCTTTTACAGGATCAGGACAAGCTGGAGAGATTTGAAAGCCTGTATTCCCTGGACATGGACTATGCGGAATATGATAAAGTGGCTGCCTCTGTCATATCCAAAGATCCTGGGAACTGGTACAACACTTTTACGATAGATAAAGGTACCCGGGACGGCGTTGAAGTGGATATGAATGTGCTTGCCGGGGGCGGGCTCTGCGGTATTGTCACCGAGGCCGGCCCGGACTGGGCCACCGTCCGTTCGATCATTGACGATGCCAGTAATGTCAGCGCCATGGTATCCTCTACCTTGGACAGCTGTCTGGTGACGGGTGATCTGACGCTGATTGAGGACGGCAAGCTGAATTTCATCCAGCTCAGTGACATTGATGACCGGGTTATCGTGGGAGACAAGATCGTTACCTCCAATATCAGTGATAAGTTTTTAAAGGGAATCCTGATCGGCTATATTAGCGAGGTAAATTACGATTCCAACAATCTGACAAAATACGGTTATCTGATTCCTGTAGTGGATTTCCGGCATCTGCAGGAGGTGCTGGTCATCAAGGAATTAAAGAAAACTGGAGATGAGAAATGATTCAAAATGTAGTGATAGCCCTTGAAATATTCATAACCTTTCTTCTGCAGACCACGCTGTTCCCGTCGATTTCTGTCGCTTCGGTGGTGCCAAACCTTCTGCTGATTCTGACAGTGTCTAATGGCTTTATGCGGGGAAAAAAAGCAGGACTTTTCACCGGATTTTTTTCCGGCCTGATGATCGATATTTTTTACGGCGATCTTCTGGGTTTTTATGCTCTTATATATATGTATATCGGTTTCCTGAACGGTATGCTCTGCAAGGTTTACTATGACGATGATGTGAAAGTGCCCATGGTGCTGGTAGCCATAAGCGATCTGGCATACGGACTGGTGGTTTATGGATTTCAGTTCCTGCTGCGGGGACGAACGCGGATATTCTATTATGTGTGGCACATTATGATCCCTGAAGTGGTCTACACGACCTTAGTAACACTGATTCTGTACCGGATCTATTACCGGATCAACAATCTGGCAACAGGAAACGAAAGGGAAGGTCAAAGATTACCATGGCTAAAAAAATAAAACACTTTTTCAAAAAAATCGCACTGAAACGAACTACCATTCTGATTCTTTTTTTCGTTTGTCTGGCAGGTATTTTGATTCATAAGCTTTATAATCTGCAGATTATAAACGGGGCGACGTATGCAAACCGTTTTTCCATACAGACCACCAAAGAAAGGGGAATAAAAAGCACCCGCGGTAATATTTTTGACCGCAATGGCAAGCTTCTGGCCTATAATGTATTGTCATATTCCGTTACATTGGAGGATAACGGCTCATACAGCTCCACCCGCAGCAAAAATCTGAGCCTGAATAGTGAAATATACCGGCTGATCCAGATCATTGAAGAAAACGGCGATACCATCAATACGGATTTCCATATAACGCTAGATGAGCACGGAAATTACAAATACAGTGTGGAGGGAGTCACCCTGTCCCGTTTCAAGGCCGACGTTTACGGCAAGCAGAAGATCGAGGATATGACGCCCCAGCAGGCGGAGGCAACAGCGGAAGAGCTGATGAAGGGGCTGGTGGGCAGCAGCCTCAGCAATTCCTTTATGATTCAGCCTGACGGCAAACCCGATACCAGCAAAAAGCCTTATACGGAGGAAGAGCTGGCAGAGGCCGGCCTTCCAGCCGAGCTGTCAAAAGAAGAAATCCTGAAAATTGCCTGTATCCGTTACCAGCTTTTTACCACTAGTTACCAGAAATATCTTCCGGTTACTATTGCCACGGATGTCTCGCAAAAAACTGTGGCGGCGGTCATGGAAAGCCAGGCTACCCTGCAAGGGGTGGATGTGGTGGAGGATTCCAAAAGGGTTTATAATGACAGTATTTATTTTGCCTCTATCATCGGCTATACCGGAAAAGCGTCTACGGAAGAATTAGAGGAGCTTAAAGAGGAGAGTGACAAATATAATTCTACCTCTATCATAGGTAAATCCGGTATTGAACAGCAGATGGAAACTGTTCTCCAGGGTACAGACGGCAAAGAGACAGTTTCTGTGGATAATCTGGGCAAAGTTCTGGAGATTGATGAGGAATCCCGGGTGGCCCCTGTCCAGGGTAACGATGTATATCTCACCATTGATACTGAGCTTCAAATATCCACTTACCATATCCTAGAGCAGAGGATTGCCGGTATCCTGCTTTCTAATCTGCAGAATATCAAGGAATTTAATATCGGTGATGATACAGATACCTCATCTATTCCCATCGCGATTTATGATGCTTATTTTTCGCTGATCAATAACAATATTGTAGATTACCGTCATTTTACCGCGGCAGATGCCAGCGATAAGGAGAAAAAGATCAACGGCATTTTTGAGGACGAACAGGGAAGCATCTTCAAAAAACTGGGTGATCAGCTGAGCGGGGAGGAACAGACCCCCTATAAGAAGCTTTCCAACAAGTATAAAGCCTATCAGAGTTATATCGTTAATGAGATGCTGGTGGATACGGGCATATTGATAAGCAGCGCCATCGATAAATCTGATGACATGTATAAGGCCTGGACCACAGAAGAGAAAATCTCCCTCTATGAGTATCTGAGCTATGCCGTCAGCCAGAGCTGGGTGGATGTTTCTATCATTGCGGAAAATACGGACTACCTGGCTACAGATGAGATTCTTGCCGCATTATCCGCTTATGTCCAGGATTATTTGAGGTCAGACAGCGGGTTTTCAAAGCTGATTTATAAATATCTGTTGCTGGACGATAAGATTATGCCATCGGAGCTGTGTATGACTCTGTACGACCAGGGTATCCTGAAAGAAGACAGGGAAACTTATAACCGGCTCTCGTCGGGCGACATGTCGGCCTACAGCTTTATGCGTGAAAAAATCACAAATCTTGAGATTACACCGGCACAGCTGGCACTTGATCCCTGCTCCGGTTCGGCTGTGATTACGGATCCGGATTCCGGCGAATTTCTGGCGGTGGTTTCATATCCGGGTTATGATAACAACCGGCTGGCCAATACTATGGATGCCGATTATTATAATCAATTGCTGGAGGATCTGTCGGAGCCTTTTTATAATAAAGCTACTCAGCAGAAGACAGCGCCGGGTTCTACTTTCAAACCCATCACGGCAGTGGGCGCCCTGACCGAAGGTATACTAACCGAAGATACCGATATAGACTGTACCGGTACATTTGATAAGATCACCGGTTCCCCCTTACGATGCTGGAACCGCTGGGGACATGGGGATCTGAATATGGTTGAGGCCATCAAAGAATCCTGCAATGTGTTCTTCTGTGATGCCGCCTACCAGATGGGTACCAACAACAAGGGAATATTCAGCGAGGTACAAGCCATGGATATGATCCAGAAATACTGTAAAGTATTCAATCTGGACAAGAATTCCGGCATTGAAATCTCCGAGAGTGATCCCCAGATTTCCAACAGTATGCCGATCCCTTCCGCTATCGGGCAGGGAACCCACAACTATACAACTTCACAACTGGCCCGCTATGTGTCCACTTTAGCCAACGGCGGTGTAAGCTATAAAATGACCATCCTGGATAAGTCAACCGATTCGGAGGGAAACTTGCTGGAGGATTATGCCGCAGAAGTGGAGAGTCTCCTGGAAGTGGACTCAAATGTGTGGAATATCGTCCATGAAGGCATGCGCCAGGTGATTGCCAACAAAAAGTATTATGACGATCTGGGTGTGAAAGTGGCCGGAAAAACGGGAACAGCACAGGAGAGCAAAAACCGTTCTCCCCACGGCGTATTTATCGGATATGCGCCCTTTGATGATCCGCAGATGGCAATATGCGTCCGTGTTGCCCATGGTTATTCCTCGACGAATGCCGCTATGATTGCCAAGGACGTATTTAATTATTACTTTAAGCTGAAAAAAGAAGAAGAAATACTTACAGGTAAAGCGACCATCAGCGACGCTTCTAATGACCAGCAGGATTAATGCAGAATGTACAGAAGACAGCGTATAAAAGAGGAGGTTGTTTTATGAGTGAGGTAATCGTCATTACATCAGGAAAAGGTGGGGTCGGCAAGACGACCACCGCAGCGAATCTGGGCGCCGGTCTGGCTATGGCGGACAAAAAAACGGTCATGGTGGACACGGATATCGGTCTGCGTAATCTGGATGTGGTTATCGGCCTGGAGAATCGGATCGTCTACAATCTGGTAGACGTAATCGAAGGAAACTGCCGGTTAAAGCAGGCTCTGATCCGGGACAAACGTTATACCAATCTGTTTCTTCTTCCCGCGGCCCAGACCAGGGATAAATCATCGGTGGAGCCGGAGCAGATGGTAAAACTTTGCGACGACCTGCGCAAAGAATTTGATTATGTGCTCCTGGACTGCCCTGCCGGTATTGAACAAGGATTTAAAAATGCCATTGCCGGGGCCGACCGGGCTCTGGTAGTGACCACGCCGGAGGTTTCTGCCATTCGCGACGCCGATCGGATCATCGGCCTTTTGGAAGCAAATGAAATGACAAGAATCCATATCATTATCAACCGTATCCGTCCCGATATGGTTAAAAACGGAGATATGATGTCCGTGGAGGATGTGGAGGAGATCCTGGCAATCCCCATGATCGGGGTTGTACCTGATGATGAGGATATCGTAATATCCACAAACCGAGGTGAAACGGTGGCCGGACAGGATTCTCTGAGCGGCCGCGCATTTCAGAATATCAGCCGCAGGCTGATGGGAGAGGAGGTTCCCTATCTGGATATCCAGGGCAAAAAACGTTTCTGGAACCGTCTGTTCAGAAAATAAAAGTATCGGAGGTGCTTGTGCGATGTTTTTTCGCGGAAAAAAATCCTGTCACGTTGCCAAAGACCGTTTAAAGATACTGATTCTGTCGGACCGTATGGGTTGTTCTCCGGATCTTCTGAAAATGCTGAAGAAGGATATTATCAGCTCCGTGTCCCGTTACATATCCGTGGATCAGGAGCATGTCGAATTTCAGGTTTCCCAGAAGCCACCGGTTATTACGGCCTATCTGCCGTTAAAAGAGGCGGCGCAGAGGTTCCATATGTGAAATGAAAATTTCTTGATTTATAGAAATAAGGTGTACGTATGCTAAGACTATATCGTTTAAAAAACTATAATTTCCGGCTTGTTCTCTGGCTGCTCATCATCAGCATAACAGGCATAGCTTTAGTCGGCAGTGCCCAGGAATCTTTACAAAATCGTCAGATATTCGGCGTAGCACTAGGAATCACAGCTATGATCATTGTGTCTCTGATCGATTATAGCTGGGTATTGAATTTTTACTGGCTGATCTATACCTTCAATATTGTGTTGCTTTTATTTGTCCGCCTGGCAGGCAAGACCACCGGAGGGGCAACGCGGTGGCTGAATATCTTCGGTTTCCAGTTTCAGCCTACAGAGCCCGCCAAAATCATGCTGATTTTGTTTTTTGCCCGGTTTCTGATGGATCACGAAAACGACTTGAACACGATAAAGACTATATTTATGTCCCTTGTTCTGCTGGCTCTGCCGTTAACGCTGGTGCTGATACAGCCGGATCTTAAAAATACGATCACGCTGATAGCCGTCTTTTGTCTTCTGATATATGTGGCCGGACTGAGCTATAAAATTATTGGCGGAACATTTTTAGTGGTGATACCCCTTCTGATCATATATCTGGTTCTGGTCACACAGACAGACCTGCCGATCATAAAAGACTATCAAAAGGACAGGGTTATGGCTTTTTTCTATCCGGATGATGAAGAATACGAGCAGGACAACACACAGCAGGAGAATTCCATCATTGCCATTGGCTCAGGACAGCTTAAAGGCAAGGGGTTGAAAAACAATGAGGTCAGCGCCAATAACGGTAATTTTGTTTCTCAGATTCAGACAGACTTTATTTTTGCCGTTGCCGGGGAGGAACTTGGATTTATAGGGGGCGCCGCCCTGATCATACTGGAATTTCTAATCAGTATCGAATGCATTTTGACGAGCCGGAAGGCAAAAGATCTTTCCGGCACACTCATTTGTTGCGGCGTCGGTTCTGTGATCGCCCTGCAGAGCTTTATCAATATCTGTGTGGCCACGGGACTATTCCCCAATACAGGAACGCCTTTGCCTTTTGTAAGCTATGGCCTTACTTCTATCGTCAGTCTGTATATCGGAGTAGGTTTTATATTAAATGTAGGACTGCAGAATCGAACTTATCCAGGAGGTGAGAAAGCTTGAATATAGGATTTATCGCAGATAATACAAAAAAAGGGCTGCTGGAGGATTTCTGCATTGCCTACCGCGGCATTCTCATGAATCATCGGCTATATGCTACAGGGACTTCGGGCCGAAGCATTGAGCGCGCTGCAAATCTGTCTGTATACAAGTTTCTGGCGGGAGAGATCGGCGGAGATCAGCAGATGGCTCTTTTTATTGAGCAATCGCAGCTGGATATGCTGATTGTATTTAAAGAACCGTCCGTGTCTCTCAGGGATGACCGGGATGTTTATACATTGTTTAAGCAGTGCGACCTATACAGCATTCCCCTGGCCACCAACCTGGCTACGGCAGAAATGCTGATTAAATCATTGGAAAGAGGAGATTTGGACTGGCGTGAAATCTATAGAAACACCCCATAAAAAGAACACAAAAAAGAAGAACCGCAAAATGCATCGCCGGAAAATTCTGATTCGGGTATTCGCCTCGCTGGTACTTATGACCATCTTTGTGATGGTCTGTATTCTAGCCAGCCTGTATCTGCAAAAGGGGCGCAACCTTGATCTGACGTATGCCTATGCGGATCAAATCAATAAAGATACGGCGGGAGATCCGGCTGAGGTAATGCGTTTTACCCCCTTTGCAGCCGAACTGTGCGTCTCCGACGGAGATACGGAAAATACGGAGCTCAGCATCCATGAGGGGGAATTTGGTGCCCTTTTTGATGTGGGAAACAGACAAATACTCTTCGGCAAAGGAATCTTTGATAGAGTGTATCCCGCCAGCGTTACAAAAATATTAACATCCATCGTGGCAATCAAATACGGTAATATGGATGATATCGTAACAATCACAGAAGAGGATCTGAAGCTGGAATCCGGTTCCCAGGTGGCCGGATTGAAAGTGGGGGACAGGATCAGCATGGACGAACTGTTTCACGGACTCTTAGTCTATTCAGGCAATGACTGTGCTATGGCTATTGCCCGCCATATAGGCGGTTCCATTGACAGATACGTAGAAATGATGAATGAGGAAGCTCTCGCGATCGGAGCTACAGGAACTCATTATGTCAATCCACACGGCCTGCACAATAAAAATCATTATACAACCGTATATGATATCTATTTGATGTTGAATGAGGCTCTGAAATATGAATATTTCGTTGATACCATGCAGCTTCCGAATTATACCGTTACTCTTTCCCGGAACAATAAAACCGTAAATATTTACCTGGATTCTACGGATCATTATCTAACCGGTGAAGAACCGATGCCAAGCGGCGTAATCGTTCTGGGGGGTAAGACAGGAACGACCAGCCAGGCCGGCAATTGCCTGGCCATTTTAAGCCAGAACAAATACGGTGAACCGTATATCTCTATTGTAATGCGCGCCATCACTAAAGACAATCTCTACTATGATATGAATCAACTTTTGTCTCAAATAAACTCGTAACGTTCAGGCACCCGTCGCACAGCGATTTTCAATGGCTTTTGGCAGGTAACAGGGCCGTTTGTCTGAACTGTTACATTAATTCATAAATTTTATGGGAAACCAGAAAAAAAGATTGTAATTATGTGACAAATATCCTATAATTTTAATAAGCATTGGAACAGCACATATGTGGTTGTTACATAAGTATCTAAGGAGGAAACTGCTATGGTTCAAATGATTATCGGCAACAAAGGGAAAGGAAAGACTAAGCAGCTTTTGGACAGGGCCAACACTTCAATTAAGACGGCTAACGGTAATATCGTATATATTGACAAGAGTTCCAAACACATGTTGGAGCTGAATAATAAGATCCGTCTGATTGATGCCTCAAGCTTCGGCCTCAGAAATTCTGATGAATTTATTGGGTTTATATTGGGCATCATTTCTCAGGATCATGATCTTGAACAGATGTATTTTGACAGTTTTTTGAAGGTTTCCCATCTGGAGGGCAAGGATATTACAGCCACCATCCAGGAACTGGATAAGATTGGAAAGATTTTTGATCTGACATTTATTTTGAGTGTATCTCTGGACAGACATGAGATTCCGGAAACCATTGCTGATAAAATCCATATTGAATGCTGATGAATTGCGATAGAATACAGAAAAGCTGCCGGTGGCAGCTTTTCTGTGTACTTGGACGCAAAGAAACGCGCCGCCGGCACTTTTTTCTGTACACTTTTATGCCTGGTGCTGGGCGGACATGCCGCCCACACGGCCGTAAAGACTTATGATATACAGGCCGCTCAGCCCCACAAGGGCATAAATGACACGGGAGAGCCAAGACATATTGCCACAGATCCATGCTACCAGATCAAAACTGAAAAAGCCGATCAAGCCCCAATTGATGGCCCCGATAATTGCAATTGTCAATGCAGTGTAATCCAAACCTTTTAAATTCATGATTAGTCCTCCTGATAGAATTTTCTTTTAGGATGCGCTTTTTTTCCAGTTTTATACATTGGTATGAAAAAATTTGAATTTCTCCTTGTAATAATATTACAAAAATGTTAAAATCACAGGTATATTTATGGTAAGGAGATTTTGTATTGCGATCAGGCGAAAAGCACGAGAAGGAGAGACGGCGTTCTCCTTTCACTCTGAATATCGGTATTATCCTGTTCGGAGCTATTCTGGTCTATATAATCATATGCATTTTTATATATGCCACGACCACGCATATCTCCACCTGTCAGGTGACAGCGGGGCCGCTGGCCCGGAATCAGACCTACACGGCCATTGCTATACGGAATGAAACGCTGATCACGGCTAATAATGAGGGCTATGTCAATTATTATGCTCTGGAAGGCCGGAAGGTGCGTAAAGCCGGGGCTGTCTATTCCCTGAACCAGACGCCTCCCAAAACTACCGGACAAACAAAGTTGTCAGAAGAGTCCTTAAATGGCGTGAGATCCCTGATGGCACAATTTGCCAATTCCTTTGATCCGGCTCATTTTAATGATGTTTATACCTTTAAATATGCCCTGTCCGGCAGTATTTTAAACTATGCCGGTCTGGAGGGCGGGGGTACGGCTGCGCTTTCAGGACAGGGGACTGTTTATCAGTCACCTGAAAATGGCGTGGTCGTCTATTCTGAGGATGGGTATGAGAGTGTGACAGAACAGAATGTCACATCAGCAGATTTTGATCGTTCATCCTATCAATACAAAAACCTCAAAACCGCGGAGAAAGTAACAGCTGGGGCTCCGGTGTACAAGCTGATCGACAGCGACATCTGGTCTATATTGATCCAGCTTACATCCTCCCAGGCTTCCCGTCTGGAGGGCCGGGATACTATCAAGGTTAAATTTTTGAAGGATGATTCGTCCATGAACGGTGAGCTGAAGCTGCTTACTAAATCGGACGGTATTTATGCCATGATCACGTTCAGCGCCGGCATGATCCGGTTCGTCACAGAACGTTTTCTGGATATAGAACTGGTGACCAATTCAGAGACTGGACTAAAAATACCGGTTTCCTCGGTAGTCTCAAAGGATTTCTACATGATTTCTAAGAAATTCGCCGTGAATGTGGAAAACAGTTCGGATATTGGATTTCTCAAAAGAGTGACCGATAAAGAGGGGAATACATCCACGGAATTTATCAACGCCACAATTTACGAGAGTGATGAAGAACATTATTATGTAGATACGCAGGAGTTTGCGGATGGAGACATCCTGCTCATGGAAGACTCTAATCAGACCTTCACGGTGAAAGATATCGCTCAGTTGGAAGGAGTGTACTGCGTAAACAAAGGCTATGCCGTATTCCGTAAAATAGAAATTATTGATCAAAATGAGGAATACTGTATCGTGGCCACAGGTACTTCCTATGGGTTGTCGTTGTACGATAACATTGTGCTGGACAGCCGTACCGTACAGGAAGATGAAATATTATTTTAAAGGAGATAAGTATGGTTGCTGAGAATTTGAAGGCAGTGGAAAGCAGAATTTCCGCTGCCTGCCAAAGAGCCGGCCGTGAACGAGAGGAGGTAACCCTGATCGCTGTCAGTAAGACAAAGCCGGAAACCATGATCGAGGAAGCTTATGACGTCGGACAGAGGGATTTCGGGGAAAACAAAGTACAGGAGCTGATCCGGAAAAGGGAACTCCTTCCGGAAGATATCCGCTGGCATCTGATCGGCCATCTGCAGACCAACAAAGTCCGCGCGGTGGTGGACAAGACCTGTCTGATTCATTCCGTGGATTCTTTGCATCTGGCCGAGGCTATCAGCAAAGAAGCTGTTAAGAAAGGCTGCACGGCGTCCATTCTTGTGGAGGTTAATGTGGCCGGAGAAAATACAAAATTCGGGGTAGCACCGGAAGAAACCATCCATGTGGTGGAAGATATTGCGGCTCTCCCCAATCTAAAAGTTGAGGGACTGATGACAATAGCCCCTTTTGTGGACGATCCGGAAGACAATCGACCCATATTTTCCAATTTAAAAAAATTAAGTGTTGACATTGCCGCCAAAAACGTCAATAATGTCTGCATGCGCGTTTTAAGTATGGGTATGACGAACGACTATGAAGTAGCTATAGAGGAAGGTTCCACAATGGTCCGTGTGGGCACCGGGATATTCGGAGAACGTGATTACGCGGCAGGACAGTAAGTAGAGATGGGAGAGTAGGATGGGTATATTCGACAAATTCTTAAATGCAGTAAAACTCAATGATGATTATGATGATGATGAATTCTTTGATGAAGAAGATGATATTCAGGAGGATGTAAAGCCCAGGAAACGTTTCTTTAAAAAACTGGACGATGATGAGGATTTTGACGACGATCTGGCGCCAAAGAAGCCCGCGGCAGCACGGACAATAAAAGAACCCGCAAAGTCGGCTGCATCGTCCAAAAGTAAATCCGCGGCTAAGCCCAGGAACAGTTCTAAAATAACACCAATGACAGGACGTTCCAATCTGCCTAATATGGAGGTATGTGGAATTAAACCGAAGGGGATGGATGATACACAGGAGATTGCGGATACTCTTCTTGCAGGCTGTACCGTATTTTTGAATTTGGAAGGTGTCGATGTGGACATGGCCCAGAGGATTTTTGATTTCTGCTGCGGCGCATGCTATGCCGTGGGCGGGACTCTGCAAAAGGCATCCAACTATATCTTTATTATGGCTCCTGCCAATGTGGATATTTCCGGTGATTTCCAGCAGGTTATGGATAATGGTGCGGAGATGCCCGCTGCCCGTATGAGTTATTGATTATGAATACAGATGAAGTTACAAAACGCCATCTCACAGATCTGGCTGACAGGGCGTACAGCCGGAACATGATGGTATATTCCGATTTTCTTAGTCTACATGAACTTCATATTTTACAGTGTCTGCCCATAGAAAGCCTGGGAGTACGTCTCATGCTTTCCGGCGGATACGAAGCAGCAGAGCGTCAGATGGCAGCCTTCCTACCTGATGCTCTTATCTTTGAGGCGGATTTCCCGATAGACTGCGTGTCCATCACGCCTTTGCAGGAGAAATATGCCGAATCCCTGACACACAGGGATTATCTGGGCGCTCTGATGCATATAGGTATTGAGCGTTCCTGTCTGGGCGATATCCTCATAGACGGTACACAAGCTTATGTTTTTTGTGTACGGAAAATGACCTCCGTTATTTTGAATGAGATCAACTGTGTACGCCATACGTCTGTAAAAACAGCTTTAGAACATCCGGAATCCATACCGGCGCCTAAATATAAAGAAATATCCGGAACCGTCAGTTCCCTGCGGTTGGATTGCGTAGCTGCCCTTGCGTTTGGCCTGTCCAGAAGCAAGGCAGTACCTTATATCGAGAGCGGATCCGTATATGTCAACGGCAGACAGATTCTTTCCAATGGCTATACATTACAGGAAGGGGATCGGATCTCCATACGGGGTGTGGGTAAATGTCGCTATATGGGTGTACGAAACCAGAGTAAAAAGGGAAAGCAGTGGATTGATCTGCTGCGGTATATATAATAAAACCGGGAGAAAAAAATGGAAACAATATTGCGTGTAACAAGAGAACATGCCTTTGATTACCCGATCGTGTGGGCTGCGGATTTTGCTTCACTGGCCGGCCATATAGCCGACTTACATCTATCCTGTGCAAAAGTCTGTGTGGTCACAGACTCCCATGTGGAAAAATTGTATGCCGAATCCTTGCTGTCCGCCTTACCGGAAGATATCCACGCGGATCTTTTTGTTTTTCCCGCCGGGGAAGAACAGAAAAATCTAGATACGGTAAATGAATTGTATTATTTTTTGATTGAGAAAAAATATTCCAGGAAAGATATTCTCGTAGCCCTGGGCGGCGGCGTAGTAGGAGATCTCACGGGTTATGCGGCTGCCACTTATCTGCGGGGGATTGATTTTATTCAGGTACCCACCACGCTGTTGGCCCAGGTGGACAGTAGTGTGGGCGGTAAAACAGGTGTGGATTTCCGCCAATTTAAAAATATGATCGGTGCGTTCCATCAGCCGCGAATGGTCTACATGAATATGTCTACCCTGTCGACCCTGGATGACGTTCTTTTTTCCTGTGGTATGGGGGAAGTGTTAAAAACCGGTCTGATCCGAAACGCTGCTCTATATCGCTGGCTGGATGAGCAGCGCAGCGCAATAATGGAGCGTCGGCCCGAAACACTGGCCTACATGATTCGGGAGTGCTGCAAAGTAAAATCCGGTGTAGTGGAACGTGATCCCAAAGAGCAGGGAGAACGGGCAATTCTGAATCTTGGACACACCATCGGCCATGCCGTGGAAAAGCTTAAGGATTTTTCCCTTCCCCACGGCCATTGTGTTGGTGTAGGTACCGTGGCCGCTGCGTGGTTGTCTGTGCAGCGCGGTCTTCTGGAACAAAAGGATCTCGCATGGATAGAGGAAATGAACCGTATCTATGGTCTGCCAAACCGTGTGGAGGAGCTGTCGGCCGAAAAAGTTCTGGAAGCCACAAAATTAGATAAGAAGGCTGCCAATGGAAGAGTGCGCTTTATTCTCCTGGACAGGATAGGCAATGCTGTCATAGACGATACAGTAACCGATGAGGAAATCCTTGCCGCTATTCGCTATATTGGCGACAGGGACAGTTCTGCCTGTGCCGGTACAAGACGCAAATAATCGCTGGCAGAAGCCATATAGAAAATAAAGCTATACAAACCAGGAGAAAGAATTATGGGCAAACAAAATAAACTGCATGGGCTGTGGGGAATTCCAGTGCTTATTCTGATGGTCTGCCTGGATCAGTGGACAAAAGCCATGGCCATCACTCACCTCAAAGATTCCGCGGGGATTGACCTGATTTCCGGCGTGTTGCGTCTGGAGTATCTGGAAAACCGGGGAGCCGCTTTTGGCATATTTCAAAACCAGCAATGGATATCCCTAGTCCTTGCGGTAATATTTCTGATCGCCGCCATATTTTTCTGGGTGCGTATGCCCGTATCTCATCGAATGTTTCCCATGCGGCTGATCACTGTAGCTCTGGCCGCCGGAGCTATCGGCAATATGATCGACAGGATCATTCATCATTATGTAGTGGATTTTATCTATTTCTGCCTGATTGATTTCCCGATCTTTAATGTGGCGGATATTTACGTGA
>CAJUQO010000030.1 GCA_910588295.1 uncultured Lachnospiraceae bacterium | reverse complement strand
CTGCGGCCTGTTTTACTGTCATATACATAAAGAGTACACCTCGCTTTCCAAAACAGTATACTCCATTTTCGGAATAATATTAATCATATAGGAATAATATTATTCCAATTTCGGAATAAAAAAGACTCGAAAGTACATTTCTGTTTCCGAATCTTGATTTCTATATAAGATTCCGTCTGTTGTTCCGTTGCGCTTTCAGTGGGAGCCTGCTCTATGTCGTTGCTTTCTGTATTCCCCTCCATGCTTTCGCTTTCTTCTGCGTCACTTTCTGCGACAGCAGACTCTGTATCGTCCTCTGCCTGCGATACAGATGCTCCCGCCTGCCCTGCGTTGTCTGTGTTTCCACAGGCAGTCAGGGTAACGGCATGCCGGACACTTTACAAACATATAAAAACCGTATACTCACGGTCAAAATGATATCCCAGCTTCCTGGCTAGCCCCACCGACCACATATTCTGCGCGTCCCAACTGGGATACCATCCCCGCTCCAGGCATTCCAGAATCAGCTTCGCCCCGCAGACATAGGCCAGCCCCTGTCTGCGGCAGTCCTCCCGGGTATCAATCTCAATCTCAATACCGCCTGTATAACCGGAATAGGAAGACGCACCGGACACAGGCTCCCCATCCTTCAATATCACCGCGCCAAGCCCATATTCGCGGTACATGGCATAATCCCCATACAAGGCTACCCAGTCCTTACACCAGGGGATCTCCTTACAGCGCCAGAACAGCTCCTCGTCCATCATCCGCAGCATATACCCGTCGGCAAGCCCATCCACCGCGGCCCGCAGACGCTCCACGTCAAACACATCCGGCTCTTTCTTTATCGCATATCGAACGGTTTCCCTGACCTGCTCCCCATAGCATTCCCTGATCAGCCGGGCCCACTTCTCATCCTGCGGTACCATGATCAGAAAATCCCTCCGGGAATGCTCCGGCTCATATAAGACGAGCCGTCTGTCGGGCTTCCCTGCAAAGAAGCAGAAATCTCCCAATAAAGCCATGGCGGACGCAGGATTTTCCGGAGAATCGACATAGATACTCCCCATCACCTTTTGCAGACAGGACCAGATCATCGTCTCCTGCCATCCCTCAAACAACGGGGCAGCTTTTTTTGTTTCTTTCAGTTCAAAAACCATGTCTGTTCTCCTTATCTGCCGCAGGCATTCCTCTCCAGCTCCAACAAATATCGCTTTACTTCTATACCATAGGCAAATCCGGCAATATCTCCGCTTTTCCGGATCACTCTGTGGCAGGGGATTATGATCATGACCGGATTCCTGCCATTTGCCTGCCCCACCGCGCGGACGGCCGCAGGATTTCCAATCCCTGCGGCAATCTCCTGATAGCACCTGGTTTCCCCATAGGGTATCTTTTGCAGTTCCCGCCACACCTGCCGCTGGAAAGCCGTCCCACCGCAATCTGTCGGCAGATCGAACACTTTCCTCTTTCCCGCGAAATATTCCCCGAGCTGCCTGTATGCCTCATACAACACCACTGAGTGACGCTTCATGTCCTGCGCTTCTGCCATATACTCTGCATCCTCTACAACAGACAGACCCGTAATTTTCTCATTCTCTTCACTGATTTTCAACAGCCCCACCGGACTTTTGAACACGCAGCTGCCCGCCATATCCTTCCTCCTCTGCCATAAGCAACACGTCCCATATTTCAGGATTCCCCTCGGAAACAAATTGTCTATATCGCCTTTAAGCCTTTCTCCATCAGATAAAACCGTCCTTTCCGCCAATCCCACCTTTTCATATCCGGCATTCCTGTATAAAGCCAGAGCATGGGGATTTCCACTAAACACATCCAGACGGACAGCCCCAGCCAAATTATCATTGTTTATGTACTATTTAAATGATACAATTATATCTGAAAATCAATAGAGGTACAATATGGCCACATGACAGATTCGTGTAGATGTCACATTAAAAAGCAGGCCGATACACGCTTTTCCAGCCTGGTTCAAACACATCAACCGCAATACGCATTTTTTTAATGCATCTGTCGAAAATGCCGGACTTCCCTTTTCTGTGCGGCATAAACGGAGGAATTACTGTTCATGAAAGAATTAACCGATCTGCACGTCCATTCCTGCTTTTCCGACGGCACTTACACGCCGACAAAGCTGGCAGCCTACGCAAAAGAAAAGGGGCTGAAAGCTTTCGCCCTGACGGATCACGACACGGTCCTGGGCATCGACGAGGCTATGGCAGCTGGTAAGACCCAGGGGATCGAGGTCATTCCCGGCATCGAATTTTCCACCAATTACATGGAAAAAGATATCCATGTACTGGGATTGGGTATCGACTGGAAGGATGCCCGGTTTTTGAGAAAACTAAGGGAATTTCAGGACTCCCGCGACCTGCGCAACCGGAAAATGATCCGGCGCATGGCTGACTGCGGCATTGCTATCACCTATGAAAAAATGCAGGAGGCTTTCCCAGACAGCACCTGGACGAGAGCCAATTTCGCCCGCTATCTGGTCGATCGAAAATATGCCAAAAGCACAAAAGAAGCCTTTGCCCGCTATGTAGGCGACGCCGCTCCCTGCTTCGTGCCGCGTGAAAAGGTCACGCCCTTTCAGGCTGTGGAACTGATCCGGGAAAACGGCGGTCTGGCCGTGCTGGCCCACCCGGTACTGTATCATCTGTCCGACGAAGATCTGGATACACTGGTATCCAGGCTGAAAGACTACGGCCTGGACGGTGTGGAAGCCATCTACTCCACCTACCGCTGGTATGACGAAACTCACATCAAAGCCCTGGCACGCAAATACGGCCTGTCCATCACCGGCGGCTCCGACTTCCATGGATCCAATAAACCGGATATTGATCTGGGCGTGGGACGAGGCAACTTAAAAATCTCCTATGATCTGTGGATTTCTTTAAAAAATCATCAGGCATACTGCTAAACGGTATACCTGATGATTTTCTGTATATGTCCGTCCAACCCCGGTTATTTTCCACCGTTATCTATCCGTTTCTTACCTTTGTCTTTTACGGTTCCGCCGGGATAAAGATATGATTATCTTTCAGCGGATCAGGCTTGCGGGCGTTATGCTGCGCTTCCCTGCAGAAGAAATCCTGGGCGCAGAGCTTTTCTTTCCCCCGCAGATCCACCCGATCATAGCTGCAGTCCGGCTGCAGAATACGCGCTTTCAGGGTATCCGCCAGCTGGATCTCCACAATATGCATGACTTCAGCTTTTATCTCGGGATCCTCTACCGGGAAAACGATTTCCACCCGGCGGTTCAGATTCCTGGGCATCCAGTCCGCGCTGCCCATATAGACATCCTCCAAGCCGTTGTTATAGAAATAAAAGATCCTGGCATGTTCGAGGAAATTACCTACGATGGAACGCACGGTAATGTTCTCGCTGATACCCGGAATACCCACCTTGAGGCAACAGATACCGCGGATGATCAGCTCGATCTTCACCCCTGCGGCGGAAGCCGCATACAGGGCCGCAATGATCTCCGGGTCGCACAGGGAATTCATCTTCGCAATGATGTGGGCCGGTTTTCCGTCCTTCGCGTTGTCCATCTCCCTGCGGATCATCTGCAGAAACCGTTTCTTCATCCAGATCGGCGCTACGATCAGACGGTTCCAACTGGCGGGTTCTGAGTAGCCGGAGAGCATATTGAAGACCGCCGTAGCGTCCTCTCCCACGGGTGCGCTACAGGTCAGAAGGCCGCAGTCCGTATACAGCTTGGCCGTGGAATCATTATAATTACCTGTCCCCAGATGGACGTAGCGGCGGATACCCTCATCCTCCTTACGCACCACCAGGGCAATCTTGCTGTGGGTTTTCAACCCCAGCAGACCATAGATTACATGGCAGCCCGCCTTCTCCAGCATCTTGGCCCAGCCGATATTATTCTCCTCATCAAAACGGGCTTTCAGCTCCACCAGTACCGTGACCTGCTTACCGTTATCCGCCGCCTGGGCCAGGGCTGCGATGATGGGCGAGTGGCCGCTGACACGGTACAGCGTCATCTTGATCGCCAGCACCTGGGGATCCACAGACGCCTGACGGATAAAATCCACCACCGGATCAAAGGTCTGATAGGGATGGTGCAGCAGAATATCCTTTTTCCGTATATTGGCAAATATATCGTCCTCATTCATCAGAGCCGGTACGGCGGCAGGCGTGTAACCCGGAACTTTATAATCGTCATACCCACGCATCCCGTACATTTTCATAAGAAATGTCAGATCCAGAGGCCCGGCCAGACGGTATATATTTTCCTCCTTGACATCCAGCTCCTCCTTTAATATTTTAAGGAGCTTTTTGTGGATGCCCTCTTCCACTTCCATTCGAATCACCTGGCCCCACTGACGTTTCTTAAGCTGACGCTGGATCTCTTTCAGCAGATCCTCCGCATCGTCCTCGTCGATCTCCATATCCGCGTCCCGGGTGATCCGGTAGGGATGGGCGCAGATCACTTTATTTCCCAGAAACAGCTTTCCGATGTTCTTACGGATAATCTCCTCCAGCAGGATCACCCGCTGCCAGTCGTCGCCCTCATCGGGCAGGACGAAAAATCTCGGCAAGACCGAGGGAACCTGCACTGTGGCAAATTCCAGCTCGTCGGATTTTTTGGCATCTTTTTTCTGGATCAGCAGGCCGATATTCAACGCTTTATTCTGGATCAACGGGAACGGCCTGGCCGAATCCATGGCCATCGGCGTCAGTACCGGATATACATGCTCCTCAAAGTAGGCGTCTACGGCCTCTGCCTGGGACGGAGTCAGCCTGTCGTAATGGCTGATCACCTCCAGATGGATGGCGGACAAAGCGGGCAGCAGGGAACGGTTATATGTCTGGTACTGCGCCTGCATCAGTTCCTGCAATTTCGGCACGATCTGTTTGAGCTGCTCTTTAGGCATGAGCCCCGCGATATCCCTTCTCTCAATCCCGGCCTGCATCATATCCCGTATGGACGCTACCCGAACCATGAAAAACTCATCCAGATTCGAGGCGGTGATCGCCAGAAATTTGAGCCTTTCAAACAGGGGCAGCGAACGATCCCGCGCCTCCTCCAGAATCCTCTCATCAAAACTGATCCAGCTCATCTCCCGGTTCCAGTAATATTCCGGTTTTTTATATATTTCCCAATCCATACTATTCCTCCTAAACCAATTTCTTCAGACGTATCTCCGGCCTGACATCAAATACTTCCTCAAAGAAATCCTTTTTATCCTCCAGAAGCCCCATCTCCAACGTATAGTCTTTTTTCGTCGTCAGTCGGATCACCAGTCTGCGTTCCTGCAGAACGGCCCGGATCTCCTCGATCTTCTGCTGATGGGTACGGTCCAAGGCATTGGCCAGCCGCAGGATGGCTGTCAGCTTTGCCACCAGTATGTAGTCCTCCCCACTGATGCCAATCATGCGGTACTCATCATCATAATGCCCCAGCTTCTGCGTGTTGGCCCGCACTATCAGAGCGATGATCTGCCGTTCCCTGTGTGACAAACCGATAATTTCCGTGGACATAATAATATTGTAGGAACAGTCCGCCACATGGGCCAGGCTGATATATTTTCCGCAGTCATGCAGATGGACAGCAATCTCCAGCAGCAGCCTGTGGCGTCTGCCCAGGCCATGCACCTTTCTCATACTGTCAAAAATGACCAGCGCCGCCTGGTTCATGGTTGTGATATGGGATTTACTGATGGCATAACGCTTGCCGATATTACGGGCCGCCATCAGAATATCATTCTCAAAATTATGGGAGGGCTTGATCAGCTTATTCTTCTCCGCATACTCATAGGCCACGCCGTCGGACAGCTCCATACCCGGAATCCAGATCAGCTCCGCCCCCAGCTCCTCCACAAAGATTTTGTAGAGAATAGCAGTAGGCACAAGAAGCGTGGCGTATTCCGCGGCAATGCCCATCTTCTCCGCCAGCTCCAGAGGCGGCATATGGACAATCTTCTCGTACCAGGCCATATACTCGTCTTTCGACATGGTATCCCTGAGCTCCGAGGTGGGATTGTGAGCCAGAAAGTCAGAGAGAAAATCTCCCGTCAAAATGACATGGGGAATCTTTCTGTCTTTCAAATGTATCTTCTTGTAGCTGGTCACCTCCGCGGCGATCATCTCCGATACCAGGGTCTCATAGTGGTTCGTCTCTCTGCGCAGAGCCGCCAGACGCTCCCGGATGCGCAGATTACCGAAAACGATGTTCTGGGTGGAGATCAGATTGTCCTTGTCAAAGAGGGATACCTGAATACTCCCCGCGCCCACATCCACAATGGCCGTTCCTTTCTGAATAATCTTTTCAAAATCGGCCTGATTGGATGCAATAGCCTTGTAACCGATAAACCGCAACTCCGAATTGCTGTACACCTGCACCGACACGCCGGTGCGCTGCTTGATCAGGTTGAGTACCAACCGCGAGTTCACAGCCTCCCGGATGGCGCTGGTGGCCACCGCCTTGTAATCATCCACCTGATAGCCCTTCATTTTCACCACAAAATCGGAAATAAGCCGGCACAATTCCTCCGTCATGGGCTGACGGATCTTGCCGTGGACATAGGAATCCTTACCCAGCTCCAGGGGATAACGGATATAATCGATCTGTTTGATCCCGTTTTTCCGTGAGATCTCATAGATTTCCAGGCTCACCCCATAGGAGCTCACCTCAATCACGCCATATGTCTTATATTGCATTATATATCTCCTTTACGGAATTTTTTCCTAACAGATAGTCAATAAACTGCTGTGCCGTGCGCCCGGACAGGCCGCCGTGGGACAGCTCCCATTTATTTGCCTCCAAAAGCAGTTCCTCTTCGGGCATCTCCACATGATGACGCGCCGCCAGCGCCCGGACGATATCCTTAAATTCTTTTGGCGTGGGCGAACCGAAATAGATCGTCACGCCGAAACGGGCCACCAAGGACAGCTTCTCCTGCACGGTATCGGTGGTGTGGAGTTCTTCATTGGTACGCACATCATTCTTATCGCTAAAAGTCTCCCGGACCAGATGGCGCCGGTTTGACGTGGCATAGATCAGGATATTTTCCGGTTTTTTCTCCAGGCCGCCCTCGATCACAGCTTTCAGATATTTATATTCTATCTCAAATTCCTCAAAAGATAGATCATCCATGTAAATAATAAACCGGTAATTTCTGTTTTTGATCTGAGCGATGATATCATTTAAATATTTAAACTGGTGCTTATAGACTTCAATAATCCGAAGCCCCTGCTCGTAATACCGGTTTAAGATTCCCTTGATGCTGGAAGATTTACCGGTGCCCGCATCGCCAAAGAGCAGACAGTTGTTGGCCCTGCGCCCTTCCACAAAAGCCTCCGTATTCTCGATCAGCTTCTGTTTCGGGATCTCATAGCCCACCAGATCCTCCAGATACACATGGGCGATATTCGTAATCGGCACGATCTGGGCTGTACCGTCCGCTCCCTCCTGTACCCTAAAGGCCTTGTTGAGCCCCAGCCGGCCCACGCCGAATTCCTTATAGAAATGCACCAGCGCCCGCATAAAGGCTTCCGCCGTGTCCGTCCCGGCCAGTTCCACGCTCAGATGGCAGATCCTGTCCCGGATCCTTTTATTAAACAGCTTGCTGTTATCATCCGCCTGGGTATAATTTTCGATCACCGGTGCAAAGTCCGTTCCCAAAAGCCGATCCAGTCCGGACAGATCAAAGTTAAACAGTTCCCGGAAGATCCGCAGGTCATGCAAAGCCAGAGGATTCACACTGCCCTCCACCGCGCCCACGATCTCGCAGGCTTTACTGAATGTATTTTCATTATTAACCAGCAAAAAAGCCAGGTAGGTATGCCACAGGTTTCCCGCAAAACCGTAATTTCCAGCCAGCTCCAGCAAACCATGTACAGCCAGATGGAATTCCTCCCTGCCCTTCTCCAAAAGCTCCTGCTCCGCGCTCTGCCCCTCTACCCCGGGACAGCACTCGTCCAGAAGCCATCCCATCCGCTCCAGCACTTCGCCGTGGGTAAAATTCCGGTAAAGCACGCATGCTTTCGTCCTTATCAAATGGTATCCCTTCTTTCTTGAATTATGTAGTCGGCAAATAAATTTTACCACGACGACACCGGATATTCAAAGGAATCTTGTGATTATTATAGATTACCACGACAGGCAATACAATAAAACCTTACTCTTTTCTTCCGTATTGTTATAATAAAGGCAGCAGATCAAACAAACTGACCTGTTACTAAAGACGCCCATCAACCCTGACAACAGAAAGCAGATGAATGAAATGCCAAGTGCCGCAGATATTATCAATGATTCCGTTATTGAACAAAACAAAAAGGTAAAGCTTCGGCCGGGCGCCGGAGCTTTACCTTTTTGCTGCCGTCTTTAGCAAAATCTTCTTAATAATTCCCCAGGATCCGCAGATAATCCGCATCCTGTCGGATCCCCCGCAGGGCGTTTTTCACGGCGCTGTCTTTCAGATTCCCCTCAAAATCCACGAAAAACCGGTACTGCCAGGGGGATTCCGGTATGGGGCGGGACTCGATCATCGTCATGTTCAGCCCGTTGTAGATGATATGGGACAACAAGCTGTACAGAGAGCCGCTGGCATGCTTGTAGTCAAAGCAGATGCTGACCCGTTTAGCGTCTGCCCTGAACATCTTATTTCTTGACACGATAATGAACCTGGTGGAGTTCTGGTTGTCAAAATAAATCTTATCATTCAGTATCTCCAGGCCGTAGAGCTCCGCCGCGTATTTACTGGCGATGGCCGCTTGGCTTCTGTCCCCATCCTCCATCACTTTTTTTGCCGCGGCGGCGGTGTTTGAATACTCCTTGATCTCCCACTGGGGATACTGATCCAGAAATACTTTACACTGGGACAGCGCCTGGGAGTGGGAATATATCGTGCGGATATCTTCCTTCTTTGTTCCCGGAAGCCCCAGCAGATTATGTTCCACTTTAAGGATCAGTTCGTCTACAATAGTAATATTCGCCGTCATCAGCAGATCATAAATATCCGTGACGATCCCGGCAGTAGAATTTTCGATGGGCAAAACGCCAAAGTTGGCTCTCTTGTCAATAATGGCCTCTATGGCTTCCCTGAAAGTCTTTACATGGAAACAGTCCACATTTTTCCCAAAGTATACGGACATGGCGGCAAAACTGTACGCGCCCTCCACCCCCTGGAACACTACCTTCTTATGTTTGTAAACCTTATCGATCTCCTCGAAACCAAGGTCTTCCTCCACACCGTTTTCCGTCAGGATCTGGTACTGCCGCTTGCGGCTGATGGAGATGATCTGTTTAAGCACCTCCTGGATACCATAGGCGTTAAAATCCGAGGAAGCTTTATAACGAAGCTCCCTCAGCATTTCCTCCTCCCGCTCCTGGTCCACGACACGCATCCCGTTCTGCAGCTTATATTCCGCAATGTCATCCGTCAGACGCATCCTTTTTTCAAATAAAGAGGCGATTTTTTCGTCGATCTCATCGACTTCCGCCCGGATCTGCTGTAATGTTCTCATATCATTTTCTTTCCGCGGCATCTTTCCTGTGCCGCGCACATTCTCCTGTAATTTTGTTATCATCTGCTTCTCCATAGCGTTGGCCCATGCCCGTTATGGACAAAGTGTCTTATTCTACATATAGTCAGTTTTTCATCGCGTTTTTTCCACGATCCGCGTCAGCGGCCCGATAAACGACAGCGACCCAAAGGCCGCCACCACCCCATTCGCGCCCGCCGCGGCACAGGATTTTTGTACCCCCTCCTCCAGGGAACCACAGGCATACACGGCGGGATTGTAAAGAGCAGCGCGATCCGCCAGCTCCCCGGCAGGCAAAGCCCGCATATCTCCCGGCGTCTCAATCGTGTAAATCTCCTTTGCCATAGGAGCCATAATGCGGCAAATCTCATCCACCTGTTTATCCCGGTAAATTCCCATCAGAAAGACCGGTTTGTGTCCTGCATAATATTTCTCCAAGGCATCTTTCAGCCTCTGCGCCGCATCCGGATTGTGGGCGCCGTCCACAATAAAATCCGGTTCTCTGCGGAGTCTGGTCAGTCTGCCCTTCCATACCGTGGCTGCCATACCCGCCCGGATCTGCTCATCCGTCATAGTATATCCCAGCCGCCGAAGCTCCCACAGGGCTTCTATGGCCAGTACGGCATTATCCACCTGGTGCTCACCCGCCAGACGGATCGCCGCCTCGAAGCCACGGTAGACAAATCGCTGGCCGTCCATATCCGAGGCCAGCACACGGGCCTCCCCGGGACAGGCCGTCACCAGACGGTTTCCCCGTTCCCCGGAAATCCGTGCCAGCGTGTGCGCCACAACAGGCTCCTGCCGCCCCGTGACCAGAACGGCCCCCGGTTTCAGGATACCCGCCTTATTTTCCGCTATCTCCTCCAGGGTATCGCCCAGATATTCCATATGATCCAGGCTTATGGAAGTGATCACCGCCAGCAGAGTACGGCTGACCACGTTGGTCGCGTCCGTGGCGCCTCCCATACCGCACTCCAATATTACAAAATCACATTTTTTTTCTTTATAATAATAAAAGGACAGAGCCGTCTCGATCTCAAAGGGCGAAGGGCAGCTCTTTCCCGCCGCCAGCACCCGCTGTACCGCCGCCCAGCTAACTTCCATACAGGCGGCAAAATCCTCCTCGGATATCCAGTTTTCATTAATCTGTATCCTCTCCCGATAACCGTACAGCGTCGGCGACACAAAACGGCCCACCCGGTAACCGGCCTTTGCCAGCGCCGAAGCCATATGGGCCCCCACAGAACCTTTTCCGTTTGTCCCCGCTATATGGATACAGGCAAGCGTTTGCTGGGGATTGCCCATCTCTTCCAGAAGGGCCGTCACCGCCCCCAGTCCCATCTCATGGCCAAAACGGTTCGCTTCGTCAATACAGCCTCTGGCTTCACGATAATTCATCCTGCGCACCTCCCGGCAAAAAAAATATAACAAGTCAGATAATCTAAACTGTTTTCATAATTTCCCCGGCCCCCTTTTATCCGACCGGAAAACATAGGACATATTATAGTACAGAGGTTCCCGTTTGGCAAGAAAGATATCGTCAAAATAGCTGCCCGCAATTGCGGCCCGGCCAGAAACCAACTTGTAATAGCTCGGCCCTGCGGCTTCACTGTTACGCCAACTTACAACGGACATCCATTTTTATCTTGCCCTGAATCAGAATGTGGTATATGATAAGGGAAGCGTAAATCAGACTGATAAGGAGGATTGTATGAGACACCTGATGAGTCCACTGGATCTGACAGTTGAGGAACTAGATAAGCTGCTGGATCTTGCCAACGACATCGAAAAATTTCCCGAAAAATACGCCCATGCCTGTGACGGCAAACGTATCGCCACTCTATTTTATGAACCAAGCACCCGGACACGGCTGAGTTTTGAGGCCGCCATGATGAACCTGGGCGGCAAGGTTTTGGGCTTTTCCAGCGCGGATTCCAGCTCTGCCGCCAAGGGCGAGAGCGTCTCTGATACGATCCGCATGGTTTCCTGTTACGCCGATATCTGTGCTATGCGCCATCCTAAGGAGGGCGCGCCGCTGGTGGCTTCTATGGTTTCCGGAATTCCGGTAATTAACGCCGGCGACGGCGGACATCAGCATCCCACCCAGACTCTCACTGATCTTCTCACGATCCGGTCTCTGAAAGGCCGTCTTGATCATCTGACCATCGGCCTGTGCGGCGATCTCAAATTCGGCCGCACCGTTCATTCATTGATCAATGCGCTGGTGCGTTACACCGGCATCCGTTTCGTACTGATATCCCCCGAAGAACTTCGTGTGCCGGACTATATCCGGGAGGATGTGCTGCGCAGCAACGGCATCCCCTTCGAGGAGGTCATCCGCCTGGAGGACGCTCTGCCCAAGCTGGATCTTTTGTATATGACCCGTGTCCAGAGGGAGCGTTTCTTCAATGAGGACGACTATGTTCGCATGAAAGATTTCTATATACTGGACAGCGCGAAAATGAAACTGGCCGGGCCTGATATGCTGGTGCTCCATCCCCTTCCCCGAGTCAACGAGATCTCCACAGAGGTGGACGCCGATCCCCGGGCCGCCTATTTCCGGCAGGTACAGTATGGCGTATATGTGCGCATGGCCCTGATTCTTACTTTACTGGAGGTGAAAGTCTGATATGTTAAACGTTGGCGCAATTGAAGAAGGCTTCGTACTGGATCATATTAAAGCCGGTAAATCCATGACCATTTATCATGACCTGAAACTGGACAAACTGGATTGCTGCGTGGCTATCATAAAAAACGCCCGCAGCAATAAGATGGGAAAGAAGGATATCATCAAAGTTGAATGCCCTGTAGATATGATGAATCTGGATACTCTGGGCTTTATCGACCATAACATCACCGTCAATGTAATTTCAGGCGGAGAAATCATTGAAAAAAAGGAGCTAAAACTCCCGAAAAAGATTGTAAATGTCATCCAGTGCCGGAACCCCCGGTGTATCACCTCCATTGAGCAGGAGCTGGATCAGATATTTCTGCTGACCGATCCCGGAAATGAGGTATACCGATGCATGTATTGCGAAGAAAAATACAGGGGTATGCGGAATAAATAGCGCACAGAGAATCTGCTGCCGACGGCTTTTCCGCACACCCAGGCAATAAAAAACCTGCCACAGCTTTTGAAAAAAGCGTGGCAGGTTTTTTTATGCTTTATTGCCTGTCTGCGCCGCGTCCCGCCGGATCCGACAACATCATCCGCCATGCAACCCATCGGATCATACTAATGTATACGGATCGTTGTCTGGTATATAGTACCGCCGCTATAAGCGCTGTCATTGTAGGCCACAGTAAACTTTTTGCCCACATGAAACAGGCTCTCCCCCTCCAGGGAACCGGTAATAAATAACTGGGTTATAAAATTACCCTTCCAGTCATAGACCAAAATCCTGTTCTTTCTGGCAGCCAGATAACTCTGCAGAACATATATATAAGAATCATCACAGTCAATCCCCTGGCGGGCATAATTATTCTTTTCCAGAAGGGGGATCGTTTTCAGAATTTTCCAGTTTGCGCTGCGAATCTGAATCGCGCTGGATCCCAACCGCCCCACCACATACCGATTACGCTTTCTATTATAGGCTACTGCATGGATCCTTGTTCCCACGTTCACCCGTCTCTTTATATTGAGCGTTCTGGGATTAACATAGGATACGCCCTGCTGGTCTCCGTCTCCATGAACCACGACCAGAGTTTTCGTTTTCGCATTATAGGTCATGTCATTGCCATGATAAAGCTTCAGGCCCTTTTTCACCTTCACAGGCTTCCAGTTGGACAGACGCACCTTGATCAGGGCACAGTAGGGCCGATAGTATCTGTCACCGAGAATAAAGTATCCATATGTACCGTCCGTACAGGCTCCCTGTAAAAAGCGATAAACGGAAGTACGTCCCAACACCTGGTTGCGCAGAGAAGAGATTCCCACCGGCTTCTGCTTCAAAACATTTCCAGAAGTCCTGTTAGCCCCTTTTTTGCTAATGATCACATAACAGGAAATACTGCTCTGTCCAACCGTGTAGACAGCCTCCGCGTCACCTGTCTTCTTCGCCGTACATTTGCCGCTGCTGCTGACCTTCAGCCTGGCCGAATCCGAGGAAGACCAGCTCCCCTCTATACTGCTCCCTGTAGCCTTTAGCTGCAATTTGCTGCCCGTGGATAACATGGCCTGGACTTTATTCAGGCTGACAGAAACCACCCTGACCGGACAAGTGACCGTAACGCCATTCGCCTTCATATATATCTTGGCCGAACCGGATTTTACCGCTTTGACTTTCCCTTTGCCTGTCACTGTAGCTACCGCTTTTTTGCTGGTAGACCATAAGGCCGTCCCTGTGTATTGGCTGGCCTTTAATGTATAGGAATGTCCTTTAATCAACAGCAATTCCGGCTGGTTAAGAACCGGATCTACAACTTTTAGTTTGCAGGTCAGCGTTACCTGCCCGGTTTTGACCTTGATATTTGTACTGCCATATTTCAAAGCCGTCACTGTGCCGTCTCCTGCCACCGAAGCCACATTAGGGGACGAAGATGTCCAGGTTCCCTGTGCTGATGTTCCCGAAACTTTCAGCTTTTTTGTTTTTCCTTTTACTAACGTCAAAGTGGTGCTGCTCAGTTTTATTTCCGGAATGGTAACTGCACAGGACAACGTTCTGCCATCGCTCAGGATAGCCCTGATCATCGCCTGGCCGGGCCGTTTTGCCGTCACTCTCCCCTTGGACGTTACGGAAGCCAGCAGACTGTCCGAACTCATCCATCCAGTGACTTTCACACCTGAAGGCAGATTCCGTACTTTCAAAGTCTCTTTCATCCCAATCTTCAGAGTCATCCGGCTCTGCGTCAAGGACAGAGGCAGACCCGGTTCTGTGGGGGTGGTTGGAGAAACACCGGGAAGCGTCATCGGCTGCATCGCCTGACATATGTACGCCTTCCTCCCCCCCAAAAACAGAACAACCAGAAAAATCCACGAAACAAAAATCCATTTTCCCCTTTTTTTCATATTCTCCCCTATAAATTACCCATGCCAACGGGCACATCCTTATATTTTCTACACGGTTGGCGCATCCATTAATTATTTACCGTTTACCTTTACTTTTACTTTTTTATACAATCCACTCCGGGCAATACAGTATACCGTACAGCTGCCACGTTTTTTTCCGGTAATGACGCCTTTACTTGACACCTTTGCAATGGACGGATCAGATGAGACATAACGCACCTTTTTCCCGGCTTTGTTTATCTTTTTTCCTGCCACCTTTACACTAAGCCGGACTTTCTTGGTAATTTTCACGCTCACGCTTGTTTTCTTTACTGTTATTTTTGATGGATTGCCGTACTTTCCTCCTTTTGTCGTACTAAAGACAGACAGAGATTTTGCCAGGGCCACCCTCTTTCCGCCTGTTTTTTTATACGCCTTAACATAATATTTATACTGCTTTCCCTTCTTTAATTTTTTATGCGTCCACTTATTTGTCTTTTTGCTGACTGTCTTGAGACGTTTATATTTTCCGTCAGATTTCGCTCCATATATTTCATATCCGTCAGCCGACTTCACAGACGCCCAGCGGATTGTATTGGAAGTGCCGGCTGAAGATACCCTGCAAAGAAGCAATTGGGGGGACGTATCTTTCTTTACAGTTTCGGTACCTGGTTTTTCCGTTCCCGGGTTCTCTGTCCCCGGCTCCTTTGTTTCTGTATCTTCCGGTTGTTCGGGTCTTGGTTTTCCCGTTTCTTCCGTTCCCGGATTCTCCGGTTTTTCCGTCCCTGGGTTCTCCGGATTCTCCGTCCCCGGGTTCTCCGGTTTTTCCGTCCCTGGGTTCTCCGGATTCTCCGTCCCCGGGTTCTCCGGTTTTTCCGTCCCTGGGTTCTCCGGTTTTTCCGTCCCCGGGTTCTCCGGGCTCTCTGTTCCCGGCTTCCCTGGCTCTTCCGGTTTGATTTCTGTCCCTGGGGGATCTATCGGTGCTGAACCCGCGCCATAAATTGATTCGCTGAAATCCTTTGTCTGAACCAAATATGCTTTAAATATCTCCTGTTTCAGACGTTCAACTTTTGTCTCCTGTGCGCGGATAGTATTCGTGTTGCCTGGCAATACATTGACCTTTATTAGATCACTCTCTACCGCCTCTTTCATCAGCCGGCACAGTTCTTCATAAGTATTGACCGTAACGGATTTTCCTTCCCATGTAATAGTGACCGGCTTTAATTTATTGATCTTTTCAATCCTTTTCTGAAACATAGCTTTCTTAAAATCTGCCATCGTTCCATAAGTACCGCTAAAGATCTTGTTCAGGACATATTGATCCGACAGGATCGTCCCATCCGCCCGGGCAGATGCTTTATACTGATTGGAAATGTACGGAACCATGCCATCATAATATCCATATTCCGCAAGCAGCTCAAACGCCTGACGACGTATCATGACATCGCCGCTGACGCCGGAATTATTCTGCACTCCGGCATAATTCGCGCTAAAGAGCGGCACGACATAATAGCCATTTCTCGCCATAGTTCCTGTTGTCTCTGTTCCATTAACCTCGTAACGAGATACAAGGATACTCTCACGAATCAGATCGTCAACGGTATTGAGCTTCTCCGCCTCATCCAGCGTCAGCTCCCTTACCGAATCCAGATTATGTTTGGAGCCTTCTTCTCCCTGATTATACCTCTCCTTCGGATCCTCAACCTGCTCAAGCTTATGGAACCATTTCTTCTTTTCCTCCGCGCTTTTCTTAAGTATAATATCCGCTTCTGCGTAATCCAGTGTATAGACAACGTCCAGGATACCGCTCATATATGCCTTAAGATCTTTTTCATTCTGAAACCGCTCAGGCTGGCCGTTATGATACCGGTTGCTGACGGACTGACGGTCATAGATCAGATTCAGATTAAAAACAGGCGGGTCATTCAGCTCATAAGGCTCAAACATACCTCTTGTGTAAACTTCCGCCAGCATGCCGTCCCGCGAACCATATCCGTTCAGCATCACCTCAGAAACAAACAAATGCGTCAACTCATGAGCATATGTTGCAAGGCCCCGTTCCGTCAATGCTTTTGATGCATAATAGCGGATACCTGTACCTTCTGCCACGCCGTCGGCAAACATATATGTACCATACAGGTTTAGAGGAGTGAAAAATTCTCTGACGCCAAGGGCGGCGTTCTCTCCAAATTTGTCTGACCATTGAATCGTTGTATCGGGATCGATCCGCAGACTGTCCAAAACGATACGATTAGACGAGAGATACGCTCTCTTTTCCGGTTTTGCAATCCGATACCATAGCTCAAGAAAAGCGCTCTGCTGTTTTGCAGCCTGTTCCAACTGCTGTAGAAACTTTTCGCGCAATGTCGCGTAACGTGCCGGGTCTGCTTCTCTTAAATTCCTGTCTATATAACAATCCACGATTCCATATGTGATCGTAGTAGAGTTCGCAATCACGTAAACGCTGTCTTCCGACACGGTAAGCAGCGGCAAAATATGGGCGCGGAAAGTGTCATCATCATACAGCCGCCTGCATAATCCGGTACTCTTGCCGTCCCAGTCGGAGGGTTTCTCCAGTATATATGCAGGACTCTCCTGCCTGAACCACTCCTCCATTGATATATCTGGTATCCACTTCTTTCTTTTCTTTTCCAAAAAATCCATTAACGATGTGGCATTATAAGCAACCGACCCAAATATTGTGCCAGATTTATAAAACTCCTTGTAATTATTTGAAATCTTTAATCTTTCACCCCCAATACCTCCGATGTATATCAGCCAATCCAGAACATTCTCTATCCCAAGCCTTGCATCGTATGGCTGCGATTTATAAAGAAGTTCATCTTTTAAATTGTATTCTCCCATGTTGAAATCATACAGTCTTTCAAGATAGGTAATTCCCAACAACAGCTTTTCTTTATTCCGGCGTATCTCATCGATAAATACGGTTGCTCCCTGACTCTCCGCGTCAGCAGTACCGTCAACCACTCCTCGGATAATCTCCCCAATATTTGCCTGAACTTCTGCAAACGCCCCCTCAAAAGACATCACCTTTACATTATCCTGATTCAGTTCCTTTATAGCCTGTTCATCAGTGATGTCCGCAGGGCTCTTCCCCTCACGCTTGGCGATCTCTGTTTTTTTATCCAGCTTATCTGTAGCAGAATACCGAGATGGCGCCAGTAATGTCCCTATTGTTTCATTCGTTTCATAGTCAATCGCCTTAAGCTCCGCCGCAGTACTCTTACTCACCGTCTCTCCGACGCTCTCAGCCTGAGCGATTATCGGCGAGGCATATAACGCCAGCATAACCAATATTGCTGACACAGCTATTCTGATATTTTTCATCTGCCACCCTTTCATCATTGAAATATTGAATAGTTACCCATAAGCCAGCCTATGCGAAGAATCCTTTGATGGCCATATCCGAGGATGCCGGTATTTGCTTCTTCGCTGTAACAGAAACACTCGTAATAGTTCAGCCCCTTCACATGAACGATGCAAAATCCCTCTGGACCGCACCCGTTCCGGCCTGTGCTTAATAGTTAAAAATATGCTTTATTTTCTATCCCCATTTTAATAGCAAGCATACTCCCGTGTCAAATATTTTTTTCTGCTGCCCGTATCTGCTTCCCCGTGCCGCCTCCGGTTTTCTGCATACTGGCAGGCCGGCAGCACAGCATTCGCCCCTCTGCAGCTCTCCACATGGCATATACCGTAACAGTTCAGCCCCCCGGCCAGACTGTTACCATATATCTTTCCGGCCGGATTGTACCCATTGACGGTTCGGGCACAATGGGGTATGCTGTAGCAAAGGAGGTATATTGCTCATGAAAGAAATATTCAAAACCATAAAATGGAACACTACCATCTCCGCCCTGATCTGCATCGGAGCGGGCATCGCTCTCTTTGTATGGCCGGATCTGTTTACGCTGATGGCCTGCCGGGCCATAGCCATGCTGCTGATCGTTGTCGGCGCGGTACACCTGCTCTCCTATTTGCTGGAACGGCGGGAAGGTTTCCGGCTGCAGGCGGATCTGGCTGTCGGGGCCGTCCTGTTCGCCCTGGGGCTGTGGATGACCTTTTCACCGGGATTTTTCATTTCCCTGATCCCCCTGGTACTGGGGGCCGTAGTTCTGGTCCATGGCATCCAGGATATCCGCTACGGCCTAAGCCTGAAAAAAACATCCTACGAATACTGGTGGACTGCCTCTGTCTTTGGTGTGTTCTCCGTGCTGTTCGCCCTGGTTATGATCACCAATCCCTTCGGCTCCGCCAGCGCACTGACCATGCTGGTGGGTGTGGCCCTGATCTATGACGGTATATCCGATATCTGGATCGTGTCCCGCTTAAGCCGCAGCGCCCGGCAGTTTTCCAAAAACGTGGCCGACCATTTCCAGTCCTTCACGGACACCAGGGACGGCGTCGTTTACACGGCCAAAGAAAAAGACGTAACGGAGGAAGACATCGGCTGAAAGAAAAGAGCCAGGGACAGACACACTGTCTGTCCCTGGCTCTTTTCTTTCATATCAACAATTCGCATCTGTACTATCCTACTTCTGTTCTGCGTTAAAACTTAAATTTCTCCGCAAAATAGGCGGGCAGATCCGCGATCTTTACACGCTCCTGCTCCATGGAATCCCTGTCCCGCACGGTCACGGATTGATCCTCTTCGGAATCAAAGTCATAGGTCACACAGAACGGCGTACCGATCTCATCCTGTCTGCGGTATCTCTTGCCGATGGCGCCGCGGTCGTCATATTCACAATTGTACTCCTCGGCCAGCATCTCATAGATCTTCTGCGCACCCTCACCCAGTTTCTTGGACAGGGGCAGTACACCGATCTTCACCGGCGCGATGGCCGGATGGAAATGCAACACAGTACGGACGTCATTTTTCTCCGCGTCCAGCACCTCCTCATCATAAGCGCTGCAAAGGAACGCCAGCACCATACGGTCAGCGCCCAGGGAGGGCTCGATCACATAGGGAATATACCGTTCGCCCGTAGCGTCGTCAAAATAAGTCAGATCCTGTTTCGACACGTTCTGATGGCAGGTCAGGTCATAATCGGTTCTGTCCGCAATACCCCACAGCTCGCCCCAGCCAAAGGGGAACAGAAACTCCACGTCCGTGGTAGCTTTGCTGTAGAAGGACAGCTCCTCCGGTTCATGATCCCTGGCACGGATTTCCTCATCCTTAAGCCCCAGGCTCTTTAACCAGTTCAGACAGAACTCTTTCCAGTAGGCAAACCATTCCAGATCCGTATCCGGCTTGCAGAAGAACTCCAGCTCCATCTGCTCAAACTCCCTGGTACGGAAGGTGAAGTTACCCGGTGTGATCTCATTACGGAAAGATTTACCGATCTGCGCAATACCAAAGGGCAGCTTCTTTCTGGAAGTACGCTGCACATTTTTAAAATTCACGAAAATACCCTGGGCTGTCTCGGGACGGAGATACACAGTATTCTTGGCATCCTCAGTCACACCCTGGAAGGTCTTGAACATCAGGTTAAACTGACGGATGTCCGTAAAATTGTGCTTTCCGCAGGTAGGGCAGGGAATCTGATGCTCCTCGATAAACTGCATCATCTGCTCCTGGGACCAGCCGTCCACCGTCCCCTCCAGGGCAATCCCTTTCTCCTCACAGAAATCCTCGATCAGCTTGTCCGCACGGAACCGCTCGTGGCATTCCTTACAGTCCATCAGCGGATCGGAGAATCCGCCCAGATGGCCCGAGGCCACCCATGTCTGGGGATTCATCAGGATCGCACAGTCCACACCCACATTGTAGGGGTTGGCCTGTACGAATTTTTTCCACCAGGCGCGCTTTACATTGTTTTTCAGCTCCACGCCCAGATTACCGTAGTCCCAGGTATTGGCCAGACCGCCGTAGATTTCGGAACCGGGGTACACAAATCCTCTTGATTTCGCCAGCGCAACGATCTTATCCATACTTTTTTCCATACTAACTTCTCCTCCTTGACTCCTATGACATGGCTGTTATACTCACGGACATCAGCGGTAGACGATATAGGCCGGTTCATCCAGCCAGATCTGCAATCCATCCTCCCCGGAACTGCCCGAAGCATTCTGACCGCCCTGAGCCGAAGAAGACTCCTGCGCTCCGGCGCCATCTCCTGCCTCTGCCGCGTTTTCCGGAACGGCGCTTTTCTCTCCTGGCTGCACCTTCTGTGTTGTCACCCTGGCGTGTTTCCTGTCCCGGATCTCCACCACAGGGCTGGCGCAAAAGATCTTACCCGGCAGCTCCACCGCCACAGGCTCCGTCAGGATCATCACATAATAAGGTTTATCATCGCTCAATATGGCAGTCAGCGATACGTCATTCCCCTCGCTGTCCAGATATTCCCCGGCAAGACTGTATCCGGCTGCGACTGCCTCCGCCGCCGTTCCCCAGAAACAGGTAACGCCGTTAAAATCCATATAAGCTTCTGCGGACTCATAGACGAGCGTTGCCGTAGCTTTCCCGTTTTTTATCCGAAAGGACTTCATGGTGACTTTCGGATTGGCATCCACTGCCGCCTCCATCTCTTTTTCCAATTCTGATTGGTCGTAATAATCCTGATCCCAATCTTCCACAATCGTCTGGGTAAGTATACCTTTTTTACTGAGTGAGAGCGTCGTTTCCCGGGCGGACGAGCCGCATCCCGCAAGTAAAAGCAAAAGAAAGGGCATCAGAACCAGGATTTTCTTTATCATCCTCATCCCTCCATGCCTAATCTTTGTTATTATAACCTCTGTTGGGTCAATATGCAACTTCTAATTTTCCTTATGCCACCAGCCGCCAGTTATACAGAAAAAATTCACCCGCACACGCCAGCACCAGGTAATACACAGGTTCCCAACGCGAAAGGGACACGGCCCGCCCATTCAGTTTTTTCATCACACGCCTCAGACATTCCCAGATAAAAAAACCCCAGACAGTCCCAAGAGTATTCATCAGCAGATCATCCACATCCGTAGTTCTGCGGTTAAATAGCTGGCTTCCTTCTATGGTGAGAGAAAATGCCGCTCCGGCCAGCACCGTCCTGCCGATATCGCGAAACTCCTCCCATATCAGGGGAAGCAAAAAACCAAGAGGTACAAAAAGGAACACATTCAGCACATACGTCATCCGCCCCTGGGAACCAAAGAGAACCGTATTCACTTCTTCCCGGCGAATCACCTCATCATAGCGCCCGATATCCCAGATACTGCCGAATCCCGTAACCATAAACATGCCGGAAATCACCAGAAGAAATACAATGACCCATACCAAATGGAACCGCCACTCCTTTCCGTGCAGCCCCCGGCGCAGAACCAGGGCACACAGAATGCAGGGTAGCAGCACACAACAGACGCTATACACTAAAGATAACATGACGGTTCTCCCTTCAGAAATCGTATTCTCTTTACGATAACGATATATATCCGTCGTATTATTCATTTTACAAAAAAAAAGGTACACACTGTCCTTGAAAAAGAACAGCATGTACCTTCTTTCGTTTGCTGAAATATTTGACATCCTGATATCCCACCATTTCGGCAACCCGGGCGATTGTGTATCCCGGCTGCTTCAGCAATTTTTTCGCATTCTCCATGCGCACCTCCGTCAGATAGGCGTTAAACGTCTGTATTTTTTCCATAAATTTTTCTAAAAACAGATTTTCATGCTCTGAAATTGAAAAAGGGAAATTCAGAAAGCCGCCCAAAAAAGAGCCCTGCTCAAAAGACATGCAGTATTGCCCGTTCAATTCTTTCACCGTGATGCCTTCCCGGACACGGCCTGCCTGGACATCCGTTATACAGGCTGCCTGCAGAGAACGCCTGTTTTTCTGCAGCAGGATCGCATTCTCCACCTGCTGCTGTTTCCGGCTCAGGCTGTTACAGGCTTTCTGGAGGGTGTCGTTAAGCTGCTTTTTATCCAGGGGCTTGAGCAGATAATTGACAATATTGTACTGTATAGCCTGACGGGCATATTCGAATTCTGCATATCCACTGATAATGATAAAGCAGATATTGCGGCTCATACCGTATTTTTCATTTACCTTGTTGATAATCTGTAAACCGTCATACACCGGCATACGGATATCCAGCAGCGCGATATCCGGTTCTTTTTTCTGGATGCTTTCCCAGGCATCGTCCCCGCTGTGGCAGATATCTACAATCTCTATGCCAAGTTCATCCCAGTTTCCCATAGCCTGTATCAACTGACAAATTTTATTTTCATCATCTGCAATTAGCGCTTTATACATCTTTCTCCCTCCGCCTGTTTTGCCGCCGTCACCCCAGCATCGTCTCCAGAACCTCAAGGCTTTTGAATTTCCTGTCCGTATACCGCTCCACATGACGGCCCATGACCATCTCAAATTCCCTTAAGACCTCGTCCTTCACAGTAAAAGTGAACAGTTTTTTCATCTCACAGGACGCCGCAAACTGCATCGTATAGACCAGGGCCCCGCACACCTCCATCCCGGCCTCTTCTCCTAGCATGGCTGTCCGGCAGCTTTTACAGACCAGGCCGCCCCGGGGGGCGCTGTAGCTGACCAGCCCCTCTTCCGAACCGCAGACAGCGCAGGAAAATACATTGGGATACTCGCCGTTTATAACCATGGCCCGCAGCTCGAAGATACAGCGGATCAGCCGATTGTCCAGCCGGGGATTCGTAAGAGCCTTACAGGAGAGGTAGAGGAGATTCAGCATATCCTTTTCCGGCTTTTCCTCCCGTCCGTAGTAATCGGCAAACTCCAGCAAATAAAAACCGTAATACACGCCGGGAAACTCCGACGCCAGCTCCGTGAAATAGTGAGTCACCTGGGCCTGGGCCAGCGTGTAGGCGGTCCGCCCCTCATAGACCACGAACTGGCCGAACACAAAGGGATTGGCGGCGGCCATCATGGGGCTGCCCGTCCGGCGCACGCCCCGGGCAAAAGCCGTGATCCGGCCACGCTCCCTGGTCAAAAGCACCAGACGCTTGTCATACTCCCCCGACGGCGCCGCCGCCAGCACGATCCCCGTCACAGTCAAAGGTTCACTCATACTACCCTACAATTCCTTTTTATTATATCCGAAATTTTTCATCTGGATATCACTGTCCCGCCAGTCTTTACGAACCTTCACCCACAGCTTTAGATTTACCTGCTGCTCCAGCATCCGTTCAATCTCGTAACGGGCGTTGCTCCCGATTTTTTTCAGCATGGCTCCTTGCTTACCGATGATAATCCCCTTGTGGGAATCCCGTTCGCAGACGATCGTAGCCTCAATATCTGTCAGGCCGCCGCCCTTCCGCTCCCGCATCTTATCCACCGTCACAGCGATCCCGTGGGGGATCTCATCCGCCAGGGCATGGAGGGATTTCTCCCGAATGACTTCCGCCACGATCTGCCGCACAGGCTGGTCCGTCACCGTATCCTCGTCAAAATACATCGGGCCACAGGGCAGGTACCGGAAAAGCACATCCAGCACAGAATCCGTATTGATCTTCCGCAGAGCGGACACCGGCAGAATCTCCTCAAAGGGATATATGGCCCGGTAAATCTCCATAAAGCCCGGCAGCTCCGCCTTTTTCACCGTATCCACCTTATTCATCACCAAAACCACCGGCTTTTTCGCGTGAGTGAGGAGCTCCGCGATATGGCGTTCCCCGGCGCCAATAAAGCTCGTCGGCTCCACTAGCCACAGGATTACATCCGCGTCCCCGAAGGTGCGCTCCGCCGCCGTGACCATGTACTCTCCCAGTTTGTTTTTCGCCTTGTGGATACCTGGGGTATCCAGAAAAATAATCTGTCCCCGTTCGCAGGTATACACTGTCTGGATACGGTTCCTGGTGGTCTGGGGTTTATTGGACGTTATAGCGATCTTCTGACCGATCAACCGGTTCATCAGCGTAGATTTCCCCACATTCGGCCTGCCGATGATCGCTACATAGCCGGACCTGAACTGTTTGTCCATGTGCTTTCTCCTTTTTCATGCCGGTGTCAGGCAGAAGGCTCCGCCTGGACAGGCCCTCTCATCCGCCACCGTTTTTCTTTCATTTTACAGCAGGTTTTCCACCGTTCCAAACAGGCCGGCATTTTCCTCCACCGCCGTCTCGCTGCCCACCACGCAGAGATTCCCCTGATCCATGACGGCTTTCACCAGCCCGGACAGGCCGCGGATATCTTCCGGCGCGGCCTCAAGCACCTGGTCGCGCTCTTTCTGCAGCATCTCTTCGGTGATTCCCGAGAACCAGGCATTCAGGGAGACTTCCCCTTTGGAACTGGGCGTAAGAGGCGTATCCATATCGCTGACGGCGCCGATCACATACTGATCCATAGTGCGCTCATCCGCCTTAAAATCCGCCACATAATCCGCCGCCCCCTCGAAGACCGCCACGGTCTCCTTCAGGTGGGGATCACGGTAGGACACAAAACTGGTATCCCCGTTTCTTCTGAACAGATTCATACAGCCGTAAGCGCCGCCTTTGACACGGATATTCATCCAGAGATAATCATAACTCATAATCACTTTCAGGATCCGCAGCGCCCCCGTATACTCATACCCGGCTTTGCGGAAATTCCCGCAGCAAGCTACATACTGTACCTGTCCGGCCGTCTTCAAGCCCTCATTTTTCCGCGCGGGTTCCCACGAAAAGTTTCCGGAGTCCACTTCTTCTGTGTACAATTGGCCGTGAATGCCCCGAAGCTCTTCCTCCAGGCCTGCATACCCCTCTTCATCCGCTGTAATGCTGACAGTCAGAAGTTCCGGCCTGAATATCGACTTCATCAGTTTTTGCAGATTTTCCACAAGCAGAGTCTTTTTCTCCTCAAAGTTTTCCTGCAAGTCTTTGATGAAACGGGCATAGGCCACGCCGCCGATGCGATCCTGAAAAGCTGCCATGGCCGAATAATAGGAACCGGCCCGAAGCACCGCCGTGGAATGGCCGGCCGCCGCCAGAGACATTTGATTCTCCGCCTTTATCTGAGACAAAATCTCATATAGTCTCCGGGTATCCGTCAGCCGGGAGGTGAACAGGATCTCCCGGATCATGGAAAAGACAAATTCCCGCTGGCTGTAAAGGTATTTCGACCTCACGCCGAACATTCTGCGGCAGCCCATCTCATCCTTCTCGTCATGAAAGATCTGGATACCGCAGGAGATTCCCCCTGAGGATGCATTGATCTCATGGAACAGCTCCCCAAAAGTATAATGCTCCGTACCGATATAACCCAGCACAGATTTCAACAGGCTCATATAGGGGATCAGCTCGTCCGGCACCCGGCTGGTGTCAAACAGAAGCTGCAGATACGCAATACCGTTGGTGAACACATCATGGTGCAGAACAGTGACTCCGTCCACGGTGTGCTCCGTATTATACAGCTTCATGGCCTCCCTGCGGATATCCGATCTTTTCAGGAGAGGGATGCAGGCCTTTATCTCCGGCGAATCCTCCTCATCCTGATACTCCTCAAGATGGCGCGTAGCCGCCGCCAGCTCCTCCAGCTCCTCCCGGGACATATTGGCTTTTTTAGCCGCCATTGCCTGTTCGTATTCTTTCTCCTTTTTCACCTCCAGCCCGCGCTCCGGCACACTGACCAGCACGGAGCTGTGGGTATTCTCAAGAAAATACCTGCGGATCAGGGACTCGAAATATCCCTCCTTCGCTTTCCTGCGCAGATCTTCAAATATTTTCAGCTGTTTCAGATAGGCAAATGGCGCCCCGTCATCGTAGAGCCAGCTGCCAAAGGTATCCATGCCGTAGATCAATCCCTTCGGATAGGAGGCGAAGTCCGCCTCACGGAATCGGAATTCAAAATAATTAATACCGGAGGCAATGGCTTTCTCCGTAATCCCTTCCCTGCAGATCTTCTCCAGCTCTTCCCGGATCAGCGCCAGAAAGCGCTCCTTATCAGCGGCCTCGGCATTCTTGGCTACGATGGAGAAAAACGGCTGCAGGATCCCGTCCTCATAGCTGCTGCTCACATCCTTGCCGATCCCCTCATCCAGCAGACGCTGTTTGACCGGCGCTCCCGGAGCAGATAAAAGCACATAATCCAGGATCTGCATGGCCAGATTCAGCTCCACATCCAGCCCGCTGCCCACGACCAGATTGTAGGTCAGATAAGTATTCTGCTCCAGGGGATCCGAATCCAGCACAGGATAGGCAATCTCCTTTTCCACCCGTTTCTCAAAGGATTTCTGGGCCGGGATCACGGAATCCACCGGGCGTTTATCAAATTTGTCCAGATACGTTTCATCCAGCCAGCGCAGCTTCTCCGTCATATCCATGTCGCCGTACAGATAGATATAGGAATTGGAGGGATGGTAATAGCTTCTGTGGAAATCCAGGAATTCCTCATAACTAAGCTCCGGGATATAAGCCGGGTCGCCGCCGGACTCCACGCCGTAAGGTGTATCCGGGAACAGGGAATTAAAGATCTCCCTATTCAGAAACTCCTCGGCGGAAGAAAATACCCCCTTCATCTCATTGTAAACCACGCCGTTATATTTCAGCGGCCCGTCCACCGATTCCAGCTGGTAGCTCCAGCCCTCCTGCCGGAAGATCTCCTCCCTGTCGTAGATATTCGGATAAAAGACCGCGTCCATGTATACATGCATCAGATTCTGGAAATCCTGGTCGTTGCAGCTGGCCACCGGATAGATCGTCTTGTCCGGATAGGTCATGGCATTCAGAAACGTGTTCAGAGAGCCTTTTACCAGCTCCACAAAGGGATCCTTCAACGGAAAGTTTTTGGAACCGCACAAAACCGAGTGCTCCAGAATATGGGCCACACCGGTGCTGTTTTTGGGCGGGGTGCGGAAGCCCACGGTAAATACTTTGTTATCGTCGTCGTTCTCCAAAAGCAGAATGCGGGCGCCTGTCTTTTTATGCCGCAGCAATGTTCCTCCGGCATGGATGTCGTCGATCTGCTCGCAAAGCTGTACCTCGTAGGTTTCCGGCACAATCTGGCCGCCTGCTGTTTTTTGGGTTTTCATCATTTATTTTCTCCTTTTTGGTTGTTATCATTGGAGGATGGAACGGCCTCCCGGACGCTGACGTGCCCGAAACAGGCCCGATTGAATACTATTGGCCGGCGGCATACAGGGCTGTCACTTTTTCTAACAGGCCGGGATTGGCCAACTGCCACGTTTTGAAACTCATCCCTGCCGACTGGGGCAATGCTCCGAGGGCAATCAGATATTCTGTCAGTTTCTGTTGAGGGATCTCGCCTACAGGATGCCAGCTGCCGGAACCCTCCTGGCTTTCCACAGTAAACCACAATTTACTGCTCAAACGGCTGTTTCCCGCAGACTTCTCTGCTTTCCCAGCCGTCATGGCCGCTTCTTTTTCCGCGCTCTCCCGCATGTCTGTCTGCGTTGTTTCCGCCTCTCCGCATTCCTCCGGCCATCTGATTTTTGCCAGAAAACGCAGATCCACCTCTGAGATATCCCCACAGGCATCCTTACATCCGGCCACTGTGAAGGCCGGCAGCACGCCGTCGGCAAAACCCAGCTTTTTTGTTTCCTTTAACAGCACATGCTCAAACATCTGGGCGTCGCAGTTTGCCCTGACACACAGGCCGCATAAAGTCTGCACCGGAGAAGCCTCCGCCGCCGTGAAAGCGCCGTCAGCCATGCTGTCCATGGGCAGACCCACCTCCTCGGCCAGCAGATTGCATACATAAAAATCCATCCGGGAATCCAGACGGAATTCCACGTCCTCGATCTTCTCCACCGACCTCAAAAGCTTCTGCCAGAAAGCCACATTGACCACGCCGCCCAGAGGATGATAACGCACCGCGTACAGATCCTCCTGCTTCTGCTTGACGACCCGGGGGCCGCAGGTAAAATTGCCGGTTCCGGTCTTGGTAATCTCTGTTGTTTCCACCTTCACAGGCCGGCGTTCCTCATCCGGCAGCCCGGCCAGGGTCTGCCAGAACAGAGAACGGTATTCATCGGCATCCGCCGCCCGGCCCCGGACGGCAAGTCCCACATTTATATAAGAAAGAAAACGCCCTGCCTCAACTCTGTCGGCCAACCGGAACAGAGACGCTTCTTGGCCTTCCGCTTTCATCTCTTCCGGCCCGGTCTGACGAGACTGCCGGTCTTCTGCCGGATCTTTGGCCCATATCCCGAACAAACCGCCTTCTATGGCGCCAAAAACCATATCACAATTCTTTCCCTCTGCCGGAAGCCGGGGAACATTAGAAAAATAAACGGTAAAAGGACACTCCGGGCCTTGGCCTTCAACAGAATCCCCATCTTCCGAAACATGCTCCCTCAGCCACCCGCGCGCCGCTTCGGCATAGGGAAGCACATCGAAGCATTCCCCTTCCTCCATACCGGACAGCGGCGCACAAAGCACGTGCCTTTTTTCCCGGACATAAGCGCTTCCACACAGGATACCCGCCTTCCCGGCCTCCGCCAGAAAATCCGCCAGCGCTTCCCTGCGCAGGTTCCAGACAATCAAGTTGCCGCGCTGATTCAGGGTGGTTTTATTGATCCTATATTTTTTAACACTATCTGCCAGAAATTCCAATTGCCTACGGGTCATTTTTCCATTAAAATACAGCTCCGCCACGCAGCCGTTTCCCGGTTTTTTTTCATATAGCTCTTCTGTCATAGTATACACACCATTTCCTGTTTTAACCATATCTGCATATTATACTCACGGATATACCACAGTCTTCCATTATTGTAACAGGCCTACCGTCGGTAATCAAGAAGCAAAAATGCAGAGAAAAGCCAGATAACCACGCTTTTTCAAAGCAGCTTTATTTTGGTATAGTTAGTACGGTTTTCAATCCGCCGTACTCGCTATGGCCTATGGCTACTTTCCCCTTATGGCCCTTTATAATCTGCTTCACAATAAGCAGCCCCAAACCGTGCTGCTGTTCAGTGGTATTTGTATCACAGGCCATATAATGCGGAGCATTGTCCAAGCTGTCTATCTGTTCGTCGGAAACTCCTCTGCCGTTATCTTCTATGCAAATTCTGCAAGTGTTGCCGTGATCCGCAACAGACGCATAGATCACACAGCCTCTTTCATTATGGTGTATACTGTTTTGGATAAGATTTGCTATTGCACGTTTCAGTAAATCTTTATCAGCATCAATGTAACAGGCAGACAGGGTATCAGCGGTTCTCCATTCAATCGGAAATTGGCCGGTAATATCTGTATTCATAAACTCCACAACCACCTGTCGGACAATAGAGACTGCATTTTCCCGCTTTATGGCTAACGGCTGCATATCATATTCGAGTCTGGAAGCAAGATTTAAATCGTTAATCAAGTCTTTCATCCGCTTGCTTTGCCTTACAATAACAGCGGCCTTTTTTCGTTCAGCTTCCGACCAATGATTTGCATTCGCCAGCTGGTCTGCATAGCCCATAATCATTGACAGCGGAGTTCTGATATCATGAGAAACACCCGCTATCCAGTTTGCCCTTGCAGTTTCTTTTTTCCGCAGCTGTTTTGTCTGCTCTTGTAGTATTTCAGATGTTTTATTGATTTTCTCTGCTAATTCAGCAAACACGCCTTCTTCTTTGATACAAACAGGACAGCCGCTTGACAAATCTTGAATTCCATTTGTGACCGGTTTAACGGAGTGCAGCAATTTTGAATTGGCGGCAGCATATATGAGAAAAATCAACATGGTATTGACAGCCAGGATAATGATTGCGTTTCTGGGTAAATCTGCGATAAAATCATAATCCCAGCTTGCCCTTGTATGCTTCCAAAAGCTGTCCCTGGGATAACCCAATACCAGCAGCCCTTTTGGGGCTCCCGCTGTAAATGTGGGATATCCGTCCACATAGCCGCGTGTCAGTTCAGCTATATCCGACAATGTATATTGCACAGGGATATTGTCAGGCATGGTGTTGGTATGCCATACAACCTCCCGTGTATCATCATCTATCAGAACAGCCCAGGCGTCCTGCTCCTTTATCTGCACGGCCATATCATCTGCCAGAAGAAAACCCTTATCTGTTAACTGTAATGCATCCGCTGTCTGCCGCGCCATATCCCACGGAGAAAATACGGATGTATTCCTTACAAATGCAATCCAATAAAATGCAACATTCAAAATTACAAGGATTATAATACTAAGCATCATGATTCCTACAAAACGGCGTATCAGTTTTGGAATACTTTTCATGTCACTTTCCCTCTGTCATCAATTTGTAACCTAATCCCCTGACTGTAACCAGTGAAACGGGCTGTGAGGGATTTAACTCTATTTTTTCTCTTATACGGCGTATATGCGCCATCAAAGAATTTTCATATCCGAAGGGATTATCGCCCCATGCCGCTTCACACAAAGCATCAATCGTTACAATACGTCCTGCATGGCGATATAAAGCAGATAACAGCTCATATTCTTTTGCCGTCAACGGAATATGTTTATCATTTTTTATAACCTCGGCACGTGAAAAATCAATCCGGCTGTCACGTAACTGTACGAGGGGATTTTCATCTTTGTAGCTTCGCCGCAAAATTGCCATGACACGAAACATAAACTCCCTGGGCAAAAATGGTTTTATGATGTAATCATCAGCGCCTACGCCAAAGCCCTTAAATTTATCATCATCTTCACCGCGGGCAGTAAGGAAAAGAACCGGATAGTCGTCATTCTTTTTTAACTGTTTTAACAAATCAAAGCCATTCCCGTCTGGAAGCATTACATCAAGTATTGCTAATTCCGGACGGGATTTTTCAATTTCTTCAAGGGCCTGTTTCACGCTCTTTGCCGTTTTGACATTTTGAAACCCGTATTCAGTTAAAATAGTAAAAACCATATGCAATAGTTCCGGCTCGTCATCAACCAGCAGTATCCGTTTATGCAGCAAATATCCATCATTCATAGCTCCATCTCCTTCTCAGCAAGATCATACCATATAATCGTGATTTTATTTAAGGATTTTGAAAATGTAAGGTAAATGTAAGGCAGAGAGAATGCTGCCACAAGGTTGCACTGGTATGATGCAGACAGTGAAACACCACAAGGGTACACCATTATATCCCGGAAACACGGGCAGAAATTAAGAAAGGGGATGTATAACTATGATGGATAATATGGACTATATGATCACAACAACGCGGCTGACAAAAAAATATAAATCATTTGTGGCTGTCGATAACGTTTCATTAAACATTCGGAAAGGCAGCATTTATGGTTTCCTTGGCCCGAATGGCGCGGGAAAATCCACTACTATGAAAATGCTTTTGGGGTTAACCGCCCCCACAACAGGCAGTTTTACCATCGACGGGAAACAGTTTCCGAATGACCGTCTTTCCATTTTAAAAGCGGTGGGGTCATTTATTGAATCGCCCTCTTTTTATGCAAATTTGACGGGCAGAGAAAATCTTGACATCATCCGCCGTATTTTGAGGCTTCCCGCAAATTGTGTAGAGGACGCACTGGAACTTGTCGGGCTCTCCGAATTTGGCGGACGTCTTGCCAAAAAATATTCCTTGGGTATGAAACAACGGCTGGGGCTTGCCGAAGCCTTGTTGGGCCGACCGCCTATTTTAATTTTAGATGAGCCTACCAATGGGCTTGATCCGTCCGGCATACATGAAATACGGAACTTGATTAAATCGCTGCCCGGATTTTACAATTGCACAGTTCTTATTTCTTCGCATATGCTGTCTGAAATTGAGTTAATAGCAGACGACATCGGAATACTCAATCATGGCCGTCTGTTGTTTGAAGGCAGCTTAGATGAATTACAGCAGAAGGCAATACAGTCCGGATTTGCCGCGGATCATTTGGAAGATATGTTCTTGTCTATGGTTGATAAAGACAATGCAGACAGAAAGCAGAGGGCGAAGCTATGAGAACAATTGCCATCGAACTTAGAAAAGAGAAACGAACAGGCATTATTTTGCTAATGCCCATGGCGGGCATTTTGGGGGCAGCATACGCCTTTACCTTTTTCCTTGTGCAAAAAGACACCCTTTTCAATCTTCCGCTGCCCCCCATGGACGTGCTCCTTACGCAAGCTTACGGTATGATTATGGTTCTGAATATGTTTGGTATTATAGCCGCTGCCTGTATGATTTACAATATGGAATTCAAGGAAAGCGCCATGAAAAAAATGTATGCGCTTCCTGTGAGTGTTCCTGCTATGTTTTTTTGCAAATTTCTGATTTTAACCATTATGCTCTTGACGGCAATATGTTTTCAGAACTCAACGCTTACAAACATTGGCCTGGCATATTTGCCGCAAGGCACATTTGCCTTTAAAACGCTGCTGGCTTTTGCGGGATATTCATATATAACATCCATGCCTGTATTATCTTTTATGATTTTTATATCTTCCCGGTCACCAGATATGTGGGTTACTCTCGGTATCGGTGTTGCAGGTTTTTTAAGCGGCATGGCATTGACGGCGTCAAAGGCGCCCTGGCTTTGCATACACCCTTTTGTAATGATGCTAAAACCCGCTGCTGCCATGAGCGCACAGCCGGATATGGCTGCTGTTATTTTCTCACTGATCGAAACAGCGTTTTTCCTTTTTGCGGGATTGTGGGCTGCCAAAATAAAACGCTGCGCATAAGGAGGTTGCGACATGAGTTTTTTAGAATTACTCAAAATCGAATTCATAAAGGTGAAGCGTAGTAAAATAATTCCCTTGATTTTCATAGCGCCGATATTAGTCGTGGCTTCCGGCGTGGCCAACCTGCAAACCTATTTTTCGCCGGAATATACCAATGCATGGGCAGCTATGTTCATCCAGAGCGCCTTAGTCTATGCTTATTATCTGCTTCCGTTCAGCATGATTGTTGTGTGTGTGATGATTGCGGGACGCGAAACAGAGAATAACGGGATCTTGAAAATGCTTGCTTTGCCTGTCAGCCGCTATGCCCTTTCAGCAGCAAAATTCTGTGTGCTGCTGTTCTATCTGCTTATGGAAATGGTTGTCTTCCTCATTGTTTTTGCGATAACAGGATGGATCGCAACTAGAGATACAGGGATTACAGAAACACTGCCGATTATGTACCTGCTTAAGTGGTGTACCGGTTTATTTCTTACCATGCTTCCCGGTCTGGCTGCCATGTGGGCGGTCACGGTGCTATTTGAAAAGCCTCTGCTGTCCGTCGGCCTAAATCTGCTCCTTGTTATTCCCGGCGTATTAGTGGCAAATACACCACTCTGGATTGCGTACCCTTATTGCTATAGCGGCTACTTGGTTTCACGCTCCCTGCACAGCTTTTCCGCAGAGGGGACGGGAACCGGTTTTAACCTGTTCCCGTTTTTGCCATGCGCCATGCTGATTTTTGTCTTTGTACTTGCAACGGCAATAATACGTTTTGGGAAAAAAGAGATGAGGTAAACGATAAAAAATCCCGTATCGCCGGACGCCGTTATACGGTTTTATCCTCTATCGCCACAAATTTAGTCTGGTTCATCAGCGGATGCCGCAGACGGATCGCGCCCTCCACCGGACAGGCCATCACGCAGGAACCGCAGTAATAACACTCCCCGGGATACATTACGACGGGATGTATCCCCTTTTCGGCGTCCGGCAGTAAGATGTCCACCTGGCACACGGACGCGCAGCGGTTGCAGCCGACACACAGGGACGGATCAAAGGTGATCGGCATCACGCTGCTGGAAACAGGCGCCGCCGTAAATTCAATCTTCTTCATAACCCGCAGCCTCCTCCCGGTAATCCTGATTGTGGGCCTCATAGCCGGATTTCACGTCGCCGTAATAATCCTTGGGAACACGGCGGCTTTTGACCTCGCCTTCCTCCTGCCGGACCGTGATAAAGCAGTCGTCCTCCGGCGGGTCTGTCTGCGGATAATCGCTCCGCTCAAAACAGAGGGGCGCCGAACTGGATCTGCGGAGCATACACGCCTGCAGGATCAGCTTGCTGACCGTCAGGATATCCAGCACCTCATGGGCACGCATCAGCTCATGGGGATTACGGCAGACAAGCTGAGGCACAAAATCTTTCTCATAGCTCTCCAGAAGCTCCAGCCCCTGCCGCAGCAGCATATCATTTTTCACACCGCCGCAGTAATTCTGCATGGCCTTGGCAACCGCCTTGTTCAGCTCGCGCCAGTCCAGGCCGTCCTCCACGAACAGAGGCGCATAGAGCCGCTCCTTCTCCCGCTCGATCTCCCCGCGCTCCGGTGTTTCCAAACTATACCCCCCGCATGCCGCTGCCGCTTTCCGTCCGGCATAATAGCCCGTGGCCGCGGCAAAACCGCAGCAATCCGAGGCATAAAGCTGATCCCCGGCCGCATAGATCCCGGCGATGTTGGTTTCCAAATTCCAATCATGGAAAATCCCTCCCGGGGCGCCGAAAAGCTGCCTCTCCTGGGGCAGAAAGGCCGCCGACTGCCAGCCCGTGCCGTAGGACTGCAGACGGTGTCTGGCAGGGTCAAAACCGCGCCGGTTCAGGTTCTGCAAGACGGGGATTTTCGTTTTCCCTTCCTCGCCCACCATCATGCCCCAGATCACCCGCCGCTCTTCCTCGGGCATTTTACTCAAATCCGCATAGAAAGGAAGCTGAAAACCGCGCCGCATCAATTCGTCAAAAGCCAGGGTTTCCGGCCCACGGTATTCATACTTGGGATTATCAATCACGCCGCCTTTCAGGAAAAATTTCTGCCCCTTTGCCGGATAATAACGTTCCCGCACGGTCTTTAACTCTCTGCCGTCGCGATCCACATAGGGTATCTCCACGCCCCGGGCGTCCACCATCGTCGCCGCGTACCAGGTATTGTGATTATTGCCGGTACTATAGGGCGGAAAGCTGCGCCCCGCGGCGGAGAATTCCCCCTGCACCGACTTCTCCATCATCGTAAATTCCATACCCACGCGGTATCCCATGGCATGTCCGCTGCCGATACTCTGGGTAGGGCGGAACTCACACAGGCCCACCTGATCGGCGTCGAACAGCCAGACCCGGGCCGGGCGCGACATGGCAAGCACCGTCGTCCTGGCCGTAAAAATCTTAAATTTCCCCGTATGGACATCCATACCCATGGCGCCGATGCCCCGTTTACGGCCGCCCTCCTTTTTCACCAGCAACGCCGTGGCCTCGATGCGGTCGCAGACCGTAACGCCCAGCCGCCGCAATTCCTTGTACAGCGCAGGCTTGAAGGTACTGCCCCATACACGGATCGTAAATTTATTTTCATAGTCATAGGCAAACAGCAGACCCGTTTTCTCGTCGCGGAAGTCCGCCCCGGCAAATTCCCCCTCCGTATCGCGGATCTTTCCGCCGAAGGCTTCCATATCCTTTAACCGGTGCCAGCCCTCCTCACACTCTATATAATGGGCGATACCGTTGCTGTAACCGTCCTGCTCATGGATATAGGCGTTGGCAATCTCCTCCGCCGTCACTTTTGAGCAGGGATTGGTACAAGCCGACTCCCAGTGGTCAAAGCCGCTTCCCGCGGAACCGCTGCGAACCGTGGCTCCTTTTTCTACCAGAACCACCTTTTTCCCCCGTCTGGCCGCCGCAACAGCCGCGTAACAGCCGGCCATACCGCCGCCCAGGACAAGGACGTCCGCAAAAAGCTGTTCCTCCTGATCCATCTCATTGGCATAGGGCCATGCATATCCCATAGCTTCCAGCCTCCTTCATTCTTCTCTTCTCATTTTCCACGTCCGGAACGGTCTGCCAGGCTGAAAAGCACCAAAAATACAGCGGAAATCCCATAAGCGATCAAAAGGGAGAGATCCGTATTCATCTTGCCGAACAGGGGCCCGGGTATACCGAACAAAAACGAAACCACGCCCACGATACCTCCGGCCACCGCCGCCGCAAATGCGCCCCGGCGCGTCGCCCCTTTCCAGAGCAGGCCGCCCAGCAGGGGGATCAGCAGGCTCCCCATATAGGGATAGTTGAAAATGATCATGGCGTCCAGTATATCCGTCATGTGGAACGCAAAGAAAATTCCCGCCAGACTGCCCAAAAGCACCGTGACCTGGGAGATCTGTTTGGACTTCGGCAGCTCATCCAGATTATCCACCTCCGGATGAAGAAATTTATTGTACAGATCCCGGGCAAAGGAGGAGCCCATGGATAAAATAACACAGTTGGCGCTGGACATGGCGGCAGATAAAATCGCCGCAATGACAATTCCCGCCAGTACGGGGGGCAATACTCCCGTGGCCGTGATCGTAAATATACCGTCCGTCACCCCCGGAAAAAGCGTCCGCGCCGCCACACCGATGGTAGAACAGAGCAGGCCGACAATGATCACCAGGACGCCGCCGATGATAGAGCCGATCTGCGCCGTGCGCACATTTTTGGCCGACTGGATCCGGGAATAGGCGTCATAGGAAACCGAGATAGAGAGGAAAAATGGCAACACCAGATAAATAAACCGGGTGCCCATGCCCTGGGGAATAAAAGGCGTCGCAAAAATTGCGCCGATACTGCCGCCCGCATGGACATACTGAATCAGCGTTGCTACCGCCAGGATCGGAACGCCAATGACAATGATCGTCGTCTGCACCACATCGGTCAGCACCACACCCCACATGCCCCCTATGGTGCAGTAAACCAGGATCACCACCGCCGTCAGCACCACCCCCGCCTTAAAGGGGATACCGAAACCCGCCAGGATACCGCCCGCCGCCAGCAGCTGGGCTACAAAAATTCCCAAAAGACTGGGTACATTGCTGAGCCACGCCCAGAGGCGGATCGCGCGGCTCTCGCCGTAACGCTGGGCAAAATAGTCCATGGGCACATAACCCTCCTGGGCCCGCAGCTTCCTTGCCGTCAGCAGGCCCGCAATGATCAGCCCGCCGCCGCAGCCGATGGCATAGTAAATCCCCGGCCAGACACCGTCATTATAGCCGTTGGTGGCGCTGCTCAAAACGATACCCACCCCGATCTGGACCGCCGCCAGAGTAACGGCCGTCATCGTAATATTCAGCTTTCTTCCGGCCACAAGATAATCCGTCGTCTTCTTATTCCTCCGCGCCGCAAATATGCCGATGGCAACCATGGCAATAAAATATATAATGCAGACGCTTACGACAATTGTATTTCCTTCCATATACATTTCCTTCTTTCCTTTTTTGACTTTAAATCACCAAAGCGTAGACATTTTATCATTTTTAAACATATTTTGCAATATGTATTTTGCAAAATATCCCATTCGTAAACGCAGCAGCTCAGACAAGCTGACATGCCTGAACCAATGTCATAGATAAGCCGACAGCGTCCAGGCTTAAGTGAATGACATTGCTGTCTGAACTGTACCCGTAAACCTCATTCTTGTTTTCGTATCACTGCTGTGATACAATGTTTACATTCCATCAGGAGATAATATCCCATGAATCTAAACAAGCAGACCCTTTCTGAACAGATTTACCACATTTTACGGGAAGACATCCTCTCCCAGAAAATCCCCTGCCATGCACGGTTAACCTTAAAAATGCTGCAGGAACGTTTTGGCGTCAGCTCCACCCCCATCCGGGAGGCCCTGACCCGCCTGATCAACGAAAAACTGATCTCCTACTACTCCAACGTGGGAGTCTCTGTCGTCGGCCTGACCGAAGACGATCTCCGGGAGATTTATCAATTTATCGGTGATCTGGACAGCCTGGCCATCCGCTATGCTTCCGGGCATCCGGAGCAGAAACGGCTCGTCGCGCAGCTTGCCGATAATCTGGAGCATACCAAAATCTGTGCCCCGGCAAGCCGGGAGTGGAAAGCCTGTTCCGACGAATTCCATCTGATCTTTTATCGGTACAGCAATAACAGCCGTCTGATCCACTCCGCAGAGCAGATACGCAGCCAGCTGTCTATTGCCGCTTATCAATATGAGAATATACCTGAGACGCAGAAACATATTCTCAGGGAACACCGGCAGATCTTTGACGATTACCGCTTAGGCGGCTACGAAAAAGCCATGGCCGGCATGCAGCTCCATCTGTCCCACTCCCTGCAATACGCCCTGGCTTGGGTCAGAGAGCAGGCACCGGCAGACGGCTGATTTGTAACCGTTTCAACATTTTTATTATCTCACTGATTTTCAAATTTGGGGAGGAAAAACCTGGATGCAGGCGTGTGGGAATACTGGATCGTAAACCCGGGAAACCACACTGTTTTTGTATACTGTCTGGAAAAAGCTGCTTTCGAAAGCATCAGCCACACTTTCCTGGATAATATAGAAGTCGATATTTTTGATGATTTCAGCATTTGTCTAAAAGAATTCGCACAGGCATAAAAAGAACGGGAGATGTGGCCAAGTAAAGCATAAAGCTTTCCCCATAAAAATATACTGTAAAAAAACATCCAGGTCGATCCTTTATGACTGCTTCAAAAAATGCCCGGCGTCTGGCGGCCCTCTCTCTCTTGCTGGTCATCGCCTATTTCATGGGAAACATGACGGCGCGAACCGTGGATACTGTCATCCAACGCGCCGATAACGAAAACTGGGGATTAAGTTTTCAGGAGGAAGGCGCGCCGCCCGTGGCCAACGCCTCCATGGAAGAGCTGGCGAAATATGACGCTCATTACGCCAGTGATACCACCGAAAAAATTCTGTATCTGACTTTCGACTGCGGATATGAAAATGGTAATACGCCCCTGATTCTGGATGCTCTGAAAAAGCATAACGCACCGGCCACCTTTTTTGTGGTGGGAAATTTTCTGTCCACCAGCCCCGACCTCGTGAAGCGGATGGTCGCGGAGGGGCATATGGTGGGCAACCACACCTTCCACCATCCCGACATGTCCGAAATTTCTACCCAGGAAACCTTTCTCAAAGAACTACAGGACGTGGAAAATCTGTTCACAGAGGTTACAGGCCAGAAAATGACCAAATACTACCGCCCTCCCCAGGGAAAATACAACGAAAAAAACCTGCAGATGGCCAAAGATAACGGCTACAAAACATTCTTCTGGAGCCTGGCCTATGTGGACTGGTATCAAGATGACCAGCCCTCCAAAGAGGAAGCTTTCGACAAACTGCTGAACCGGATTCATCCAGGAGCCATCGTTCTGCTTCATAATACTTCTTCCACTAATGGGCAGATTTTAGATGAACTGCTGACTAAATGGGAAGAAATGGGATACCAGTTCCACGCGCTGGATGAACTATAAGAGCTGAAAAGGACATTACCGATACGCGGTTAGCCCTGTTCATTGGATAGTTTCAGAAATTGAAACCGTCACTTGGCAGAGTGGCGGTTTCTGCGTTTTATCATGACCACAACTCAATTCTGACAATTTTCCCATTTTTTTGCTTAAGGGATAAATCCAATCCTATGCCTGGCTGTTTCACAAAATATTTCTTAAATTCTGCTTTGCTATAACGTTCAGCAGGCCCATCTCCACCAATACCAAATATTTTAACTGTTTTTGACAATATCAGCGTTGTTTTCTTATACTTCATCCCCTTTCCGCTATAATATGCAGAACAGGCTTTTTTGCTAGATGGCTTTTTCGCTATCTTTCCCCAAATGATCAACTTATTCCCTGACAACTTCATCCTTTTCACACCGCTCTTGTTCCCGGTCAAATTTGTATGGTAATACATCGTTTTGCTTTTTGCCTCAACGTTTACCATTGTCAGGGAATGAACAATAGTCATCAACAGCAGCATCATGCAAAAACACGCCATACATTTTTTTCTTGTTTTCATCATTTCTTTGTCCCCCACAAGTATTGATTGAGGCTGCCGCTATGCGACAGCCTCTCACAAATTCATTTCTTAATATTGAATTACTGCTCTCCACCATACAGTGTGATCAGCTTATTCAGGTACTCATATCTTGCCTTTGCTTCACCCTCAGACTTCGCGAACAGCCTCTCAGCCTTGGCCGGGTTCGCTCGCATCAGGGAATTGTAACGAACCTCGCCGTTTAAGAACTCCTGATAGCTCTCTGACGGAGCCTTGCTGTCCAGCGTGAAGGCGGCTTTGCCCTCCTCGGCCAGAGCCGGATTGTAACGGAAGCAATGCCAGTAACCAGCCTTTACAGCCAGATCTTCCTCAGTCTGGGCCTTGCTCATACCCTTCTTGATACCATGGTTGATACAGGGAGCGTAAGCAATGATCAGGGACGGTCCCGGATAGGCCTCAGCCTCAGCGATCGCTTTCACAGCCTGATTGTAATCAGCGCCCATGGAAATCTGGGCAACATATACATAGCCGTAGGACATGGCGATGGAAGCCAGGTCTTTCTTCTTCACCTCTTTACCGCCGGCAGCAAACTGAGCAATAGCGCCCGTCGGTGTAGCCTTGGAAGCCTGTCCGCCGGTGTTGGAGTAAACCTCGGTATCGAATACCATGACGTTGATATCC
>CAJUQO010000029.1 GCA_910588295.1 uncultured Lachnospiraceae bacterium | reverse complement strand
AACCATATCCAAGGCTGAACTTTGTGCAGGGGGCTTATGAATCTTCTAATTTTGCGGAGGAATTATTCAGTAATGAGATTGCGGAAAAGAGTATCAGGATCAGCGACCGTGCCGCTATCGTGAATTTTATGATCGGACTGGATGGCTATACCATTTCAAGCGGTATTTTCCCCAGATATCTCCATGGGGATTCCATCATTTCTATTCCTTTGGAAGGGGATGAGACCATGCGGATCGGATATATCCTGAATAAAGACAGGGAATTATCCCGGCTGGGTGAGATCTATGTAGAAGCACTGAAACAGTATCAAAAAGATTGAAACATAGGTTCAGCCTATGTTTTAGCATAAGTAATCAGTATTACCTATCATATGGCATTCCGCTGTACAATCGTAAGTGGAAGGAGGCGTTATCATGCCAGGCTATGTGATAGGTAATTTTTTTGTTTATTCTGTAATCAATGCGTTTACGCCGGGGCCGGGTAATATTCTGGCTTTAAATACCGTGACGAATTATGGATGGAAGAAAGGGGCTCCCATCTTTTTCGGTATATTCTCCGGGTATTATGTGGTGCAGATGATCTGTGCGGTATTTGTCTATGGGGTGAGTGCGCTGCTGCCGGATGTGCTGGGGGTAATGAAGTATGTGGGAGCTGCTTATATCCTCTGGCTGGCAGTCCATATCGCTGTCAGCCGGCCGGATGGAGATGGCGGAGAGAGATCGGCCTCTTTTTTAAAAGGGTTTATGCTGCAGTTTGTGAATGTGAAGATCTATCTTTTTGGGATCACGGCATTGACCGGATATGTAACGAACTACAGTACGGCTCTGCCGGTATTGGTTTTCTTTGAATTTGTGATAGCGACGATTGGAACGGTTGCTACATCTGCGTGGATCGGTACAGGGCTGGCAATCCAGAAGGTTTACCTGCGGCATTACCGCCTGATCAACATCATTCTTGCTGTTACGTTATTGGAATGTGTATACAGCATATTGAAATAAAGGTCTGTGGATATGGAGATTCCTTTCAGAAAAGGTGGATTTCCTTCCAGGAAAATGGTGGAGGATGCGATCCAACAGCATGACCAGTTTATCGGTGAGGAAGATGACAGGATCATGGCGGCTTATATAATGAATCATGAATGCGATCAGATATATGATACAGTGCAATGGCAGATAAAAGCGGACAGAAATGAAATAATGATACTTCATGCCCTGCGTGTCCTTCCGGAATATGCAGGGAGAGGTTATTCAAAAAAACTGGTAGGGAACATAAAGAACAGCTCGCAAACCCCGATATATCAAGAATTTACGAGCTGTTAAAGTCCAGTGCCGGTGGTGGGACTCGGACCCACACACCCTTGCGGATAACAGATTTTGAGTCTGTCTCGTCTGCCAATTCCGACACACCGGCATTTCTTTGACCGAGAAATAGTGTATCATGTTTTGGAAGTATATGCAAGAGAAAAATTGATTTTTCTTGAGCGTGAACATACCGTATGAGCGACCTCTTTTTCATACCTATACGCAGAAAACCGCCGCCGGCGGTTTTCTGTGCGTCATACCCGGTAAGCCACCAGGGCCACACGGCAGCCGGTATCTTTTTCCAGTTCTTTTTCCCACTCGGTCAGTCTGCGGCGGCCGGAGTCGGAGAGCTCCGCCAGGGAATCTTCCCTGTCCAGTACGCGCTGAGTGCGTTCTGCGGCGGATTTACAGTTTAAGGGCAGATCAGTTACATCGGAATATACACTTGCCATAATGGTTGCCTCCTGTATGGATTTTCGTCGGCAGTCCGGGCATGTCCGCGCCGTACATGGGGATATTTCCGGAAAAGGGCACGGACAGGCAGAATCTGCGCCGCGCGGAGGGCGGAATCCTGCGCCGGACTACAGGGAACAGTATCAGTATGTACGGCTCTGAACAGAATTATACATTTTTTTCGGGACGAAGGATTTTCATATATATCATGGTCGGAAAAGCAGGATTTTTACGTTTCCGCGGGATCAGTCCCCCATATGCCGCTGGCGGAACTGTTCCGGTGTGATACCGGCACTTTTTTTGAAAACCCGGAAGAAATATTTTACATTGTCGTAGCCCACGGCCCTGGCGATCTGGTACATTTTCCGGTCGGTGTGGGCCAGGAGCTCCTGGGAGCGCAGGATACGGATATTGTTTAGATAGTCCACGAACTTTTCTCCGGTGCGGGATTTGAACAGGGTGCTTAAATAACTGCGGTTGATGCAGAACAGGGAGGAGACAAATTCCTGGGTCAGATCCTTTTGGTAATTCCGCCGCATGTAGATCTGGATCTTTTCGATGATATCGTCCACGGCATACACTGACTGGGGCCGGATCATGGCGGCCAGATTGGCGAAAAACTGCAGGTAATACTCTTCCAGATCCCGGAGGGTGAAGATGTGGTTTACCACATTCTGCATACTGTTGGAACCCTCCACGGCTGTCTGGTTTTTCAGGTAACGGTTCAGGATCAGGCGGCACTGGTCGGACAGCTGATAACAGTGGTATTTGACGTCCGCCAGTGTACAGTCGGGCAGATCCGCATACCACGCGAACAGTTCACGGGTCAGATCCCGGGCCTCCTCTTCCATGCCGGCGTCTATGCGGAACAGAAATTCTTCGGTTTTGTCCCAGGCTATGGGGCGGGGCTCTTCTTCCCCGGCGTAGGCAAACCAGCAGGGGGAGCTTTTGCACACGGGCTGCTGGTCCAGGGCCAGCGTGGTCTCGCGGTAAGCTTTGCCCAGCTCGCTCAGGTCGTGGTGGGTACGGCTGATACCGGCGCATACAGACGTTTCCTGATCCTCCATCCAGGGAATGAAACTGTCCAGAATCTGGGCGGCCAGTTTCTCGTTGGGGATCACGCTCTGGGGAGCCGTGAAAAGGATGATAAAGCCCAGATCCGGGCTGGTGGAGCCGGACAGGTAGAGGGCCAGATCGCCGAAGCCCTGCTCGCCGAGCCATTCTTCCACGAGGGCGTCCGGCGATGTGCGGGAAAAATGCAGGGTCAAAAGCATCAGGTCATGGCTGCCGTTGATACGTTGCAGCTTCTGGGAGGTCATCCTGGCGCTGCTCACATGGTAGTCCAGGATCAGGCTGTTGAGGAGCTGGACATCGTAGTCGTAGCAGGCCTGTTCCTTCTCCTTTTCACTGGTCAGGATCTGGTTTTCCAGAAGCGTGCGGTTTTCCAGCCGTTTGATCACCTCGTCCACGCAGTTTTGGATCATCTCCCTGCTGAATGGTTTCAGCAGATACTCGATGGCGTTGGCGGAGATGGCCTGTTTGATATAGTCAAAATCCCGATAGCCGCTGATGACGATCAGGGGCATGGAGGGATAATTTTTTGACAGGTGGGGAAGCAGGGCCATGCCGTCCATTTCCGGCATCTGCATATCCAAGATGACAAAATCCGGATGCAGCTCTTTGACCAGATCTATGCCCCTGGCGCCGTTTGCCGCCTCACCCACGCAGGTGATGCGGTCCGCGATGGGGGCCAGTTTTTTGATCGTTCCTTTTCGGATCAGTTCTTCATCGTCGATGATTACGTAGGTGTACATACTTCCTCCTGGATTTTTCCTCACAATACCGGCAGCCGGATCGTGATGGTGGTTCCTTTCCCCATGGAACTGGCGATGTGCAGGCCGTAGCCTTTGCCATAGTACAGCTCAATGCGGGAGTGGATATTTTTCAGGCCGATGCTCTGTTTGGTGCGGTGCCCCAGCTCGGTGAAGGAAGCGTCTTCTTCCAGCTTCCGGTTCAGCGCTTCCAGCATTTCCGGCGGCATTCCCTGGCCGTTGTCGGAGACGCTGATGTATAAGGTGGATTCCTCCCGGCGGGCCGACAGCACGATCTGGTCGCCCCGGGTGCAGTAATTCAGGCCGTGATAGAGGGCATTCTCCACCAGGGGCTGCAGGATCAGTTTCAGCACCTTCTGTTCGTAGAGCTCTCCCGGAATGTCCGTCAGCAGGGAAAAATGGTTGCTGAAACGGATCGACTGAATGGAAATATAGTCCTGGACATGGGAGAGCTCGTCTTGCAGCGTGACCAGCTCGCTCTGGGTCTTGATGGAATAGCGGAACATGTTGCCGAGGGCCAGGGACATGGTGGCGATGGGCTCATTGTCGTCGAGCTCGGCCATACTGTTGATGGATTCCAGTGTATTAAACAGGAAATGGGAGTTGATTCTGGCTTCCAGGGACTTCATCTGGGCATCCAGGATGATCAGCTTGTCCTTGTAGTCCCGTTTGATGGAGGCGTCCAGCTCCTCCAGCATGTTGGCATATTCATTGTAGAGGGTGCCGATCTCGTCGGTGCGGTTCATGTAGGGGCTGGAGAAGGAAAAACTTCCGCCCCTCTGCCGGGACATGGTATGGCTCAGGTTCTCCAGGGGCCGCACCAGGCTTTTCGTGAAGGCGTAGGCCAGGATGATGTAACCGGATATGCAGGTGAAAGCGATGGTGAGCAAAATCTCCCCGGTCAGGTTAAATTCCTTATATAAAGCGTCGTAGTTGAACGTGGCCGTGAGCTCCAGGGGCGAGATGGCCAGGGAGGCCTTTTTTACCTCTCGGTTGGAGCGGGAGAAATCATCTTCCAGGCTGTCCAGGTTCGTATAGAGGACGACGCTGTTTTTGGTGTTGGATATGGTCAAGAGCGTGATATCCGGCATGGAGTTCACATTGTCCAGGTTGATGACGCCGGGATCGCAGTCAATCAGCACGACTCCCAGGAATTTGTGGTTGTATACATCGCGGATGCTTTTGGCAAAATAAATGGAATCGGTATTGTCCGTAAACATGTCCTGGCTGGTGAAACTGCTGATGTAAAAACGGCCTTCCAAATCCAGCGTGTCCTGATACCATTTGTACATTTCCGGGCGGTAGTCGCTTCGCAGGGCGCTGTATTGCTGCATGGAGCTGGAAAATACCACATTGGTGGGTGTGAAGATATAGATACCGTGGATGTATTCGTTATCCACCATCAGATTTTGAAAGACCGAATTGCAGTATTGGCTGGCTTTCATCACATCATAGGAGGTGAAATCATCCTCGCTGCCCGCGAAGGTTTTCAGGGTTTCCACGATGGAATAGCCGTTTTCGCTGGAATAAAAGGTCATGTAGTTGACGGTCTGGCTGATGTCATTCAGGGTGGTATTAGCCTCGGCTACGGCATTTTGGAACAGGTTTTCGGAAAATTCCAGCACCCGCTGGCGGATGGTCTGGGCATAATGGCGGTAGGCGTAAATGCTGATGATCAGCAGCGGTATTATGGCGAGAACGGAAAAAATCAGAAAAAATTTATTTCGCAGCTTCATAGGGGCCACCTTTGGGAATATAGGGTATATGTTTGAAACGTGAAAAAATATGTAACTGTGAAGGTACTGAACAGTTATAAAAATATTGTATTTGCTTAAAAAATCCAAAAAAAGTATACCATAACCTCCGACAAAAGTATACCCCGGATATGCTAGAATATGGGCATCTTAAGAAAATCAGTACACAATTATGGGAGGAAAAGGAAATGAAAGCGAAAAAAGTAGTTTCTCTGTTGTGCGCGTCGGCCATGGCCGTGTCCATGCTGGCAGGCTGCGGCGGCGGTTCCAAGTCATCTGACGCGTCGGAGGCGAAGGAGAGCGCAGCGGGTACGGAAGGCAGCGGAGATGCCGGTTCCGGGGCGGCCCCCGCGACCGGCGGCGAGGCTTACAACCATGAGGCCATTGAGAACGCCGGTGATATCACCATCACCATGATGGTATCCGGCGTGGCGTCGGACAATGATTTTGAAACGGAGCAGCTTCCGAATCTTATCAAGGAAAAATGGCCGAATGTGACCCTGGAGGTGACCAAGCTTCCGGACGATAACTACTATACATCCTTAAAGACCAAGCTGGCTTCCGGCGAGTGTCCGGATATCATCCTGGCTCAGCCCATGTATGCCGGTTCCAATGCCTGTTACGCGCTGGCCGATGCCGGTTATCTGGCGCCCCTCAATGATCTGGATGCCCTTGGCAACATGAATGATCTGTCGGCCGTGACTTATGACGGCAACGTGGTGGTGTGTACCGCCGGTGTATCGATCCTCGGCACCTATTATAACAAAGCTATTTTTGACGAGTGCGGCATCACCGCCGAGCCCGCTACATGGGACGAGTTTTTAGATGCCTGCCAGAAGATCAAGGATAAGGGATATCAGCCGATCGTGATGGGCGACAAAGATATGTATGTGCTGCAGTTCGGCCTGTACCAGATCGCCTGCAACGAGATTTATGCGAAAAACGCGGAGTACGACGACCAGCTCAGAACCGGCGATACCAAGTTTACCGATGAGGGAACCTGGGATACCGTACTGACCATGTACAACGAGCTGTACGAGAAAGGCTACATCGATGCTTCCCAGACGCTGGGCCTTGGCGCTTCCCAGGCGATCACCGAGTTTGTGGACGGCAAAGCGGCCATGACCTTTGACGGTTCCTTCAATGCCACGGCTCTTCTGGCCGAGGGTTCCGCAGGCGCCTTTGAGAGAGGCTATTTCCCGATCCCGTCCGCTTCCGGCGACACTTGTACGGCTACCTGCCTGTCCGCGGGCTACAGTATCTACTCCGGTTCCAAATATATCGACGAGTGCAAGGAACTTCTGGATTACTGGTTTGACGGTTCTTCGGATGTCTGGAAAGCCTATCTGGCCACCGGAAAGATCATCGCTACCTACGGTGAGGGCGCGGATTCTTCCCCGAACTATGAACTGTTCGCCCCCTTTGTGGAGCTTTTGAACCAGGGCAAGGCTTATCACTGGTGCAACCAGGCGTGGCCGGCAGGTACAGAGTCCACCATGGAGGAGCTGTTCTCCGAGATGGTCGGCGGTCAGGGCACGACGGTGGAGGATATTACCTCCGGTATGCAGGACAAATTTGAGGATCTGCTGGATGAGTAACTGTTAAAAACAAAGGCTGTTTTGGGTCTTTCAAAGAAAGATTTGAAACGGCCTTTTTGTATAGAAAGGGTGAGAAATATGGCAAATGAGCCGAAGAAGAAAAGAAAAGGCGCCAATACATCGCTGGTTTTTAACAACCGCATGTATTATTTTCTGATACCGGCGCTGGCAATGTTCCTGATACTCTGGGTGTATCCTGTGCTGCAGCTTTTTTATTACAGTATTACAGATTTTAACGGCATTAACTATGATTTCGATTTTGTGGGCTTCAAAAACTACATTAGGATTTTTGAAAACGGAACGCTGGTCAACTCCATCGGCAATACGCTGTCCTACGCGGTGGTCACGGTCATTCTGAGTAACCTGATCGGCTTGGGGATAGCCATGGCGCTGAATACGAAGATTCATTTCAAGGGCCTGTTCCGTACCTGCGCCTATTTTCCGGCGCTGTTCTCTGCCATCGTGGTAGGCTTTATCTGGACATATGTGTATATGCCCAGTTCCGGTATGATCGCCAGTCTGCTGACGCTGTTCGGGCTGGACGGCACGGCCTTCAATCCGTTGGGGAATTTCCGCGTCGCGCTGTTTGCGATCGCCATCGTGGAGGTATGGAAGGGCTTCGGTTCCACCATGATCATTTATCTGGCCGGTCTGCAGACCGTGGATGAGAGCCTCCTTGAAGCGGGGCGGATCGACGGCTGTACGGAATGGCAGTTGACCCGCCTGGTGAAGCTGCCGCTGATCTCCTCCACGATCACCATCAATGTGATCCTGAACGTGATCGCTGGTCTTAAGGCCTTCGACTATTCCTTTATCATGACCAACGGCGGTCCCGGAAAATCGACCAAGACGCTGATGTTCCAGATCTACGAGATTGCTTTTGATGACCAGAAGATGGGGCGGGCCAGCGCTTTCTCGGTGGTGTCCTTTTTCGTGATCATATTGATCACTGTGTTTATGCTGTACTTTATGAATAAGAGGGAGGTGGAGCTGTAATGGCATTCGGAAGAAAAAAAGACGACCGAGAAGTCGAAACCTATATGAAGCTGACGCCGAAGACGTTTCTGCTGTATTTTATCATCTTCGCATTCTGTGTGATTATCATAGCTCCCCTGGTGATCGTGTTCTCCAGCTCCCTGCGCACGCCGGAAAACCAGTCTTCGCCGCTGAATCTGTTCCAGCAGTTTTCCATGGCGAGCTACCGGCTGGCGTTTACCAACATGAATTATCCGATGGAGTTTCTCAACAGCCTGATGACCACGGCCGGTTCCGTGCTGGTCATCATCGTGTTTGCCACCATGGCGGCCTATCCCATCGGGCGTATTAAGACGAAGCCGGCGAAATTCATGTATTACTTTTTTATCTCCGGCCTGATCATCCCGTCCCAGATGGTCATCGTGCCCATCGCGCAGACCTTCTCCAGACTGGGGATCCCCAATACGAGGTTTACGCCGATGCTGATGTTCATCACCTGCTCGCTGCCATTCTCCGTGTTCCTGTTCTCGGGCTTTATGAAGAGCGTGCCGGTGGAGATTGAGGAGTCCGCTTACATAGACGGCGCTTCGCTGCCGAAACGTTTTGTGTCGGTGGTGTTTCCGCTGCTGAAACCGGCCACCGTATCTACGATCATTACCCAGGGCCTCTGGATCTGGAATGATTACTTCTATCCGATGGTGTTCATCTCCAAGCAGTCCCAGTACTCGCTGCCGGTGGGTATGCTGCAGTTTCTGGGCGACAAGGAGAACCCGGCCCAGTGGAATATCCTGTTCGCGGCCTGCGTGCTGTGCGCCCTGCCGCTGATCGTGATCTTTATGCTGTTGCAGAAGCAGTTTATCAACGGAATTGCGGCTGGCGCTGTAAAAGGATAAGCGGTATACTATATACAGCCTGGCCCTGGCCGGGCTGTATTTATGATACAAAAAGGATGTGGAAAGATGCAGGGGGATTGGAAGAAGAAGCTGGAATATTTCTGGATGTATTATAAGATACCGTTATTTGCGGCGCTCTTTGTGCTGGCGGCGGCGGGGTATTTTTTGTATACGAAGGCAACGGAGAAGGAATATGCCCTCAATGCCATGCTGCTGGATGTGCATACGGATGTGGCGGAAGGCATATTGGAGGAGGAATTTGTCGTCTATGCGGGTATTGATACGAAGAAATATGACGTGCTGATCGCCACGTCCCTGCTGCTGGCCGACGGGACGTCGAATTATGCCATGGCCTGTCAGTCCCGGTTTTACGGGCTGGTGGGGGCCGGGGAGCTGGATGTGGGGATGATGCTGGAGGAGAATTTCGCTTCTTTTGCCGGAGCGGATGCTTTCTTGGATCTGCGGGAGGTTTTCACGGAGGAGGAGCTGGCAGCGTTTCCGGAACTGTACCGGGACAGCGGGGGCCGGGTTCTCGGTGTGTACGGAGATGAGCTGGCGAAGATCCGGGAGATCGATGGCTATGCGGATCCGGATACCAGAAGCGTGGCGGGAATCATTTACAATTCCCGCCATATGGAGACGGCAAAGCAGTTTTTGCTGTATCTGTCGGAGGAATGACGGCGCCGGTTGGGACGATTGTGTGGGGCAGCCGTGCAGAGCGTAGGAAAATGATCTGACGGGAGGCTGAGTATCGCAGCGGTTCAGGCCGGCTGAATCATTACAGAGTATTTACTTTGGAGGAGGCAGACAGGATGAGTATATTTGCGCAGGAGGGAAAACTGGCCAGGTTTTTGAACCGGCTAGGGGATCTGATCTGGCTGAATGTGCTGACGATGGTGTTTTGTATACCCGTCGTCACGGCAGGGGCGGCGGTGACGGCCATGTATCAGGTATCTTTGCGGATGGTTAAAAATGAGGAGGGTAAAATCGGCGCATCTTTTTTACAGGGATTTAAAGAGAATTTCCGGCAGTCTACGTTGATCTGGCTGATCGGCGGGGGGATCAGCGCCTTTCTTGCCCTGGATATCCGGCTTCTTGGGCAGGTGTCCTATTCTTTTGTGCGGTCCTATAAGATCCTGCTTTTTGTCCTGCTTTTGTTTGTGCTGATGTTCACGGTGTTTGCCCTGGTGACGGCGGCCCGTTTTGAGAACACGCTGAAAAATACGCTGAAAAACGGAATATTGTTCTGTGTGAGCCATATTTTTAAATCACTTTTAATGTTTGCGGTGATGGCCGGCCCTCTGCTTTTGCTGGCGGCGTCGAACAGGTTTCTGTCGGTGATCGTGCTGATGGGGGTGTCGGGGCCGGGCTATCTGTGCAGCGTGTATTTCCGGGCTTTGTTTCAGGATTTTGAGGGAGAATAAGGCTGGCCGTCATGAGTGGTGGTGAGCCAAAGCGGCGCATGAAGGTTTTCGGGGATAATACCCGGACGGGCCGGGTTCGGCAAAATAAAGGCAGTATGGAGGAATAGAATATTATGTTTAATAAAAAGATGATTGAGCGTTCTTTTTCGGGAACCAGGGATAAAGCGGTTTCCGGGCGGGAGATTGCCCATCGGGAGATCGCCAGAAAAGCGGCGGCCGAGGGGATGGTGCTTTTGAAAAACGAGGGCGGCGTACTGCCCCTGGCGGCAGGGAGCCGGGTGGCGCTCTATGGCAGCGGCGCTTCGCGTACCGTGAAGGGCGGCACAGGTTCCGGAGATGTGAATGAACGGGCCTGTATCAGTATCTATCAGGGTATGAAGGATGCGGGCTATGTGATCGCCAATGAGGACTGGGTGACGGACTATGATGAGCAGTATGAGCGGGCGCGGCTGGCCTGGCGGGATGAGATCCTGGCAAAGAGTGAAGGTAAGCAGGAGACGGCTCTGGATTTTTTCTCCGTTTACACGGCGACCCCCTTTGTGCGGCCCGTGGGGAAAAAGGCAGAAAAAGCGGATGCCGATGTGGCTTTCTATATTTTAAGCCGTGTGGCCGGGGAGGGCGCCGACCGGTATGCGGCGGGCGGCGACTATGAGCTGACGGACGAGGAAAAGAGGATGCTGGCGGATATCTGCGCCCTGTATGAGAAGGTGGTCGTGGCGGTGAATACGGGCGGCCTGGTGGATCTGTCCTTTATGGATGAGTATGAGAATATCCGCGCCCTGCTGCAGATCGTCCAGCCGGGGATGGAGGGCGGCCATGCCTTTGCCGACCTGGTGTCCGGAAAGGCCACGCCCTGCGGCAAGCTGACGGATACCTGGGCCTTTCAGTATGGGGACTATCCGAATGCAGAGAATTTTTCTCACAATAATGGTGATGTGGAGCATGAGGTTTACAGGGAGGGGATCTATGTGGGATACCGGTATTTTGATACTTTTGAGATACCGGTGCGTTATTCCTTTGGCTATGGCCTTTCCTACACGGATTTTTCCCTGGAGACGGGAAGCGTGTCTTACGATAAGGAGAAAAAATCTCTTGGAATTGCGGTAAATGTGACGAATAGAGGCGGTACGTGGAGCGGCAGGGAGGTGGTACAGGCCTATGTATCCTGTCCCCAGGGCGGGCTGGAGAAGGAACACCGCCGTCTGGCGGCTTTTGAGAAGACGCCCATGCTTGAACCGGGCGGGAGTGTACGGCTTACGCTTGAGATGCCGCTGGATCGCCTGACGTCCTATGATGAGAGGGAGCCGGGCTGGGTACTGGAGCCGGGCAGTTATGGGATCTGGGTGGGCAGCAGCCTGCAGGATGCCGCTCTGGCGGCGACGGTGGAGCTGGATGGCCGGGCCATATTGGTAAAAACCGACAATATCTGCCCGCTGCAACAGGAGATCAAGGAATTCCATGAGGATAACGGCCGGGCGGCCCGGCGTTATGAGGCATGGAAGAACAGGGCAAAGGAGCAGGGTCTGCCCCGTATAGAGCTTCATGCCGGGGATTTTGATACGGAACAAATCGTATATCGGAAAAACGCAGAGCTGACAGAGGAAGATGCGAAACGGTTCGTGGATACGCTGTCAGTGGAGCAGCTCATTGCCCTGGCCACGGGAGATCCGGGCAAGGGGCAGGGCGGCAACCTGGGCGCGGCGGGTATATCCGTACCAGGATCTGCCGGGGAGACAAACGGCTGCGCTGCGGAACAGAATCTGGCCAGTATCGTACTGGCAGACGGCCCCGCCGGTCTGCGTCTGATGAAATACTATCATGTGGCGGATGGGAAAATTGTATCCATGCCTTTCCAGTTCAGCCTGGAGGGCGGCCTGTTCTGCCCCGATACGGGGGATCTGCCCGGAGAGCGTTACTATCAGTACTGCACGGCTATTCCTGTGGGCACGCTTCTGGCCCAGACCTGGGATGCGGAGCTTTTGCGGGAAGTTGGTGAGATGATTGGCCATGAGATGGAGGAGTTTGGCGTGACTCTCTGGCTGGCGCCGAGCATGAATATCCACCGAAATCCCCTGTGCGGTCGGAATTTTGAGTATTATTCCGAGGATCCGCTGCTGTCCGGGAAAATGGCCGCGGCCATCACGGAGGGGGTACAGAGTGTACCGGGCTGCGGCACCACCATCAAGCATTTTGCCTGCAACAACCAGGAGGATAACCGCATGGGTTCCAACAGTATCCTGTCCGAGCGTGCGCTGCGGGAGATCTATCTGAAAGGTTTTGAGATTGCGGTGAAAGAGTCCCGGCCCATGTCGATCATGACCAGTTATAATCTGATCAACGGTATCCATGCGGCCAATAATTACGATATCTGCACGAAGGCTGCCCGTGACGAGTGGGGCTTTGCCGGTGTGATCATGACCGACTGGACCACCACGGAAAAGGGGGAGGACTGTACTGCCTCCGGCTGTATGCGGGCCGGGAACGACCTGGTGATGCCGGGCTGTCCGGGCGACCACGAGAATCTGCGCCGGGAGCTTGAGGAGGGCAAACTATCCCTGGAGGATCTGAAAGCCTGCATCAGCAGGCTGGTGAGCGTGATCTGGCAGTCCAATCAGTATGAGGGAGCCGTGCCATATAAAAAATAAAGCGTATGAAATATTTTGGGGAGGCGCAGTATGCGGGAATGTCTCCCCAAACCTGTACGGGAAATAAATATCTGTAAGAAAGTCTGAGGAATGATGCGTGAAGAAAGAAATCTGGAAAAATCCTTTTTCGGAAAAGAGCCTGGACGAAGCCCAGTCGCCCCTGTGGTTCTGGAATGACAAGCTGGAAAAGGAAGAATTGCTTCGGCAGCTTAAAATGAAATCGGAGACAGGCGTCACGTCCACGATCCCCCATGCGCGGACCAACGGAGGCGAGGGCTATATCGGCGGTTATCTTGACGAGGGATGGTTTGAGAATATCCGGACGGTTCTGGAATATAAAAAAGAACATGGGGAGCCAGTATGGTTCTATGACGAGATCGACTGGCCAGCGGGAACCTGTAACAAAACGGTTACCCAAAAAGAGGAAAACAGGGAGCAATATCTGACGTTTCAGCGTGAAAAAATCCCTGCGGGGACGTCGTTTCGGGCACAACTGAAGGAGTTGACGGGTAAGCCTTTATTCCGTGTAACGGAAGAATCGGACAAATCGCAGTACGCCTTTAACGTTTTCCTTGTGGACGCGGAAACCTGTGAACCATATGACATAACAGAATATTTTAAATACCTGATCTTTGGGCCGGAGCTGGAATTTGTATCGGACAGGGACGCCTGGGCGTATATCGCGAAGGTTCATGTGGACGCCTATGAATATGGGGGCGCGGGGCAGGTAAATTATCTGGACGCGGACGCCACCGGCGATTTTCTGCGATCTACCTACGACCGGTATTATGAAAGGTTTTCGGAATATTTCGGCAGCACGGTCACCTGCTTTTTCAATGACGAGACAAGGATGTGCAATCCCCTGGCCTGGAGCCGCGATTTTGCAAGGGTGTTCAGGGAAAAAAAGGGGTATGACCTGATGCCGCGCCTGGTGGATCTGGTGCTGCCGGGAGAACGCGCCGGCCGGACAAAGTGCGACTATTTTGATGTGCTGGCCGATCTGTATCAGGAGAATTATTTTGGCACGATTCACAGGTGGTGCCGGGATCATGGGATAAAGCTGTACGCCCATCTGCTGGGGGAGGAGACGCTGCAGGGCCATGTCCGGTACAGCGGCGACTATATGCGCCAGAATAAATATCTGGACGTTCCGGGAGGGGATCATCTGGGCAAAGGCATCGGCAGCCTGAATATCAAGTATACGTCATCCGCGGCCCACTCTTATGGCCATGAGCTTTCCGCCGTGGAGGTGTTTGCGGGATGTGGATGGGATATGACCTTTGAGGAGTACATACGCATGGTTTCCTGGATGTTCCAGCAGGGGATGCAGGTGATCATCAACCACGGTTTCTTTTACTCGGACAGAGGAGAGAGAAAGAATGACTGGCCGCCGTCCCAGTTTTTTCAGTGGCAGGGCTGGCCGAGGATGAAAGAGGGCAACGGAATGATCCGCCGCCTTCACTACGGAATGACCGGCGGCATGAATGAAATGGATATTCTGGTGTATAATCCCGTGGAAAGTATGTGGCTGAACTATGAGCCGGATCTATACTATACCCATGGGTTTGCCGAGGGCGCTTTCCTGAAAAACAGCCAGGCGGTGAAAATAGACAGGGAGATGCAGCTTTTGATGAACGGGCTGATGTCCGAAAACCTGGACTATGAATTACTTCATAAAGATGCCGCGGGTAATTTTGCGGTGTCCGGAAGCAGGATAAGAAACCGGAAGACAGGGCAGGAATTTTCCGTGCTGATACTGCCGATGTGCCGCGTACTCCCGATGGAGGTGGCCAGGCTGTGCCGTGACTTTGCGGCCCAGGGCGGCAAAATACTGGCCCTTGATGAAATTCCCGTATATGCGATGCCCCGGAATGAAGACCGGGCTCTGGCCGGTCTGTTTGCGGATATGGAAAAAACAGGCAATCTGGAAATCCTGCCGGTGGAGGAGAGGGGACTGTTGTATCGGAAGATCCGGGAAATCATCCCCATGCCCGTTGAGATCGTGGGAGGCGTGAAAAAGACGGTCAACAACCATCCCTGCTATCCCGCGTATCTGATCGATCCCTATATGCATGGGGGCGAAGATCTGACGGGCGTGCAGTTTGTACGCTATCGGAAAGACGGAAAACGCCATGCGCTGTTTGTGAATTACGGGCACGAGCCGGAGACGGTCACTGTGAGAGTGGAGGCCGGGGAGGAACCGGAGGTGTGGGATACCTTTACCGGGGAGATAAAAAAGGCCCGTGTTCTGGAAAAGGAGGACTGCAGGTACATGGTGGAGATGACTCTGCCCTGCAATTACGGGATATTCCTGGTGGGGTAGGGCAGGAAGAGAACTGCCGGAACTGCCCGTATATGCCCGCGAGCTGCCCCGAAAACATATAAAAAGGGCCGATCACTTGCTTATCCTGCTTGCCGCCGCGCCTCGTATACGAAAATATAGCCGCTCCGATGCAGATTCGATACAAAAAAGATTAAAAAAGGAAATAAAGCAGTCTCACAATACAACTCGAAAACGAAAGAGAAACGGGAGGTTGTAAGACATGTGCGGCATTTGCGGCTTTGTAGGAAATCAGAGGGTAAAACGGGAGGATATACTGGAGGAGATGATGGAGGCGATCCGCCACCGTGGGCCTGATGACAGCGGGAGCTGGATCAGGGGCGACGCGGCGCTGGGGTTTAGGCGGCTTTCTATCATCGATCTGGAGAATGGCGCACAGCCCATGGAAAATGAGGCCGAGGACAAAGTGCTGGTCTTTAACGGGGAAATCTACAATTACCGTGAACTCCGGGAGGAGCTTACCGGGGCGGGACATGTATTTGTCACCCGCTCTGATACGGAAGTCCTGATCCATGGCTATGAGGAGTGGGGGGAGGAGATGCTGGGCCGTCTGCGGGGAATGTTCGCCTTTGTGATATGGGACGTCGAAAAGAGGGAGCTTTTTGCCGTCAGGGATTTTTTCGGCGTAAAACCGCTGCACTATGCCAGGATCGGAGGGAATCTTGTATTTGCCTCCGAGATCAAAAGTATTCTGCGGTTTCCCGGCTATGAGAAACGGCTGAATGAGGAGGCTCTGGAGCAATATCTCTCCTTCCAGTACTCGGCTTTGGAAGAAACATTCTTTAAAGGTATTTACAGACTGCAGCCGGGAACCTTCCTGCGCTGGCGGGTGGGAGACGGCGCACCGGAGATACAGACATATTTTGAACCGTCCCTGGTTCCCCGGGAAGATAAGCGCGAGGAGGAGTGGACGGAGGATGTTGACCGGGCCATGAAGGATTCGGCCGGGGCCCACAGTATTGCGGATGTGGAGATCGGCGTTTTTCTGTCCGGCGGTGTGGATTCCGGGCTGATCGCCTCAGAATTTGAGGGGAAAAAAGCCTACACCGTGGGTTTCGGACAGGAGGGCGGTAAATATAATGAGATGTTCTGGGCCCGCCGGACAGCCGAAGAATGTCATCTGGAGCATCAGGGGCGGCAGATCCGGGAGCAGGAATTCTGGGAGGCGGTGCCCAGGGTGCTCTATTATATGGACGAACCTTTAGGGGACGCCTCCGCGGTGGCGCTGTATTTTCTGGCAGGGGAGGCATCGAAGGAGGTGAAAGTGGTGGTCTCCGGCGAGGGTGCGGATGAATTGTTCGGCGGCTATCGGATCTACTGTGAGCCGGAGGCGCTGCGTCTTTATCAGCGCCTTCCGCTGAAACTGAGGAAACTTCTGGCCCGGCTGGCGGAGCATCTGCCCGACTGGAAAGGCAAGCATTTTCTGATCCGGGGGAGTAAGTCTGTAGAGGAGCGGTTCATCGGCAACGCAAATATCTTTTCCTACAAGGAGCGGCGGGAGCTTTTGCGTACGCCGACGGCGGCTTCAAGCCCCCGGAATTTTCTGAGGAAGGATTACTGGCGTTCCTGGGGGATGCCGGACGCGGATAGGATGCAGGATATCGATCTGCGCCACTGGCTGCCGGGGGATATCCTCCAGAAAGCGGATCGCATGAGTATGGCCCATTCCCTGGAAGTGCGGGTGCCCTTTCTGGACAGGAATGTCTTTGCCCTGGCTCGCCGTCTGCCCTCCGTGATGAAGCAGAAGGACGCTACGACGAAATATATCCTGCGGAAAGCGGCGGCCCGCCACCTGGATATTGATACCAGTGACCGGCCGAAGCTGGGCTTTCCCGTGCCGATTCGCCATTGGATGTGTTCGGAGGAAGGGGAAGGGCGGCTGCGGGAGGCTTTTGCGGGAGAGGCCGCCCGCCTGTATTTCCGGCGGGAAAGGCTGGAGGCGCTTCTGGAGGAGCATCTGCAGAAACGCCGTGACAACAGCCGGAAGCTCTGGACGGTGTTTTGCTTTTGTGTGTGGTACAGTATTTTTTTTGAGAAAGGGAGATACAGATGATTGAAGCAGGCCGCTGCGGCGGATCCCGGCACGGCCGGTACCGTCGTTTTTAAAGTGGGGTATGCGAATGGTCGGCGGTATGGGTGAAGGAATGTTTTGGATGGATCTGTGCACAAAAATAGCTAAGGGCAGTTTTTTTGTCTTCTATCGGCCGTTTTAGTGAAATGCAACCGCAGGTTGCGCCGATTTCAAGCGCACTTGGTGGTTGTCAACTGCTTTCTGTGTTACAATGCGCTTATCGATATCGAGGAAAATGACAGAAAGAAGGATAAGTGTATGATCTTAGGAGAAAAAATAGCCCGGTTAAGGAAGCAGAGGGAATGGTCCCAGGAGGAGCTGGCGTCTCAGCTCGGGATCTCCCGTCAGTCGGTGTCAAAATGGGAGAGCGGGGCCTCCATCCCGGATCTGGACAAAGTGGTTCGGATGAGCGGCCTGTTTGGCGTGAGCACGGATTACTTATTGAAGGAAGAAGTGGAGGAGACCGCGCCGCAGATACCGGAGGGAGAGGAAGAGAGCGACCCGCTGCGGAGCGTTTCCCTGGAGGAGGCCGGAACGTTTCTGGATCTGACCAGGAAGACGGCGGCCAGGATGGCCTTTGCGGTGTCTTGGTGTATCCTGTCGCCGGTGTGCCTGATCCTTCTCGGAGGATTGTCCGAGTTCGGCGGGGAACGGGGGTTATCCGAAAATATGGCTGGGGGTATCGGTGCGACGGTGCTGCTTGTCATGGTTGCCATAAGCGTGGCCGTATTGATTTTTCATGGCATGCGCCTGGAACGGTACGAATATCTGGAAAAAGAGCCCTTTGTGCTTCTGTACGGCGTGGCAGGTATCGTGGAGAAGCGGAAGGAGGAGTTCGCGGATACTTTCCGTAAATGTATCACGGCTGGCGTGGTGCTGTGCATCATCGGCGTGGTGCCGCTGATGCTGGCGGCGGGCCGGGACGTGGAAGATATGCTTCTGGTGAGCTGTGTGGCTCTTCTTTTATGTTTTGTGGCGGCGGGCGTATTTCTGTTTGTGTGGGCCGGTTCCATAGAGGGGAGTTTTGACAAGCTACTGCAGGTGGGGGATTACACGCCGGAGAAAAAGGAGGTGAACCGGCGGCTGTCCTTTTTTGCGGGCGCTTACTGGTGCCTGGTGGTGGCCGTTTATCTGGGCGTCAGCCTGTACCTTGACAGTTGGAACAGGTCATGGATCATCTGGCCGGTGGCGGGCGTGCTGTTTGCGGCGCTGTATATCACGCTGGGCGCTGTGGTGGGGAGAAAGAGATGATGTGCGCTGCCCGCCGTCTATATACTGATCTATTGTTTTGCGCCGTTGGGCGTTTCCTGCTTTACTTCTTCTTCAAATCCTGTATTCTCCCTGACTGTGTCCGGAATGAGAATCTATGATCTTGGCTTCCTTTTCGGCGGAGGCTGATGTGACGGGCCATAGCTGGCTGTTTGTCGGGAACTATGACCAGGAATGCCGCTTCGTGCCCACCGCAGGGGCCTACGACTGGGCGGCTTATGAAAACTATTCCGGAAATCAGGACGCGGAAGTGTAGATGAAGTCCTTTGCCACGTCTGTGGCGTCTGTGGTATTCGGCGGGGAATGAAAGAAAAAGGTTGACTTGAGTAATACAATATGCTATTCTGTCCATAGGATGACAATAGTAGACCAAATGGAGGACAGGATATGCTGAAAAGGAAGAAAAGAGGCGGCGGTTATGCGGCGGGGGAAAAAGGGATGATCCTGCAGCCCAGCGAGTGGGTGATCATGGAAAAGCTGTGGGAGGAAGCGCCCCGGACGCTGATGCAGCTTTTCCATGCCCTGGAGGAGGAGCCGGGCTGGAGCAAGAGCACGGTGAGCACATTGCTGGGCCGTATGACGGATAAGGGGATCCTTACGGTGCAGGAGGGCGGAAAGGCACGGCTGTACTATCCCGGGGTGGACAGGGAGGATGCCGCGCTGGCGGAGACGGAAAGCCTGCTGGAGCGGGTGTACCAGGGCTCGGTCAGCATGATGATGAGTACGCTGGTTCGGCAGAAAGCGCTTGACCGCGAGGAAGTGGAGGAGCTTTACGGGATATTGCAGGGACTGGAGGAGAAAGAGAATGATTGAGTATATCGGTCTTTCGTCGCTGCTGATCCTGGCAGTATTGGCGCTCAGGGCCCTGGTCGGCGGATATATCAGCCAGCGGGCCAGGTATGGGCTGTGGCTGCTGGTGGCCCTTCGCCTGCTCATACCGTTCCAGGTGGGAAGCAGCGCACTGAGCCTGGTGCCCATGCTGCAGGAAGTCCGGGGGCTGTGGAGCGGCCAGGCGGCCAAACTGCTGTCGGACAGCGGTGCCGGGGAACTGTCGGCAGAGAAAGAAGATGGCCGGCCGGGGGCCGTCGGCGGTGAGAATGGGCAGTCAGGAACGGCAGGCAAGGAGGATAGTTCGCTTATGACTGCTGACGGAGGGACGGATCTGCGGAATGTATCGACCGAAAAGAATGGCCGGCCGGGATCGGCCGGTACGGGAAACGGGCAGCTCCCTGTGAAGCTCCCTGTGACAGACGGAAAAGACGGGCAGCCGGCCGATATGGCCGCGGCAGGGAAAACCGTGACCGGAACCGGCCGTACGGGAAGTCCCGGCGGGCCGTCCGTGTGGATCTGGCTTTCTCTGTGGCTGTCCGGCGCGGTACTGACAGGCGGCTGCCTTGTGTGGGCCAATCTGCGCTTTTGGCTCCGGCTCAAAAAGGAAAGGTATCGTTTGCCGGATGTGCCCGGATATCTGCCGGTCTATGGCGCCTCCTGTGTGCGGACGCCCTGTCTTTACGGTCTGTTCCGTCCGGCCATTTATCTTCCGGCCGATATAGCGGAGACGGTTTTGGAGGGGGGACATGGCTGTTCGGATCATTCTGCGTGGGACGCGGCGTGGGCTGCCCGGGAGGAAGTCGGCGTGCCGGATGCCCGCCTGGCCCATATCCTGGCCCATGAACAGACCCATTATAGCCATTGGGACCATATTTGGGTCTTTGTCCGCTGCCTGTGTCTGTCGGTTCACTGGTACAATCCGCTTGTGTGGGCGGCGGCAGGACTGTCCCGCAGGGACAGCGAGCTGGCCTGTGACGAGGGAGCCGTCCGCCGTCTCGGGGAGGCGAGCCGGAAAGCCTACGGTGCGACACTGATCGAAGTGGCGGCGGGGCCAAGGGAAATGGCCCGGGGAGCCATCTGCTTTACCTGTCTCTGGAACGGGAAAAAGGAGATGGAAAAACGGCTGTATATCCTGGTCCGCCGCCCGCGGACGACGGCGGGCACGGCGGTTCTTGCAGCAGCTTTTATGGTGTTTTTCGCGGGCTGTGCGTTCAGCAATCCCGCAGGGAACGGTTCCGACGGCGTTTCCCTGACGGGAGATGACAGAAGCGGAAAAATAGATGACGGCGCGGCTGGACAGGATATTTCCGGCGGGGGAGATACCGGGCAGGATGCCAAAACGGTGGGGAACGGAGATCCGGCGGCCCTGCCAACCGGGGCGGAAGACGGCTCGCCTGCCGATGAAGCGGAGGAACCGTCTGCGGGTAAAGCAGAGGGGACAGAGTCCCTCGTGGGCGCAGAATCTTCGGGTGTGCCGGGGGATGGTGAGATCTATCTGCTTGACGAGCCCGTGGAGGGCAAGGTCTGTATTGCCGTCAATCCGGTCAATATGCATCCGCCCACCGGACGGTATTTCCATATACCCCACCGGGAAGGGTGGCGCAGCAATTGGGAGGAGGCCACGGGTCACGGGCCGGAAAACGCTTATACGTATTATTATGTCCCCGATGACAGTGTGCAGGCAGAACTTCAGCAGCTGATGGCCGGGCTGGACGAAACCAAAGGCATTTCCGAGGGGGCGCAGGAGGGCGGCCGGATGATCGGGTACAGCCTCTGCTACGAGGGAAATACATGGGACGTCTATGAGGACGGCAGCCTCTACTACTATCAGTCAGACGACGATACGCTGGAAGTTACAGAGGCTCTGGAGGAAAATGCGGCTCTCTGTGATATGGCGGCCGGGATTTTGAAAGAAAAGCTGGGTTATGAGCCGGTCGATCCGAGCCGGATACGGGATATCACTTCTGCGACGATGGTATACACCGAGCGGAAAGGCGGTAAAGAGGGTGTGCCGCAGAGCCAGACGGTCACGGATCCGGCGGTTCTGGGGCAGATCGAGAAGCTGATCCGGCAGGCGCGGTATCTGCACGGCGGCAGCGGCTGTTCCTTTTACGAGGCGGTGCTGACAGTCACCCTGTCGTCCGGGGAAGAGATCCGGATGGCGCTGGCCTCGGACAGCTGTGAGGTTTTCCTGATCAACGGCATGTATTACGACTACCAGCCGAAAGGGGGCAGCGGCCAGTTATTTCAGTATTTTGACCGGATAGTGGTGGATGGTCTGGAAGACTGGGCTGATACAGATGAAACTTCCGGCGGCGACGAGGCGGCTGTCGTGCCGGGGCAATAGTATATTAGTCATAGAAAGGGATATAGGAAGATCTTGATGATGCCGACACAGAAGAATCCACTGTCCTTGAGCACAGGGGGTATGCGCAAAGCATACGGGACAGATGTGCCTGTATGTCGCTGCGCACTTAAGAAAGACAGAATTCCATAAACCGCCGTGCTGCCCCTGTGCAGCGGCGGTTTTTCAGCGTGGTCAGGTAGATCTGCCGGATATGGCCGCTGCCGGGAAGGGGATGGCAGGATACGTCATAATGCTGCAGCGTCGTTACCCGGGGGACGACGGCGAAGCCGAAGCCGTGGGAGACCAGGGCGGCGATGGCCTCCTCATTGGGCGCCCGGTAGGCAAAGGACAACGCGATCTGTTCCGATACGGCTATATGCTCCAACATCTGTGCCATGGCGGACTGTTCCTCATAGCCGATCAGCGGAAGGTCTGCGAGCTCCTGCCAGGAGGCAAGGGATATCATGTGATCCGCAGGGGCAAGCAGAACCAGCTCCTGGGAGAGCACGGGAGTCTGGGCCAGCCCGTCGTCCTCCCACCGGGAACAAAGCAGCATGTCATAGACACCGTTTTTCAGCCGCCGTACCAGCTCCGGCGTCTGCCCGGCATCAAGGGCAAACTGAACTTTCTCATTGCCGGGAAGATTCAGAAAGGCCCGCATTTTCCCGGGAAGATAGGCGTCAAAAAGGGGAGCGACGCATCCTAGGCGGATGTGGCAGCGGCGGCAGTCCGACAGGGAAAGCATATGAAGCCGCGTCTCCTCCATCTCCCGCAGGATCTTTTGGACGTGTTCGAGGAATATTTCTCCGTCGGGGTTCAGCGCCATGCGCCGTCCGGCCCGGTCAAACAAAACAAGCCCCAGTTCCTCCTCCAGCCGCGCCATGGCCACGCTTAGGCTCGGCTGGCTGATCAACAGTTCTTCGGCGGCCCGCCCCATATGGCGGGTTTCGGCCAGTTTTCGGAAATAAGTCAGTTGGTTCAGTGTCATGGTTCCCTCCGGTCAAATCATAGTTTGAAACTATTAAAGAATAAAAAAGTAGTATTTGATTTATTATAACACGATTTCTATAATGGGGGGCAAATGATGAATGCGGGCAATTGGGCAGAAAAAAGTTTATGGCGTTGCTTTTCATGGATCGGGAAAAGTAACTTTTGGCCGACGCCCGCAGAGGGAGGTTATGATGGGACTATCAGAAAAGAATAAGAATCAGTGCATACTGCTGGTGACGGTGATGATTTGGGGCAGCCTGTATGTGGCCGGACGGGTGGTACTGCCCCATGTTCCGGCTCTGTTCCTGCTGTTTTTGCGTTTTGCGGTCTCGTCTCTGCTGCTTTTAGGGGCGGCCAGGCTGCGCCGCCTGGGTAAAATCCGCCGGGAAGACCGAAAAGAGCTGCTGCTGGTGGGCGTGCTGGGCTATTTTCTGTCCAATGCGGCTCTGCTTTTGGGTATACAGTATGCCAATGCGTCTTTCTCCTCGCTGATCAACGCGCTGAGCCCTGTTTTTATTTCCCTGTTTGCCATGCTGTTTCTGGGGGAACGGATGCAGAAAAAAGATGCGGCCTCCCTGGGGACGGCAGTGGTCGGCGCGGCGGTGATCATCGGGAATCCGGGCGGCGGTATATCGGGATTCGGGATATGCTGCTGCGTATTTTCCCTGATCGTCTGGTCTTACACCACGATCCATATCAAGAGGCTGGCGGCTAAATATGACCCGATTCTGGTGACGGGCTGCGGCATGGGCATTGCCGCCCTGTTTTCCCTGCCCTCATCTCTGGTGTATATGAAAGCTACGGGGGCCCCCGTGGAGATCGTACCGTCCCTTTTGCTGCCCGTCGCCTATATCTGCGTGATCTGTACGGCCGTTTCCCATCTGCTCTGGAACCGGGCGCTGGCAAAGACGGAGGCCACCCTGTGCGCGTCCTTCTATCCGGTGCAGCCCCTGACCTCCATGCTGCTGGGAATCTTGCTGCTCCGTGAGAGATTGACGGTTAATTTCATCGTCGGGGCGGTTCTGGTGCTGGCGGCCATGCTGATCCATGCCGTTCCAGAACGGAGGAGCGTCAGGATTTGACTACCATATGGGGATAGGCGAAATCCACATCCTCTTCCTGGGAAAAGCGGAATACCAGTTCTCTGCGGATGTCGCTGCAGGCCCCGAAATTTTCCTCGATGGTCTTGGTGACAACGCTGGCCCGCAGGGCAATACCGCTGTCGGCCAGGTTACAGACGATCACGTCCACGGGCTTGTCCCGGTCTTCCGGTTTTCTGGCCTCCCGTACCAGGGGATGGCGGGTGATGCATTCGGACATGATTGCGCAGGCTTTTTCCAGATCAGACTCATAAGTCACGCTGATATCCAGAAAATTGGAGTTGACGGAGTCGGCGTCGAAATAGCTGTTGTCGATGACTCCCAGATCCATCTTCGCGTTGGGGATGATCACAAAGCTGTTGTTGGCTACGTTCTGGATGATGGTGTTGCGCAGGTTGATATTTTTCACATAACCGGAAATCTGCTGCCCGTCGATGGTGATCTTCACCCGGTCGCCCAGGTCGAAGGGCTTGAAGATGATCAGGATGAACCCATGGACGATATTGGACAGGCCCTCCTGGAAGACAAAGCCCAGCACCACCACGATCAGGGAGGAAGACATCAGGATGGAGCTGGAAAATTTGGTAAATGTATCCGACAGGCTTCCGATTTGCAGCAAAAAGGCGATGGCCGTCATGGCCTGTATCACGCTTTTCAGGAAACTCATATGGATGCTGTTCTTTTTCCGGAAGAGCCGGAAACACAGGCCGATGATTTTTAAAGTGATCAGCATGAGGGCCAGAAGGAACAGCGCGTAATACAGTTTATTGTCGAAAACCAGTGACAGAAGTTTTTTCAGGGTTTCATGGGTCAGTTTTTTGGCTTCCTCCGGTACATCGGAGGCTGCTATTAAGTATGGCATACAATTTTCCTTTCTCTATGTTACGGCGGTGACTTTTTGAGCATTTCATTTTCAGTCATTGAACCACCTGCTTTTTAATGTCATATCAACGGTGCATGCAGCACAGTTTCTGATAAACCGTATTATAACAATAAGATGAAAAGGTGTAAAGTCTTTATCCATTGGCGGCCAATGCATTATTTTAGTTTTTTTTGCGCAAATAATCTGGTGAACAGGGAGGAAACTGTGTTATACTGGCGAAAAGTGAGACGGAAAGAACAGGCAGGATGAGGAGGAAAGCTATGGGTACGGCGACAGTGATTTTGAAAAAGGGAGAGGGCCGTTCGCTGAAAGCGGGCGGGCTCTGGATATATGATAATGAGGTCGGTTCGGTGATGGGCAGCTTCGCGGACGGGGATATGGTGATCGTCAGGGATTTTGACGGCTATCCCCTGGGACGGGGCTTTATCAACAGCCGGTCGAAGATACGTGTCCGCATGATGACCCGGCGGGTGGAGCAGGAGATCGACGAAACTTTTCTGCGGATGCGGGTGCGCCGGGCCTGGGAATACCGGAAACGGGTGGTGGACACGTCGAGTTGCCGGGTGATTTTCGGGGAGGCGGATTTCCTTCCGGGGCTGGTGGTGGACAAGTTTGCTGATGTGCTGGTGGCGCAGTCTCTGGCCCTTGGCATAGACCGCCTGAAAGGGCAGATCCTTCAGTACTTGAAGGAGACGCTGGCGGAGGACGGCGTTGCCATACGGGGCGTCTATGAACGCAGCGACGCAAAAGTCCGTAAACAGGAGGGCATGGAGCTGTACAAGGGATTTATCGGGGAGCCCTTTGATACGGATGTGCTGATCGAGGAGAACGGCGTCAAGTATCATGTGGATGTGCGTGACGGGCAGAAGACAGGATTTTTCCTGGATCAGAAAAATAACCGGCGGGCCGTTCAGAAGCTGTGCAAAGGGGCACGGGTGCTGGACTGCTTTACCCACACGGGTTCCTTTGCCTTAAACGCCGGGATCGCGGGGGCGGAGCATGTCCTGGGGGTGGACGCCTCGGAGCTCGGCGTGGCCCAGGCCAGGAAAAACGCAGAGCAAAACGGCCTGTCGGATGTGGTGGAATTTACCTGCGCCGATGTGTTTGAACTGCTGCCTGAGCTGGAGCAAAGAGGAGAGCGGTATGACGTGGTGATCCTTGACCCGCCCGCCTTTGCGAAGTCGAGAAGCTCCGTGAAAAATGCTGTCCGGGGTTACCGGGAAATCAACCTGCGGGGCATGAAGCTTTTGAAGGACGGAGGTTTTCTGGCCACCTGTTCCTGCTCCCATTTCATGGATCAGGAGCTCTTTGCCAGGACTATACGTCAGGCCGCCGACCATGCCCATCGGCGTCTGCGTCAGGTGGAATTTCACACTCAGGCTCCGGATCACCCGATTCTGTGGGCGGCGGATGAGTCCTATTATCTGAAATTTTATATTTTCCAGGTTTGTAAGGAGAAATAGGAATCTATACAATCAGCATAGCGGATTGATAAAGAGGATGTAAAGTATTTTGGAAAATGCTCTCTGATCTTTTTACCATTGCGCTATCTCCGTCAACACCTTTTTTGCCTGCAGGTACTGACATACGGTGCATTTCTTTGCCTCCGCCTTGACTTCCTCCTTTTCCTGTTCGGTGAGGTCGCCCTGGATATCGACGATATAATAAAAATCCAGTCGGTTGTCTTCCGTCTCGGACCATTTGAAATCCGCCTCAATGGTAACTTTGCTGTAAGGAAGGTTTCTGTCCTGCAGGATCCTTTGGGTGGTCATATTCATACATGCTGCAAAGGAGGATGTCAGGATATCCCCCGGACGCTGGTACTTGTTTTGGCCGCCGGATTCTTCCGGTACATCGGCATGGCTTATATGAGTACCGTCCGACAGTTCAATGACATAATTTTCGTCTGTACTGGTCGATGTGATCATATTTTCTTATCGATCCTTTCCTGCTGTTCGTAAAAAATATCTTTATTCACCGAAACGCCACGTCTCGGGCAGATGTTGTACTGGCATCTTTATCGGCTCCGGATAGATATTGCCGTGAAGTTCCAGCTCCACACGCTCGATGATTTGCGGTTCCACGGGGGTATTCACCTCAACGCCCTTAATGGGAAAATCCGTTACCGGTGTTGTCTCCACTTTTTCCAGCCGGTAGATCTCATCCATGCCCTCCAGTACTTTACCGAAAACCGGATACACGCCCCTGTGATCCGGGCAGTCCCTCAACGGAAAGAAGAATTCGCCTCCGGCGATACCGTCCTCCCCATAACCGCCCATACAGACGTATCCCGGATGGGAATCCAGCGGCACAAGCTCCGGATGTAACTGGAATTCATTTGGGATCAGATACTGAGCGCCTTTTTTGCCAAACCCGGAATAGCTGACATCCACCCAGTTTCCCGGCACAATCCGTTGAATGGGGTAGTGATCCATCCATCCGGCAGAGGCGATGTGGATAAAACTGTTGACCGTATTCGGCGCCGATTCCGGAAGCAGTTCGATTGCGATCTTTGCTCCGTTTTCCATATAAAGCGTCGCAATGGGATTCATGGAGCCTCCTTTTTTTTATCGATGATCGTCAGTTCTTTTGTATAGTGATTCAATATCTCCACGCCATCCGGCGTTACCAGTACCAGGTCTTCAATGCGTACGCCCGTTTCTCCCGCCAGATAGATGCCCGGTTCAATGGAGAAGATCATGCCCGGCTCTGCCGTCTGTCCATTGGCGAGGGAAACATCGCCGAATTCATGCTCGGAAAGCCCGATAAAATGTCCCAGGCGGTGATTGAAATTTTCACCGTATCCCGCTTCCGCGATAATATTCCTGGCTGTCCGATCCAGCTCACATAAAGGGACTCCCGGCTTGATTTTTGCGATAGCCGCCTCGTTGGCCCGGCGCACTAGTTCATAAATCTCCCGGTCTTTTTCTGTCGCTTCTTTATAGTAAAACGTTCTGGTCATATCCGAACAGTAGCCGTCCTTCACACATCCCACGTCGAAAAGCACGGCGTCCCCCGGTTTCAGTACCGTATCGTCCGGCATATGGTGGGGATCCGCCGCATTGGCTCCAAAGGACACGATCGGCGGGAAGGAGAAATCCTCCGCTCCCAGTTCCAGATAGATCCCCAGAAGCCGGTCGGCAATTTCTTTCTCCGTCGTCCCTTCCTTCACCAGCTCATACAGCTTTGCCATGGCCTGGTCATTGACTGCCGATGCCGCCCGCATTTTTTTCTGCTCGTCCGCGTCCTTGATCCCGCGCGTAAAATCGACGGCCAGGGAAGCATTCACAAAATTTTTCGCTTCCTTTCCTTCCATCAGTGGCAGAAGAAAACGCGCTTTCAGATCCTTATCCACACCCAGGATCTCAGATCCGTCAATATGCCCCTTTACGTATTCCATAACAGGATCCGTGTCGCTGTACCAGACTTTCTGAAACAGCGTCCCCTCCGGAATGTTAAACAGATGATTCAGAAACAGCACATGCCCGCCGCTTTTTTTTAGCAGCATGGCAAAAAATCTCTCGCCCGGTTCTATCTGAATGCCCGTCATATAGAAAACAGACACGGGGTCTGTGACCAGCATCTGTGATAGTCCCTGTTCCTCCATCGCCTTTAAAACTCTGCCGACTCTTGTCATAGTGTATGCCTCTCTTAAAATTCTTTTCTGAGCTTCGGATCCAGCAGATCTCTTAGACCGTCGCCGATAAAGTTGGCGCCCACAGCCATCGTAAAGATCGCCAGCCCCGGAAATCCGGCAACCCAGAATTTATTGAAATAATCCGCGCCGTCCGAAACCATCATACCCCACTCCGGCGTGGGCGGGGCGGAGCCAAGCCCTAAGAAGCTCAGTGTGGAGAACATTAGGATTTTATTGCCGATATCCGTGGTCGCCATGATCAGGACGGAGTTAATACTGTTGGGGATGATCTCTTTCATCAGTACACGCATGTTGGAGGCTCCCAAAGCGATGGAGGCTGTCACATATTCGTTTTCCTTTACACTTAAAACTACGCTCCGCATCAGTCTGGCATAGGTGGGCCAGGATACGATGACCAGCGCGAACAGTGTATTGAACAGGTTGGAGCCCAGAACCGCATTGATGATCATGGCAAGCACCAGCGAGGGGAAGGACAGGATCATCTCCGAGAACCGCATCATTACGTTATCCACCTGGCCGCCCACGTATCCGGCGACCGCGCCGTAAAAAGTGCCGATGATGCCGGACAGAATGACCGTCACCACACCTGCCAGGAGAGAATATCTCCCGCCGTAGATCACACGGCTGAAAATATCCCGCCCAAAGTTATCGGTTCCGAACCAGTGTTCTCCGGAGGGCGCGTTCAGCCTGACGCCAAGATCCTGCACGATGGGATCGTAGGGCGCTATGACCGGCGCAAGGATAGCCGCCATGATCCACGCCAGACAGATGATGACGCCCAGCGTAAATAAATAATTGGATTTAAATAATTTCTTTAACGCACGCATGGTCAGCTGCACCTCACTCTCGGGTCAATGATGCCGTATAGAATATCCACAACGGTATTGATCACCATATAATTCAATGCGATCAGCAGCGCCACGCCGATGATCGACGGATAGTCCGCAGCCGTCACCGATTCATAGGCAAACTGCCCCACGCCCGGCCAGTTGAAGATGGTCTCCACAAGAACCATGCCGCCCAGAAGATTTCCGAGGCCCAGGCCGATGACCGTGAGTACGGGGATCAGGGCGTTGCCAAGAGCGTGCTTTAAGATCAGCCCGGTTTCCGAGAGCCCTTTTGCCTTTGCCGTCCGGATATAGTCCGTGGACATTACGTCCAGGATATTTGACCGGGTAGTCCGGGTAATCAGGCCCATGGTGAAGGCGGCCAGTACGATGGAGGGCAGGATCAGATGCGAGAGGGCATCCATCGCCTTCGCCGTATTGCCTTCAAGCAGGCTGTCCAGCACATAAAGGCCTGTCACTGTTTCCGGCGCCGAAAAGGTATTGCTAAGTCTCCCCGGACCCGGAAACAGCTGGAGCTTATAGTAAAGAAAATAGAGTACCAGAAGCGCAAACCAGAAACTGGGGATGCTGACTCCGGTGACCGAGATCACCCGCAGCCCCTGATCCAGAATACTGTTTCTTCTTACTGCCGAAATAATGCCGAAGAGGATGCCGAAGATCGTCGCCAGGATGATTGACATCAATGCCAGTTCAATGGTGGCCGGAAAACACCTCTTAAGCTCAAAAAGCACTTCATTATTTGTACGGATAGACGTGCCGAGATCCAGATGGAGCAGATTTCCCATATACATGAAATACTGTATGATTAACGGTTTATCCAGCCCGTACTTCGCGCGGTAGGCCGCCACAACCTCCGGATTGCTCATTGCGCGCTGTCCCAGATTTGCCACAGCCGGATCCCCCGGTATCAGCTTGGTAAGAATAAATACCATTGTTGCCACGCCGAACAACATGACGATCATATACAGTAATCTTCTTCCTGCGAATTTTAGACGTTCCATAAAGCCATCCTCTTTTGCTTTGGGAGATTCCGGGGGCTGTCTGCCCGGAATCTCCCCCATATTATTCTGCGATATTTATCATGGTCAGATCCAACGTATAGGGATCGGATACGGCCACGCCCGTCAGCCTGGTGTTATAGCCGAAATGGGCCGGGGCCTGGGCGATCATGACAAAGGGCCCATGCTCATAAGTTGCATCCTGGATCTGCTCCAGAATAGCGGTACGATCCGCGTCATCCGTTGCTTCCATACAGGCTTTGGACAAGGCTGCGATCTCCGGATCCATGTCCGCCTGCCAGCCCGCGCGCAGTCCCACAGAACTGCCCGGCAGGAACTCCAGCTGCACGTTCGGATCCGCATAGTCGATACCCCAGTACATCACGGTGAAGCCAAGGGTACCGTCTCGGTAGGCGTCGCCGTATCCGGCGGCCCATGCCTGGGTTACGATGTTGCAGTTAATACCGATCAGGGCCAGGTCATCCTTCACCTTCTGGGCCAGATCCGTAAGCGGCGTACCCTCGAAAGCCAGGTCGGTGACAGTCAGGTCAATGTCAAAGCCGTCGGGATAGCCGGCGTCTGCGAGAAGCTGCTTGGCTTCCTCAATATTTGTATAGTTCACGTCACGGGTTCCCTTGCTCCCCATGAAACCGTCCTGGATCAGAGAATAGGGGGTAACGGTTCCGGAACCTACGATCTCCTGGGTTCCCTTGTAGTCCAGCGCTTTACGGATCGCCTGCTGTACCTTCGGGTCGGAGACCTGGCCGCCGATACTCTCATCCATGTTCATCATCACGAATGCCACGGTCTTGGTGGGGTCGTTGAGTACGGCTACGCTGTCATTGCCTTCCAGCTCGGATACCGTATCGTCCGTCAGGTTCAGCGCCACATCGATGTCGCCGGTGGAAAGGGTCATCATCTGGCTGTTGGCTTCTCCCTGAAGCTGGATGATGTATTTGTCCACATTGGAAGCATTGTCGCCCCAGTAGCCGGCATTTTTTTCCAGTACGATCTCCTCATTCGGCGTGTATTTTGTTAATACATACATACCGGAGCCCGCGCTGGTGTTATCCAGATAGTTCCGTGCCGTATCGGCTGTCGCCGCATCCTCCGCATCGGTAGCGCCGTTTTCTTTGGCGACCGTGCTGTCGAGGATGGCAAGGGCGTTGTAAGTCAGTTTGGACAGGAGCGCGCTGTCCGGCTCGGTCAGATGGAAGATAACGGTTTTCTCATCCGGCGTCTCGATGCTGTCGATTGTATCCGTCATAATCGAAGGATTCCCCTTCAGATTTTTGCAGCGGTTGATGGAGAATGCCACGTCCGCGGAGGTCATCGGGTTTCCGCTGGCAAACGTAATGCCGTCTTTAAGGGTAACGGTGAGCGTCAGGCCGTCCTCGGAGAACTCATAGGTATCCGCCAGACAGGGCTGGGCAGGGCCGTTATTGTCATAAAACTTAAACAGGTTCTCGTAACAGGCGTTCATGACGACGTGGGCGTATTTCTCATACACATATCCCGGGTCGAAGGTCTCAAGGCCCTCCCCCTCCATGGCAATGACAACGGTTTTCCCACCGCCGTCCGCGGAACCTCCGTCTGTGGAGCCGCCGTCCGCAGCGCTCTCAGCCGAAGACCCTCCGGCCGTTTGGCCGCTGCCGGAGCCGCCGCATCCCGCAAGGGATAGGGCAACCGTAAGGCTCATGAATAAAGCCAGCAATTTCTTTTTCATAATCTACCTCCTCTGAAAACTATATTGAGTCGCCGGTATCCGGCGTGAACTCCTGATCTTGCCCGTCATACAGATGACAGGCCACAAAATGTCCTTCTGAAATCTCCTGTAATACGGGGCGGTCTGTCCCGCACCGGTCACAGGCTTTCGGGCAGCGGGTGTGAAACCGGCATCCTGAAGGCGGATCGCTGGGACTTGGCACCTCGCCTTCCAGACGGATCCGTTCCGCCTGTGCTTCCTGATCAACCTGGGGGATCGCCGACAAAAGGGCCTCCGTGTAGGGATGATACCGTTTTTCATAGAGCTGATCATAAGACGCGATCTCCACCATGTTGCCCAGGTACATCACACCGACCCGGTCGCTGACCTGATAAACCACGTTCAGGTTGTGAGAGATGAAGAAGTAAGTAAGCCCCAGTTTCTTTTTTAATTCCTGTAAGAGATTCAGCACCTGGGCCTGCACCGATACATCCAGTGCCGAGACGGCCTCGTCGCAGATGATGATCTCGGGCTCCAGCGCCAGGGCCCTTGCGATTCCCACACGCTGCTTCTGGCCTCCCGACAGCTCGTGGGGATATCTGCTCAGATGGTAATCATCCAGGCCCACAAGCTGTATCAGCTCGTGGATCCGTGCATCTATGTCTGTGTTCTTTTTAAGATTGTGTATTTCAAAAGGTTCTGTCAGGATCTGCCGGATGTTTCTTTTGGGATTCAGGCAGGCGGAAGGATCCTGAAAAATGATCTGTGCTTTTTTACGCATTTCCTTCAGGTCTCTGCCTTTCAAGGAGGAGAGATCCTGTCCGTGGAAATAAACGCGGCCCTCCGTGGCGTCCTGGAGGCGGATCAGCGTACGGCCCAGCGTACTTTTTCCGCATCCGCTTTCCCCGACTACGCCGAAGGTTTCTCCTTTGAATATCTCAAGGCTGATATCGTCAACCGCTTTTACCGTGCCGGATTTTTTATTCTTTCCTTTAAAATATACTTTTACATGGTCGGCTTTCATCAGCACTTCTTTTTTCTGTCCTGCCATGGATCAGCCCTCCTCCTGCGCATGTTCATATCTCCAGCACCGTACCTCCCTGTCCCCGGACACCCGGTACATCGGCGGTATTTCCTTCCGGCAGCGATCTTTGGCGTAGGGGCATCTGGGCCAGAAGCTGCATCCTTCTATATGCTCTGTCGGATTTGGCACCATGCCCTCGATGGTCATAAGGGGCGGCCTGTCCCTGGTGATCCGCGGGATGGCATTGATCAGCCCCTGGGTATAGGGATGTTTCGGGCTGGCGAACAGGTCTTTTACCGGCGCAAATTCCACCGCGTGTCCGGTATACATGACAAGTACCGTATCACAGAGCTCGCTGATCACACCGAGGTCATGAGTGATGAATACCACGGATGTGCCCATATTCTCATTCAGCTCCCGAATCAGATCAAGGATCTGCGCCTGGATCGTGACGTCCAGCGCCGTGGTGGGTTCATCCGCGATCAGGATCTGCGGCCTGCAGGCCAGAGCCATGGCGATCATAACTCTCTGGCGCATACCGCCGGACATCTGATGGGGATACTCATGGGCCCGCGCCTCCGGGTTTGCAATGCCTACGGCCCGCATCATCTCCACAGCTTCCCCTATGGCTTCCTTTTTATTCATGCCGCGGTGCAGCGTCAGCGCCTCTGCGATCTGCTTCCCGCACTTGATGATCGGATTCAGGGAGGTCATGGGCTCCTGGAAGATCATGGAGATATCATTTCCCCGGATTTTCTGCATCCCGCTTTCCGGTTCCTTTGTCAGATCCTTTCCGCTATACAGGATCTCTCCGCCTGTAATCTTTCCCGGGGGATTCGGGATCAGCCGCATCATGGCCAGGGAGGACACGCTTTTGCCGCTGCCGCTTTCCCCCACGATCCCAAGCTTCTCGCCTTTATGCAGGGTATAATTCAGAAGGTTGACGGCTTTTACCGTACCCTCCATCGTTTTAAATTCTACACATAAATCTTTAATCTCAACGATCTTTTCCGTCTTTTCCATAGTACCCTTTCACCTGACAAAGCCCATGCTTTTCGGCTTTATAACATTTGCACTATACCGTAGTAAAGCGTCTTTCATATGAAAAAAGTAACAGGTTCATCCCCTTTTCCAGCCGGGAACAACCTCGTTACCTCTGCCATCGCATAAGTATACACAATTATGCAGTTGATTTCAACACTTATTTACAATTTATGAAAAAAGCAATGGCACTGTTTAGGGCACTTTCTTTGTCTTTGTCTATGACGGCCTGCGGCGGTTCGGGCGGCAGCGCAGACGGCAGTACCGCTGGAAACGGCGGGGACGGCGTTTCTTTTACCATCTTTAATTCCAAATCGGAGATCCAGGAGTATCTCGAAGAGGCAGCAGCCAAATACAGCGAAGAAAACGGCGTCAATATCGAGGTGTATTATTCCAATGATACCGTGGCGGCCCATCTTTCCGTGAAATATGCTTCCAAGGAGCCCTACACGCTGTCCATGACCGATGCGAAGGATATCTATACGCTGGGCGCAGAGTACGGCTATGATATGAGCGGGCAGGAATGGGTACAGAACACGGATTACGCCATTACCGTGGACGATAAGGTGCTGGGCTATCCGGTCTGCATTGAGGCCCGCGGTATGCTCTACAACGCGGACGCTATCAAAAATGTCACCGGGGAGGATTTTGATCCGGCTTCGATCACCACCCTGGACGAGTTTACCGCATTTCTGGATAAGCTGGTGGCCGGCGGCATGGAAGCTCCCACGGCGATTCTGAAACCTGACTGGTCTCTGGGCGCCCATTACCTGCAGCAGGTGTATGAGGAGCGCGCGGATGTGGACGGATTTGTGGAGGCCCTCTATGGCGGGACAGCAGATCTGGCTAACGATGCGAAGTTCAATTCTCTGATGGATACCTTTGATGTGCTGATGAAATACAATGCTTTCGCGGCGGGGCCGATCTCTGCCGAGGATGAGCAGGTGCATCAGAAGATGTCCGAGGGCGAGGTTGCTTTCCAGTTCGGCTGCTGCTGGGAGTGGAACGATATCGTAGACTATGACTATACCGGAAACATCGGCATCATGCCTGTACCCCAGAGTGTGCAGGATGAGTATTCCGACTGCCTGGTGGGCGGCGGCTCCAAATATTTCTATATTGACAACAGCGAATATACTACGGATGAGCAGCGGGCAGCAGCCTCGGATTTCCTGAATTGGCTGTACTCCTCGGAGGACGGACAGAAGCTGATATCCGATACCTGCGGTATGGTTTCCGCCTTCTCCAATAATACCGTGACCTGCAGCAATGATCTGGGCAATGCCGTAAAGCAGTACGTGGATGCCGGAAAATTGGTTCCTAATTATGAGTATGATCCGGATGATCATTATTCCAAGGTAGGCGCCAGCATGCAGAAATACCTTGCGGGCCAGATCGACCGCGCGGCGCTGGCCGGAGAGATTGAGCAGTACTGGTCGACTGTCACACCGGTCGAGCATTAAACGATGCCCCCTTGGTCTGGCTTTGCCAGGCTTAATGATAAACAGCGGATTTCCCATTTGAGAGCCGCTGTTCTTTCTATAGAATGGAATCTTTTCTGGCCAGAGCCTCTATGGCCTGGTTGGCTCTGCGGATATTTTCGTTTGTCCTGGTGGTAAACAGGGATTTTCCCCTGCTGCCTTCTATTACCTGCTCGTTTAGTATCTGGTAGCGTTCCAGTTTTTCGGCCTGTTCCCGCCGGGCGTTTTCCTGGAAAAAGTTTCTGCTTCTTTGGACATTTTTTAAAGCCTCCCTCAAAATAATATCGTGAGATTTTGTAACCGTTCAGTCCAGGACTTTGCATTTACGCGACGCGAAGCATATATTTTGCCGGTAGTGAATCCGGCCCTTTGCCGAAGGCAAACGGCTAATGGTTGGATTCACTAACCGTTTGGCCGAAGGCTGAACCGTTAGGAATTGTTACGGGATTTTAATTATCGACGAATGTGTGAATTGACTTTACATACTATTTATACTACCATAAAGAAGTATATAATGTCATTGGAAAAATGGACTTTCTATTTGAAATGGTGTAAGATAGCCAGGATAATACGATATGAAAAACCAAATGGCGGTACAGGATTCCCGGCATGTACACGATATTTAAATAGCGCACGGGATATCCGGTGAGATAAAGCGGCACGGAAAAGGGGAAAAAGATGGACGGACAATTACCAATATGCCCAAAGCATAAGCGCTGCGGCGGGTGCAGTTATCAGGGCGTGCCCTATGAGAAACAGTGTGAAAATAAGCAAAGGATGGTAGAGCGGCTGATCGGCCCGTTTTGCCGGGTGTTCCCGATTACGGCGATGGAAGATCCTTATCATTACAGGAACAAAGTCCATGCGGCCTTTGATTTCAGGAAGGGCCGGGCCGTTTCCGGTATTTACCAGGAAAAATCTCACTGCGTGGTGGAAATTGAGAATTGCCAGATTGAGAACCGGAAGGCGGATGCCATCATCTGTACCATCCGGGATATGCTGAAATCCTTCAAAATTCGGATATACGGCGAGGACAGCGGCCGGGGGCTTCTGCGCCATGTGCTGATCCGTACCGGTGCGGCCACGGGGCAGGTGATGGTGGTGCTGGTGACGGCATCGCCGGTCTTTCCCTCGAAAAACGCCTTTGTCCGGGTTCTGCGGGAAAGACACCCGGAGATTACGACCATTGTGCTGAATGTCAACGACCAGGATACCAGCATGGTGCTGGGCGAGCGGGAAAAGGTGCTGTACGGCAAGGGCTATATTGAGGATGTTCTGTGCGGCCTGCGGTTTCGGATCTCCCCCCGTTCCTTCTATCAGATCAATCCGGTGCAGACGGAGCGTCTGTATGAGAAGGCTATCCGGCTGGCGAATCTGACCGGAAAGGAGACGGTGATCGATGCCTATTGCGGCATCGGTTCCATCGGTTTGGCGGCCGCCGGGCGGGCAGGACGGGTCATCGGCGTGGAATTGAACGAGGATGCGGTGCGGGACGCGATCCGAAATGCGAAACAAAATGAGATAAAAAATATAGAGTTTTATTGTGAGGATGCCGGGGATTTTATGGAGGAAATGGCGGAAAACGGGGATGGCGCCGATGTGCTGTTTATGGATCCGCCCAGAAGCGGCAGCAGCGGGGCCTTTCTCCGGGCTGCGGTGCAGCTTGCACCCAGACAGATTGTATATATATCCTGCAACCCGGAAACAATGAAGAGAGATTTGGAGTATCTGGCCGGCCATGGTTACCGCGGATTGACAGCCTGGCCTTTTGACATGTTCCCTTTTACTTCCCACATCGAATGTGTGGCGGCTTTGAAGCGGGAACGGCAGGTACAGTAGAAGCGGTTCTGTGACAGCAGACAGCCGGAGTGTGGGAGTATTTGCGGGTCAGTGGATAACCGGAGTATAGGAGGCATTTATTTTATGAAGGTAGATATGCATTGCCATACAAGGGAGGGATCCCTGGACGGACAGGTATCTGTGGAGGTATTTGCGTCAAAGCTGAAAGGGCTGGGCTTTGGCGGAATGCTGGTGACAGATCATGATTCCTACAAGGGTTACCGGGCCTGGGCGGAGAGGCACCGCCATGAAAAGGATGATCCTGAGGCTTTTCATGTGTGGAAGGGAATCGAATATGATACGATCGATGCGGGCCATATGCTGGTGATCATGCCCAGGGATACGGAGCTGCCGATCCTGGAGCTCCGCGGGCTGCCGGTGAAGGACCTGATAGAGGTGGTGCACTTAAATGGAGGCATACTGGGGCCGGCCCATCCCTGCGGGGAGCGTTTCTTAAGCTTAACCAACACAAAGCAGCGCCGGCGTCTGGAGTGGCTGATGCAGCAGTTTGACTTCGTGGAGACTTGGAATGCCTGCGAGGAGGAGGACAGCAACGCCAGGGCCAAGGCGCTGGCCTATCAGTTTGGCAGGCCGGGCACGGGCGGCAGCGACGCCCATCATTTAAAATGCGTGGGCCTGGGCTGGGTGGATATCCCCGATGATGTGGTTACGGAGGACGATCTGATCGATTATATCCGGAGCTGTAAGGAGGATAAGGCCACAGGAGATCTCTATAATAAGACGCTTCGGTCGAAGAATGTGCTGATGGGGCAGTTTCTGACCCATGCCTATTATTTTTATAACCATTTTGCCAGCTGGTACAGGTTCAGGAAGAGAAGGGTGGAGTGGAAGTCGTTCGCGGAGACGGTGGATGAGGGACGGTGAGGGTAATATTTTAAAAAATACGTTGCCTTTTGCCAAATTTTCCTGTATAATTCGGAAAGAAAATTAAAACAGCAGCTATCCTCTGCCACCGGGTAGGGGAGGAGATGCCAGGCTTTCTATCGTTAGGTCTTAGAAGATAGAGAGCACTGGTGTTTTTTTGTGTGGGAGGGAAAGGATGGAGAAAAAAGCACTTTTAAAAGCGTTTATCCGGTATGTAACACTGAATGTATGCGGTATGACCGGCCTGTCCTGTTATATTCTGGCGGATACCTTTTTTGTCTCCAGGGGACTGGGGGCCAACGGCCTGGCCGCACTCAATCTGGCCATCCCTGTATACAGTTTCGTCCATGGCTGCGGCCTGATGCTGGGGATGGGCGGCGCCACGAAGTATGCTGTCTGCAGGGCACAGAAAGAATTTGGAGATAAAAAAGGGCTGGATGCAGATGTAGTTTATGTCCATACGCTGTATACCACGGCCGCATTTGCCGCGGTTTTTATGTTGATGGGGATCTTTTTTTCAGGGAGGCTGGCCGCGTTCCTCGGGGCGGATGCGGAGATCTTTGATATGACCCGGACATATTTGCGGGTGATCCTGCTTTTTGCACCGGCTTTTTTGGCCAACGACAGTCTGCTCTGCTTCGTGAGGAATGACGGAGCCCCCCGGCTGGCCATGGCTGCCATGCTGACAGGAAGCCTGTCAAATATTGTGCTGGATTATATTTTTATATTTCCGCTCCGCATGGGAATATTCGGCGCAGTCCTGGCCACCGGGTTTGCTCCGGTCATCAGCCTGGGTGTTTTGTCCAGACATTGGATCACGAAACAAAACCAGTTCCGCTGGGAGAGGGTGAAGCCGTCTGGCAGACTGGTGGGAACCGTGTTTTCGCTGGGGCTTCCCTCGCTGATCACTGAGGCGGCCTCAGGGATTGTTATGATCGTTTTTAATACTATCATCCTGGGGCTGCAGGGGAATATAGGCGTTGCAGCCTATGGCGTGGTGGCGAACCTGTCCCTCGTGGTTGTCTCGATCTATAACGGGATCGCACAGGGAATACAGCCGATCATCAGCAGGCTGTATGGCTATGGCGACAGAAGGAGCGCCGCCCGGATCCTGCGTTATGCGGTAAGATTCATGCTGGCAGTTTCCGGTTGTATCTATCTGCTTTTTTGGGCCGCCGCGCCTCAGATCGCCGGCGTTTTTAACAGTGAGCGGAACAGGCAGCTACAGCAGATTGCGGAGACCGGCCTGAAAATATATTTTACCGCTGTACCATTTGCGGGGTTCAACATCATTCTGTCTACCTATTTTATCTCTACGGAAAAAGCGCTGCCTGCACAGGCCGTCTCGCTGTCAAGGGGATTGATCCTGATCGTTCCCATGGCGTTTCTGCTGTCTGCACTATTTCAGATGGCAGGGATATGGCTGTCCTATCCGCTCACGGAAGGGGCGGTGGCCTTAGCGGGAGCAGCATTTTATAAGATGGATCGTTACAAAAATAATCGTGCAGACGGGGATGGAATGTGATAAAATAAGGCAATTATGAGGAAAGGAATTGCAAAGTTATGAAAAAGAAAAAAACACTGTATCTGGGGCTTTTGTCCCTCTGCCTTCTGGCGGTCCTGCTTTTCGCCGCGCCTGTAAAAGCCCAGGCAGCCGCTTTCAGGCAATGTTCCCGGAATACCAAGGTCGGTAAATATTATATCTGGACCGACTATGAATCAAACACTGTGCGGATCTCCTCCTCTAAATCCGGCAATGGAACCGTGCTTGTAAACGCCGCGCCGGGGCGAACCCTTAATACCGGCTGCATATCCAACGGTTCCACCGTCTATTACATAGAGAGCGGCCCCTACAACGCCGACTACAGCTATACCGGCTATATCAACAGGGTCAAAACAGACGGCAAAGGCCGGGTTACAGTGGGAACCCTGAAAAACGCAAGCAGCCCCACCGCTTATTACAAAGGCATCCTGTATATGGACGTCTATGATAAAGAACCCGGGCCGGAGCTGCATACCTACCGCATGGATACCAAAACCGGAAAATCAAAACGGGCCATAAAATACGCTTGTGTAAGAGAGCAGAACGGCCCGTATCTGCTCGCCCAGCCTAACAGCGGCGCTATCGGCCCTTTGGATACGTACATTTACAATTGTAAGAACGGAAAAACAGTCCGTCTCACAAAAAACGGAGGCATAGCCGTTTTTATTAGCAAAAAGGTGTATTATTCCGAATATACAAAAGGCGGCGGCGGGCCGGACAGCGTGCTTCGCGTCAGAAGCTGCAGCCCGTCGGGAAAAGGGAAAAAGACGATCGTCAGAGCAATCAAGGCTGAATGGCTGGAAAGGATCACTTCCCGGTATGTTTATTACCGCAAAATGAATGAGCGCACATCCCAATGGACGTATTACCGCTATGATATCAAAAAGAAAAAAGCAAAAAAGATCAGCGCGGATACGTATAATAAGCAGGTTCAGGGATAACATCCGGGAGCGTTTTCGCTGGCGGCGGGATTCTGGCATGGCTCCGCCGCGGACAGAGCAGGAGGGAGAGTGAAAAGAATGACAAAATCTATGAAACGGCATGGAGCTGCGGTTCTATGGGCTGTCTGTATGGCTACAGCGGTATGTTTGCTGACAGTGTTTTTCCCGGTCAAGGCGGAAGCGGCGGCAAAGACAATTACGGCGGGCAGCGAGGCAGTGCGGTCGGGGGACTGCATTTATTATGTCGGAGGGAGCCGGCGCAATAACGACAGCATCATACGGTATGATGTAAAGAAAAAGCAAAAAAAGATACTGGTTGACGCCAGAGATACAGGGACTATGGGATTTGACACCCTTACTATCAGCGGCGGATATATCTATACAACGTGGAACTGGTCTCATGGATCGGATAATGTACTGTGGTATGTTTACCGGTTTTCAAAAGACGGAAAGAAGCAGGAGCGGCTGGCGGTTGGAAGGGATCCCCTGGTGATCAATGGCCAGATTTACTATCAGGAGGCGCGCGTGGTCAATGATCCTTATTGGGGCGGAGAAAGTTCGGAACTTACCGGGTATATCTGCCGTATGAAAAAAGACGGATCCGGCAAACAGAAAGTCTGTAAGATCCGCGGATCCAAATATTCCGCAAAACTGTTCCGATGGGGGAAGAAAATGCTGTACGGCGAATGTTCGTGGGATGGAAAATTGGGCAAAAAGCTTTATGACCAGACGGGAAAAAGCTACAGCACAAAAAAGTTTACTTACCGTAAAAACAGGATAGACGGCGACATGTACGGATCAAAAAAGGTATCGGAAAAGGTGGTCGGCGGAAAGTACAGCTATTATCTGAAAACCCGCGGCGGCAAAAACCGCGGTTATACGGAGATATACGGAAGAAACAGGAAGACAGGAAAAGAGTCAAAGATCGCGCGTTTTTCTTCGGGAATACATGACGTCTATGTGTGTGGAGATCATCTTTTGGCGGTCACATACGATGATGCAAGGGGCGCCACCTATTGTCTGTCGGTGAATGGAAAGAATAAAAAGAAACTTGGTTCATGGGGGTGGGTGAGCTAAGATATGAAAGGCAAAAGCCAGTGTAAAACATAAGTCTGAAAAACTGTCTTAACAATTGCGGATACACAGCGGTCTCAGGGATCTGGCCGCTGTGTATCTGTTTTTTGTGTGATCCCGTAGCTGTTTACTGCCTTCACAGTCACGGCACATGGTCCATTTAAAAGGCCTCTGCTCTGCTTCGGCTTGTACGGAACAGTTACGCAATCTCTGTAGAAATATACATTTTCACCCTAATCCCAGCAGTCTCGTAGCAAACTGGAAATATACCAGCAGAGAAATCGCATCCACGATCGTGGTGATAAAAGGGCTGGCCATGACGGCGGGGTCGAAGCCCAGCCGGTAGGCGATCAGCGGCAGGGAACAGCCGACGACCTTGGCACAGAAGATCGTCACCACCAGCGTCAGGCAGATGGTGGCGGCCACCATAATAGCCAGGCGGTCGAAGAGCATCAGTTTTGCCAGGTTGCAGATGGCCAGAGTCGCGCCGCATAAAACGGCCACCCGCATTTCTTTGAAGATGACCCGGAAGATATCCTTGAATTCAATTTCGTTCAGGGAGATCCCGCGGATTACGGTCACGGACGCCTGGGAACCGGAATTTCCGCCGGTGTCCATCAACATGGGAATATAGGCGGTCAGCACCACGTATTTGGCCAGGGAATCCTCAAACCCGGTAATGATGATGCCGGTAAAAGTAGCCGATACCATCAGAAGGAGCAGCCAGGGGATACGGCTTTT
>CAJUQO010000028.1:11371-43329 GCA_910588295.1 uncultured Lachnospiraceae bacterium | reverse complement strand
TGCTATTATACAGTTTGCCAGAAGATTGGACTTTTTTACTCTGTTATGTTATACTGGCCACCAGATCTGTCAATATCACACCGTGCATTTTATGCCTTTACCTGTCTGAAAATGTTACGGTGAATACACGGTAAAGTATTCCTAAGCGGAATTCACGACCGATAAAAGAGAAAGTATACCATACTGAAAAATACGGAGGGTGGCTTTTATGGGGAACTTATGGAGGCTTTTTGACAGCATGGATGAGGTCGTGTATGCTGCGGACGTGGACACCCACGAGCTGGTTTACATGAATAAAAAGGCATTGGAGAGCCTTGGCCTGCGCTCCATGGAGGAGATCAGGGGAGGGAAATGCTATCAGATTCTCCAGAACAGCGCCATACCCTGCTCATTCTGCAATAATCAGGAGCTCAGACAGGGCAGTTATAAACAGTGGCGTTTTTTCAATCCTCTGCTGAAGCGTCACTATTTGCTTCGGGATACGCTTATTGAGGAGGACGGACGGTTATGCCGTCTGGAGCTGGCATTGGACATTACCGCCCAGGAGCAGCAGGGGAATATAGCGCAAAGGGTTCAGAACCTGGAGGCCATTATCAATGAGGGACTTCGAATCGCCCTGTTGAAGGGAACGCCGGACGGGTCGCTGGAGGTGTTGCTGGAATACCTGGGCAAAGCACTGGACGGGGAACGGACCTATATCTTTGAGCGAAATGAAACCGGCGGCGATGACAATACCTATGAGTGGGTGGCAAACGGGGTACGGCCCGAAAAGGAAAACCTGCAGAACCTTCCGCCGGAGGCGTGTGCCAACTGGTATCAGTATTTCAGTGTTGTCAGGCATATCGCGATAAAAGACCTGGAGGAAATTCGGGAAACCGACCCCATACAGTATAAAATTTTGAAACAGCAGAATATCCGTTCCATTGTGGTGGTTCCGCTTTATGACGACGGCAGGATCATCGGATTTTACGGCGTGGACAATCCGCCGGTACAGTCTCTGGAATATGCGTCGAATATGCTCCAGACCACGGCGTACTTTATCGTTTCTTCTCTGAGACGGCGCAATCTGGTACGGGAGCTTCAAAAGCGAAGTTATAATGTTCTTTACGCACTCAATGTAGATTATCTCGGGATCTATCAGGTAAACTTTAGCACGGATGAGTGTGAAACCTACCGGGAAAACGAATGGCTGCGAAACGGTAAGGCCATTCATTTTGCGGACGGCTACCAAACGGCTATGGAACGCTACGTTTCCCTGTACGTTGCCCCCCGTGACCGTGACCGGGTCCGTACATTGACCCAAAAAGATTATGTCCTTGCCCAGCTCCGGACAGAGAAGAAATTTTACGTGCGATACCAGGTGAACGATAATCCCCAGGGACTGAAACATCTGGAGATCCATTTTTCCGCCACAGGGAAAGAGTTGGAGGAAAACAGCGCGATTTTTGCGTTCCGGGATGTCAATTCCGTAGTGGAACAAGAAGAGAGATACCGGTTGGAAACGAGACAGAGCCTGGAGGATGTTCTGGAGGGCGCCAAAACCGGTATATGGACCATAGAGATGGAAGATGGCTGCCAGCCCCGGATGTATGCGGACAGAACCATGCAGATGCTCTTGGGGGTGCCGGAGGATATCGGGCCGGAGGCATGCTACCGCAGCTGGTTTGAGAATATTGAGCCGGATTATGTAGAGATGGTGCAGGAGGCGGTACAGGAAATTATCAGTACCGGGCGGTCTGAGGTGGTCTACCCCTGGAATCATCCGTCATGGGGCAAAATTTATGTCCGCTGCGGCGGCGTGCCGGATAAAAAATTCAAAAAGCCGGGCGTGTGTCTGAACGGCTACCATCAGGATATTACAGAGACCATGGTGACGCGGAAAAAGCAGGAGCATGCCATCATGGAGCTGCTGGAGAAAGTGCGGCGTGCCAATTCGGCCAAAAGTGAATTTCTTTCCCATATGTCCCATGACCTCCGCACGCCCATCAACGGGATCATGGGAATGCTCACGATTATGGAGAACAGCCTGGATGATCCAAAAAAGCAGAGGGAATGCCGGGAGAAAATCCGGATTTCTACACAGCATCTGCTGTCTCTGGTCAATGATGTTCTCCAGGTCAGCAAGCTGGAGAGCGGCCGGCCGGCGGTGGTGGAGTCCTTTGACCTTCATGACACATTGGACACCTGTGTTTCGATTCTGTCCTCTCAGGCAGAGGAAGCCGGCGTACGTCTGATACTGGAGGAGGTTGACCTGCGCCACGGCAAACTGATCGGCAATCCGCTGCACCTGAAGCAGATTTTAACGAACATCATCGAAAATGCAATCCAATACAACCGGCGGGGAGGTTCGGTATTCATTCAGGTGAAGGAGGCTGCCGGCAAAGGCGACACGGCAAAATATCAGTTTGTGGTCGAGGATACCGGAATCGGCATGGGAGACGATTTCATGCAGCACATTTTTGAACCGTTTACCCAGGAAAATCAGGGTGCGCGGACACATTACAGCGGTGTTGGCCTTGGTATGTCTATTGCGAAAAAGCTGGTGGATCAGATGGAAGGCGTCCTTGAGGTAGACAGCCAGCTGGGCCGGGGCAGCGTGTTCCGGGTCACGCTGCCCATCCGGATCAATCCGAACCAGGATCCGCTGCCCATGGCTGAGGAGAAAAATGTGCGCGTCGGTATTGCCGGGATGCGTGTACTGTTGGTTGAGGACAATGAGATTAATTGCGAAATTTTAGAATTTATGCTAGAACAGGCGGGAGCCGCGGTTGTGATCGCGCAGAACGGAAAGATAGCCGTAGACATCTTCACAGCATCAGACGTGGGAAGTTTCGATTGTGTCCTCATGGATCTGATGATGCCGGTAATGAGCGGCTTTGAGGCGGCCCGGGTCATCCGAAAGCTGGACAGACCAGACGCGGGGACTGTACCCATTATTGCCATATCGGCGAATGCATTTGAGGAAGATATTGCCCTGGCAAAAGACGCTGGAATGAATGCGCATCTGGCGAAGCCGGTGGACATCCATGAGCTGTTTAAAGTTATGCGTCATCTGTGAATGCGTGATAATAAGGATAACCCGGGGCTGTCTTGGCAATAGCGGGGAGGTGGCATATTGATCCATATTGCGGTCTGTGATGATGAAAAACATATGTCCGATCACGTAAGGTCAATGGCCTCCCATTTTTTTCGCAAAATTCCAAAACTGCCCGCACATCGGCGGCATGCAAAAAGCGAAAGGACAGACATGAGAAAACTTGCCTTAAATGATGAAATATTACTGCAGATCGAAAAGCCGGCGAGATACATCGGAAACGAAGTCAACAGCGTCATGAAGGATGCCGACAAGGTGGATATCCGTTTCTGCATGTGTTTTCCGGACGTGTATGAGATCGGTATGTCCCACCTGGGCATCCAGATCCTCTATGATATGTTCAATCAGAAAGAAAATGTCTGGTGCGAGCGGGTCTATTCCCCCTGGCCGGATATGGATAAAATACTGAGGGACAGACAGATCCCTCTTTTTGCGCTGGAATCCCAGGATCCGGTGCGGGATTTCGATTTCCTGGGCATCACGATCCAGTATGAGATGTGCTATACCAACATCCTGCAGATTCTGGATCTGTCCGGGATCCCCCTGCGGGCCGTGAACCGCACCTGGGAGGATCCAGTCGTGATAGGCGGAGGCCCCTGTGCCTACAATCCGGAACCCATCGCGCCCTTCTTTGACCTGTTCTATATCGGAGAGGGTGAGACGGTGTACTTTGACTTGCTGGATCTGTACCGTGAGGCCCGGGCCGGACAGTGGAGCCGCCGGGATTTCCTGATACGGGCCGGACAGATCCCCGGGCTCTATGCGCCGTCTCTGTATGAAACCACCTATCATGAGGACGGGACGATCGCCTCTTTTCGTCCCGTGGAAGACGGGTTGCCCGCTGTGATCGAGAAACAGGCCGTGGAGGATATGAGCGACACCTATTATCCCGAGAAACCGGTCATTCCTTTTATCAAAGCCACTCAGGACCGGGTGGTGCTGGAGATCCAGAGGGGTTGCATCCGCGGCTGCCGTTTCTGCCAGGCCGGGATGCTTTACCGGCCCCTGCGGGAAAGAAACCTGGATTTTTTGAGGGATAAAGCCCTTAAAATGCTGGACAGTACGGGCCATGAGGAAATTTCTCTCAGCTCTCTTAGCTCCAGCGATTACTCACGGCTGCCCGAGCTGGTGAATTTCTTAATTGATGAATGTGACAGGCGCGGTGTGAATATTTCTCTGCCTTCCCTTCGGATCGACGCCTTTTCTCTAGAGGTCATGGAGAAGATCCAGGATATCCGCAAGAGCAGCCTGACTTTTGCGCCGGAGGCCGGTTCCCAGCGCCTTCGGGACGTGATCAACAAAGGGCTCACGGAGGAAGTGATCCTGGACGGCGCGGGGAAGGCTTTTGCGGGGGGCTGGAACCGGGTGAAGCTCTACTTTATGCTGGGTCTTCCCACCGAGACGGAGGAGGATCAGAAGGCCATCGCCTGGCTGGCGGAGAAAATTGCCGAGCGGTATTACGATATTCCCAAAGAGCAGAGAAAGGGAAAATGCCAGATCGTGGTCAGTACTTCCTTCTTTGTGCCCAAGCCCTTCACGCCCTTTCAGTGGGCGCCTATGTGCTGTAAAGAAGAATTTCTTGGCCGGGCCGCTGTGGTGCGCCGGGAGATCCATGGGCAGCTCAACCAGAAAAGCATCAAATACAACTGGCATGAGGCCGACGTCAGCGTTTTGGAAGGGATTTTTGCCCGTGGCGACCGCCGGGTAGCCGATGTGATCCAGTATGCCTATGAGCACGGGGCAATCTTTGACGCCTGGTCGGAGTATTATGACCAGGCTCGCTGGGACGCGTCCTTTGCGGCCTGCGGCGTAGATCCCGATTTCTATGTGTGCCGCACTCGGGCGGATGACGAGATATTCCCCTGGGATTTCATCGACGCCGGCGTTACCAGGGAATTTCTGCTGCGGGAATGGAAACGGGCCGGACAGGAGAAGGTCACGGAAAACTGCCGCCATACCTGTTCCGGCTGCGGGGCGAAAAAATATAAGGGAGGCGTGTGCTATGAAGGTCAGAGTGAAGTTTGCTAAAGAGGGCGCCATGAAGTTCGTCGGCCATCTGGATATCATGCGCTATTTTCAGAAAGCGATCCGCCGGGCCGGCATTGATATCGCTTATTCCGAAGGTTTCAGCCCTCATATGATCATGTCCTTTGCCAATCCTTTAGGCGTAGGTCTGACCAGCGAGGGAGAGTATTTTGATATGCAGCTTTGTACGGCGTTCCCTTCCGGGGAACTGGTGCGGCGGCTGAACGATACGATGGTGGAGGGGATGCGGGTCATCTCCGCGGTTCAGGTGCCGGATGGCAAGGCGGGCAAGGCCATGTCTTTGGTGGAGGCGGCAGATTACCGCATCGCCTTCAGGGAGAGCCAGCCGCTGCCTGACGACTGGCGGACACGTTTTACTGCGTTTATGGAGCGGCCGTCTATGGTAATATGTAAGAAAACGAAAAAGGGCGAGAAAGAGATGGATATCCGTCCCCTCGTCTATGCGTGGCATTTTGAGGATGACGCCGTTTTTATGAGAGTTTCCTCGGGCAGCAGCGATAATCTGCGCCCGGAATATCTGATGGAAGCCTTTTTTGAGGCGGAGGGGCTGGCCCTGGAACCCTCTGCCCTGATGATCCATCGAATGGAAATATATGCCGATCTGGGAACGGAGGGCCGGCACGATTTCCGCTCCCTGGAAGCTCTGGGGCAGATCATTGAGTAGCCGCGTACTCATCACATCCCTGCCGTGGGAGGACAAAACGCTGCAGATGTGTGTGCTGGAGGAACAGGGCGTTATCCGGGAGCTGCGGGCCCATCCCGAGGGGAAGGAGGAGCTTCTGGATACGGTGTGGCTGGGGCAGGTGCAGAAGATCCAGCCCTTTATGAACGGCGCTTTTGTGGAGATCCGAAAGGGGCTGACCTGTTTTCTGTCTCTTTCCGAACAGGACTTTGCCTATCGCCCTCAGGATCATGGGCGGCGTGAACTAAAACCGGGGGACGCGGTTCTTGTGCAGGTGAGCCGGGAGGCCAGCCGCCGGAAAAATCCCTGCGTCACGGCCCGGGTATCCTTCTCCGGAAAATACATGGTATTAAGCCGCGGAAAAGGCGGTGTGGGAATATCAAAAAAACTGACGAAAAGAGAGCGGGAGCGCCTGCGGGCCATCGGCGCCGCTTTTGAGCTTCCCGACCGGACAGAGCTGGTCATAAGAACCAGCGCCCGTGATGTGGAGGAAGCCGCACTGAGAAAGGAATTTGCGGCGCTTCAAAGGCAGATGGAGGAACTCCTGCACCTGGCGGATACCCGGACAGTATATTCCAGACTGAGAACCCCGGAACCTTTCTATCTGCAAATGCTTGGCGAGCTGTCAGCCTCCCATACTGCCCTGGAAAGCATCCGCACGGACGATACGGAAGTATATGGCAGGGCGGAACAGTATCTGGAAGAAAAATGGCCCGAGAAGGCTTCCTGTCTCTCCCTGTACGAGGACTCTCTGTTGCCCATGTACAAGCTCTACCGTCTGGAGGCGGTGCTGGAGGAGACGCTGAAGGAAAAGGTCTGGCTGAAAAGCGGCGGTTTTCTGATGATCCAGCAGACGGAGGCCTTTGTGTCCGTGGACGTCAATTCGGGCAAATTCAGCGGCAAGAAATCGCCCCAGGAAACCTATCGGAAGATTAATCTGGAGGCCGCCGCCGAGATTGTCCGGCAGATCCGGCTGCGAAACCTGTCCGGCATGATTTTGGTCGATTTTATCAACATGGAGGAGGAAGAAAACCGCGAAGAGCTGCTGGAGACGCTGCGCTGCCTGACCGCTGCAGATCCGGTACAGACAGAAGTAATCGATATTACTGCGCTGAATATCGTGGAAATGACGCGAAAAAAAATGCGTAAGCCGCTTGCAGAACAGGTCAAAGTCGTATAGAATGGAGAACAATACGACAAAGGAGAAGTATATGAGTAAAATAGCGATTATCACAGACAGCAACAGTGGTGTCACCCCGACGGAAGCCAAAGAAATGGGTGTCATCGTAGTACCGATGCCATTCTTTATCGATGAGAAGCTTTACTTTGAAGATATCGATCTGACAAAAGACGAATTTTTCCGGATTCTGGGGGACGACGGCAACGTGAGCACGTCTCAGCCTTCCCCGGGCGACCTGATTGATCTGTGGGAAAAGACGCTGGAAGAGTACGATGAGATCGTTCATATCCCCATGTCCAGCGGCCTGAGCACCTCCTGTGCCACCGCCATGTCCCTGGCCCAGGATTATGAAGGGCGTGTTCATGTGGTGGACAATCAGAGGATTTCCGTAAGCCAGAAAATGTCTGTGCAGGATGCCCTGCTTCTGGCGAAGGCCGGGAAGAGCGGCGCCGAGATCAAGCAGATCCTGACGGAAGAAAAGCTCCGCGCCAGCATTTACATCATGGTAGATACGTTAAAATATCTGAAAAAAGGCGGGCGGATCACCCCGGCTGCGGCCATGCTGGGTACCATGCTGAAATTAAAGCCTGTATTGCAGATCCAGGGAGAGAAGCTGGACGCTTACGCCAAAGTCCGCGGGCAGAAACAAGCGAAAAAAACGATGCTAGACGCGTTACAGCATGATCTGACAGAGCGTTTTGCCGCGGAAAGAGCAGCGGGGGAGATGGAGCTGGCCGTGGCCCACACCCAGAATTATGAAGAGGCAGAGCGCTTTAAAGAAGAGATCCGGGCGGCATTTCCGGATGTCCCTGTCACCCATGTGGATCCGTTGTCTTTAAGCGTGTCCTGCCACATCGGGCCGGGGGCGCTGGCTTGCCTGTGTGTGAAACGGGCCGTTCCGGAGCATAAGAGATAGTGACGGCCATTAAAACAAGATTCTCGTTAAAATAATGGTCCTGATCCGAAGTGGTCGGGATCATTTCTTCTTATTTGGAAAAATAAAGAGATACAAGAACCATTTTTATGTATCTCATAGCAGAAAGGGTTGCGTATATACAATGAAAAATAAGGGATTAAAAATATTGGGCGCTGTTTTTGCTGCCGCCGGCATATTTATGGCATCCGGCTGGTCTTTCTTTAACATAACGGTCCGCTGTAAAGGGAAAAAAAGACTGATAAAAAGAAAATGGTTTCAGTTATCCCATATAAAGATAAACCATCCAAGACACAAATTTGAAAAAGAGTATGAGGAAGGTAAGGCATGGTGCAGGCAGCAGCATATGCAGGATTGCTATATGCAGAGCAGGGAGGGCCTGCGGCTCCACGCCTCCTATCTTCCGGCGGAGAATGCCCGGAGGTTTGTGTTGTTGAGCCATGGATATAAGGGCAGCGGCTTCGGCGACTTTGCCGGTATCTCGCGGTTTCTTCATGAACATCACTGTAACCTGCTCTTTATTGACCAGAGGTGCTGCGGAAAAAGCGAAGGGAAATATATTACTTTCGGAGCCAGGGAGCAATATGACGTACAGCGGTGGGCTTATTATATCGCTCTGCGGAATAAGAACAGGCTCCCGATTTATCTCTACGGAGAGTCTATGGGGGCCGCCTCGGTGCTTATGGCGTCGGGACACAGATTGCCGGGAGCGGTAAAAGGGATTATCGCGGATTGCGGCTTTTGCTCCATGAAGTCTCAGATCAGGGATATGGCCGCAAACTGGTTTCATCTGCACTGGGTCGGGCTGCTGCTGATCCGACTGGAACTGTTTTGCAGATTGCTGGCCGGCTTCCATATGAGCGACGCGGATACGACAAAAGCCTTGGAGACAAACCGGATACCCATCCTGTTTTTCCACGGCGCGGAAGATACTTATGTAAACCAGAAAAATTCCAGATATAATTACGCCATATGCAGGGCGCCCAAAGAGATTGTGGTGATACCGAAAGCCAGGCATCTTTGCAGCGCTTATGTGGAACCAGAATTATACAGACAGAAGCTGTTAGATTTTTTTGCATCCTATGATCAGGGCGTGTCAGGTCGTTGCATCTGACAGGAATAGATCAGTCAATACGCCCCAGCATTCTGAACGCCGGTTTTTGCAAGCCGGTGTTTTTTGCTGTCCCTTTTTGCCGATGCTGCATGAGAAGTCTCAGACAATTTCAGGTAAAATGTTTGTTAAGTCCTTCAGGGGATAGAAAAGCAAAATGAAATGTGGTAACGTCTCAAGTGCAGAAAATACAGGGAGGATCTATGGATGAGAGAGTATTATCCTTTAACGGCAGCACAGAAAATGCATCATAACTGGATTTTGAAATACAAGACACAGCAGGTATCGGGCGTCAGCGTCGTGGCGTCTCTGCAGTCGCCTCTGGATTTTGGCCTTTTAAAAAAATGCATCCAATTGGAGTTAGAGCGCTGCGGATGTATGCGGGTCCGCTTTACAAAGCCTGATAACCAGGGAGAGGTAAAGCAGTATATTGTAAAAAAAGATACCAGGGATATCCCGCTTAAGGATCTGTCCGGCATGAGCATGGCCGATGCGGATCATCTGATGCAGCAGTGGGCGTACGAAACCTTCGACGGGGACAATATTCCGTTGTGCGATGTGTCGATGATGAAGCTTCCGGAAGGCTTTAACGGATTTTTCATCCATATGGATCACAGACTCATCGATTCCTGCGGACTGGTGGTCATGATCAATGATCTGATGCAGCTCTATACTCATTACAGATTCGGGTCCGAATATCCGGCCGATCTGGCGGATTTTGAGAAGGCGCTGGATAAAGATCTGAAAAAAGCAAACAATGAGAAACGTTTTGCGAAGGACAGGAAGTTCTGGGACGATCAGCTGGATGTCTTAGGGGAGCCGCTGTATTCCGATATTCAGGGCCCTGCGGTTCTTGCGGAGGCAAGGAAACGGCATGGTGATAAAAACCTGAGGGCCGCGGATATTGAACTGGAGAACCTGTTTGTGGATGTCAAAGACTACCTGCTGGAGCCGGAGCCGACGAAGAATCTGATGGATTTTTGTATGAACCACCAGTTATCCATGACCAATCTTTTGCTGTTAAGCATTCGGACATATCTGTCAAAAGTTAATGACGGGCAGGAGGATATCACGATCCAGAATTTTATTTCCAGGCGTTCCACCCATGACGAGTGGACCTCGGGCGGCAGCAGGACAATCATGTTTCCGTGCCGGACCGTGATCTCCCCGGAAACGGATTTTCTGTCGGCCGCCTATGAGATCCAGAATGTTCAGAATAAAATTTATATGCACAGTAATTATGATCCGGCCCTGATTGAGGAGGAGATGAGGAGACGGTACCATACGCCGGAAAATACCGCCTATGAGAGCTGTTATCTCACCTATCAGCCGATGCCGGTGAAAATGGATAATCCCCATCTCGAAAATATCCCGCAGCATTCCAAATGGTTTGCCAACGGCGCGGCCACCAAGAAAATGTATCTGACCGTATCCCATACGGAGAACGGGGGAATGAATTTTTCCTATCATTATCAGACGGCTCATCTGGCGGAACATGATATGGAGCTTTTGTATTACTACATGATGCGGATTCTGTTTAAAGGGATCGCCCATCCGGATATGAGTATCGGAGAGATCATGGAGCAGATATAAAAAATAATAAGAAATAAGGAGAACAATATGACACAGGAAATGCAGTTTAAGACGATCATAGCGCAGTATTGTGAGACGGCCCCGGAAGACATGAACAATGATATGCGGTTCAGGGAGGATCTGGGTTTCAGTTCTCTTGACTTCATGTCTTTTCTGGGCGAGCTGGAGGATACCTTTGATATAGAGCTGGAAGGGGAGGAAGCCCTGCAGGTTCGCACAATTGCGGAAGCCCTGGATTTACTGGAAAAATTGCAGCAGGAGGCGTAGAAATATGGGAGCATTGATTCGTGATATACTGGAAGGCAGCGCAAAGAAATTTGCGGATATTACAGCTGTGAGATGGCTGAAAAAGAAAGAGATTTTTGAAAGAAGCTATCGTGAGCTGATGGAAAATGCTGTGGCAGTGAGAAAGGGGCTGCTGGCAGAGGGCTTTCAGGGGAAGCATATTTCCCTGATTGGAGCCAGTTCTGTGGAATGGATGGAGAGCTATCTGGGCATTATTACCGGAAATACGGTGGCCGTACCCCTGGACGCGGGGCTTCCAGGGGAGGATCTGATCGAACTGATCAATCGTTCAGATTCCGAGGCGCTTTTTCTGAGTCCGAAAAATAAGGTGCTTTTAGATGCGGTTTTGAAAGAGTGCCCCAAACTCAGAAAGATCTGGCTGCTGCAGGAAGAAGCAGCAGAATCCACAGAAGAAAAGATTTCATCTCTGGCAGAGCTCAAGGCTGCCGCCCAAAACACAGGCGCAGATGCCGGCCGGCCGGCTCCGGAGGATGTGGCCACGATTATCTTCACATCCGGGACAACAGGAAAAAGCAAGGGCGTGATGCTGACACAGTACAATCTGGCGTCCAACGTGGAGGCTGTGGACTATAGCACAGAACCCGGAAGCGTACTGCTCAGCGTGCTTCCGATCCACCATGCGTTCTGCCTGGTGATGGACTGGCTCAAGGGTTTTTCGCTGGGAGCAACGGTCTGTATCAATGACTCTCTTATGCATATGGTGAGAAATATGAGCATATTTAAGCCGGATGTCATGCTTATGGTTCCGCTGATGATTGAGACTATTTACAAAAAACTCGCCAGTGTGGATGCCGCTATTCCCAAATTGGCCGTGGCCGCGAATGTATTTGGCGGGAACCTGAAAATCATATTTACCGGAGGCGCCCATCTGGATCCCTACTATATTGAGCAGTTTGCCGGGTACGGAGTGGATGTCCTTGAAGGATATGGTATGTCAGAGTGCTCACCGGTCATCAGCTCAAACACGCCGGAGGTTCACAAGGCTGGTTCCATCGGAAAGCCGCTCTCCAATGTGGAGATTAAATTTGAAAACGGCGAGATTCTGGTAAAGGGCAGCAGCGTCATGAAGGGATATTACCAGATGCCGGAAGAAACCGCGGAAACGCTGAAAGACGGATGGCTTCACACGGGGGATAAGGGGTATATGGATGAGGACGGCTTTTTATTCATCAATGGCCGTGTAAAGAATCTGATCATCCTTTCCAACGGTGAGAATATTTCTCCTGAAGAAATCGAAAATAAATTGGCCCTCAACATGCTGGTGGGAGAGGTGGTCGTAACGGGTGAGAATAACGGGCTTACCGCAAGAATTTATCCCGATCAGGAAGTTGTCGCCGCGAAGGGACTGGATGAGGACGCGGTTCGGGCTGCTTTGCAGGAATTCCTGGATCAGTATAATAAAAAACAGCCCACCTATCGCCAGGTCACGGGGCTGGTGGTGAGGAAAAACCCTTTCATCAGAAGTTCGACAAAAAAGATCAAGAGACAGGAAGCTCTGGTTGACGAGCCGCTTCCTGTGGCATAGAAGGAAACAGGGCGGATCATGCTTCCAAGGCATATGAGAAGGATATAAATTAGCAGATTATGCTCCCCGCAGTATATGGGGGAGCATCCCTGCCGTAAAAGTTTGGGTCAGAATATCCGCAATGGTTTCAGGAGGAACCTGAAAATTATCCTTTGCCCATTTATGAAGCACGCCGATGGTGCTGCCGATGGTGCTGGCAATCACATAGGACAGTATTTCTTTATCATGCTGAGAGGGAGTGGCATTTTGCGTCACCTGCCGGACATAATGGTGGAACATGGTCACTGTTTTTTCAAAGAACGTATCCTCTCCCGGATTAGTGAGAAGGTTCGCCAGAAGCGGATTTTTTATGGTGTACTCACAGATGGTCAAATAGTAGGATTTACATAAATCCCAATCATTGTTTGGGTGAAAGGTGTTCATCAGGGAGAATATATCGTCTATGGTCTTGTCTTCGATGGCAGTCACGAGGGCCGGAATATTTTCGTAGTGATTGTAAAATGTACTGCGAACGATTCCGGCTCTTTTTATGATGTCAGACACCGTTATTTTCTCCAATTCTTTTTCCTTTAAGATCAAAAAGAATGCGTCGCGGATGGCCTCATCGACTACAGTATATCTCTCATCCTGCATATCATTTGTCATAATGTCCTCCCTGATTTGAGTCACTAATATTACAATTTCATTCAAACCGTCTGTATTATAATATATAAATCGGGGAAAGGCAATGAAGTCTGTTGTTGATTTTCCTAAAATAATTTATTGTTTGTTTTAGGAATTTAGGTTTTATCATACATGGGGTATCTGCCGATATATGTTATAATGATGTTTGGCGGATTTTTATAGAAATAGCAGAAGATGCAAGGAGGGCTTCAAGTATGTTGCGGATTACAGATTACAGTTATTTATTTCAGAGCATGTTTGGGAAAACAAATCTAATAAATTCTATCCAACTGTCTCAGATCAACAGCAAGTCGGCGCAGGCGCAGTTAAGGGCCGCAGGTATTGATACAAACAGCGTACAGTATAAAGCGGTCATCAATGAGATGATGAAACATGGTGACGGCGCCATGTTCACCAATCCGCAGGCTATCAAGAATTTAATGAGCCAGTATGATAAAAACGGGGACTATGTGGGTCCCAATGGCATTGTTGTACCGGGAATGAACGCAACGGGAATACCGGAATCCGAGCGGCATCAGATCATAGATGTTTCCGAAGATGCGCGTCAGAAAATGTTTGAGGAGACCAAGCGCCACTTTTTGCAGGAATATGGCGTTGCAAATGGAAACACCACAAAGAGATCAGAGGTTTTCCGTGAATTCCAGCTCAGCATCCCGAAAGAAGACAGGTTAAAGGGAACCTGGACGCTGGGGCAGTATGAAAGAGCGTACCGTCAGGCATTTTATGACGCTGCGAAAAAGGCCGATCCGAATTGGGAATTGGGCAGACCTTTTGACCGGAGTATCTTAGACAAAGTGACAAGGGAGTCTGTGGATAACGCCCTTGTAAAATCGGGCGACAAACTTGTTTTTCCGAGGCAGTCCATAGATACCAATGCCTAGTGTCCCGCTCATATTTCGCAAAATGAACGGTACGAAACACTGGTGGATGCAGTAATGTGTGACTTGGCACATATGTTGAATAGGTAGACATAACTCAATTATGTAAATTCATGCACAGCGGCTGTAGTTATCGTATAGACGATACACAGCCGCTGTGTTTTTATGCGTCATAACACAAAAAAGCCGTCATGTTATCCCAAATGCCAGATTTTCTCATTATACTCCCGAATCGTTCTGTCCGAAGAAAAGAACCCGGCTTTTGCAATATTTACGAATCCTTTTTTTGCCCATTCCTTTTTATTATAGGCATAGTCCGCCATGGCCTGTTGTTTTCTCACCACATAGGAGTTAAAATCCGGCAGCGTCTGGAACCAGTCTTTGTGGATCAGCTCATTGCGCAGACGGGAGAGATGTTCCTCCCGGCCCGCAGCCAGCATTTCCGGCGAGATAAGAAAATCGATCGCCCGTTTCAGGTTGGGATCGCTGTCATACCAGTCGGCAGCGTGGTAATCGTTTTTACGGTAACGCTCAATAACCTGGCGGCTGTTCTGGCCGAAAATGTAGATATTTGTGCTGCCGACCCGCTGGGCAATTTCAACATTTGCGCCGTCCATGGTTCCCAGTGTGACTGCGCCGTTTAACATGAACTTCATATTTCCAGTGCCGGAAGCTTCTTTAGAAGCCAGGCTGATCTGTTCGGACAGGTCGCAGGCGGGGATCATTTTCTCGGCGGCAGCCACATTATAATTTTCCACAAACACGATCTGCATATATGCGGCGGCCTCGGGATCGGCGCCAATAACCTGGGAGAGGGCAAGCAGAGCGTGAATAATATCCTTGGCAATGGTGTAGGCCGGCGCGGCTTTGGCCCCGAAGATGCTGACTATGGGCGTGGCAGGCCGGTGGCCCGAGCGGATTTCCAGAAACTGGTGGATCAGAAACAACAGGTTCAGCTGTTGGCGTTTGTATTCGTGGAGCCTCTTAGCCTGGATGGAAAACATGGCTTCTGGATTAATTTTTACACCCTGCTTCCGGTAGAGCCAGTCCGCCAGAGCCTTTTTATTGTCGGCTTTGATTTCGGAAAATTTCTCCAGCACGCTGGCATCGTCCGCAAAGGCAAGAAGCTTCTCCAGTTCATCGGCATCTTTTTTAAATCCTCCGCCGATCAGCTTCTCGATTTCGGCGGCCAGACTGCGGTTACAGGCCAGCAGCCAGCGGCGGAACGTGATACCGTTTGTTTTATTATTAAATTTTTCCGGATACAGCCGGTAGAAATCCGCCAGTTCACTGTTCTTGAGGATTTGGGTGTGCAGGGCCGCGACGCCGTTGACGGAATGGGTGAAATGGATATCCATATGGGCCATATGCACATAGCCTTTGCTGTCGATGATGGCTGTAGAGGCATTTTTTGAACGGGTGCGGGCCAGGACATCCAGTTTTTCGATGATCGGCAGGAGCTGTGGCACCACCTGTTCCAGAAAGCTGCGGGGCCATTTTTCCAGGGCCTCCGCCAGGATCGTGTGATTGGTGTAGGCGCAGGTATCTGTCACGATCTGTACCGCCTCGTCAAAAGTGATTCCCTTTTCCGTCAAAAGACGAATCAACTCTGGGATGATCAGGCTGGGGTGGGTGTCGTTGATCTGGACGGCGGCATAAGCGGCCAGATCGTGGTAATGGCAGCCCCGGCCGACGCATTCTTCCAGGATGAGCTGAGCCCCGGCAGAGACCATCAGATATTGCTGGTAGATCCGCAGGATACGTCCGGCGTCATCGGAGTCATCCGGATACAGAAAAAGGGTCAGGTTTTTGGCGATATCTGCCTTATCAAAATGAATGCCGTTGGTGATGATTTGCTCATCGATACTGTCCAGGTCAAACAGATTCAGGCTGTTTGTACGGCCTTCATAGCCGGTCACGGCCAGTTCATAGAGACGCACAGGATATGTTCTCCCGGCAAGGGTAACGGGATAGACGGTTTCCGTGGGTTTTACCCAGTCATTTCCTGTAATCCAGTAATCAGGCGTCTCATTCTGGAGACCGTCTTTAAAATTCTGGCGGAACAGGCCGCAGTGATAGCGGAGGCCGACGCCGTCCCCCGGAAGCTTCAAAGTGGCCAGACTGTCCAGGAAACAGGCGGCCAGACGTCCCAGGCCGCCGTTTCCCAGGCTGGGTTCCGGCTCCAGCTCTTCAATATCCGCAAGAGACTTTCCGGCTTTTTCCAATAGCTCCCGCACATCCTCATAGATTCCCAGGTTGATCAGATTATTCGACAGTAGCTTGCCAATAAGAAATTCAGCGGAAATATAGTAGAGTTTTCGCCCGGTTGTTTTTTCTTTTTTCTGTTCGCTCATTTCCTGAGCCATGGCAAGAAGCGCCAGATAAATTTCTTCCTTGGACGCTTCGTCAATCGGCTTGCCGCAGTATCCGGCGAGCTTTGCGTTTAATTCTTTGTTCATTGGTTAAACCCCTTTCCTGATGCGGTTTCATAACAGTCTATTCATGTAAATATCCATATGATGTTTACATAATACTATTATGGCAAAAATGATGGTTTCTTATAATTGTTCAGCATAGGTCGAAGTACTTCCCAAGGGACGCATCCGGTGTGTTGTTGGGACCGTAAGAATATGATTCAGGAGTGCAAAACAGTTACGGTTTATTTGCATTATTGCCGTAAACAGCGATCCTATCCTGTTTTTGCCAAAAAGAATCGGATATGCCGGCTGCAGTCTGCGGAAAATACTATGAGAAACTGAATAATTGCGATATAATTGATAAGCAGAAAGTCCGGATATAAGATCTGCAGCGGAGAGGAAGCTTCTTCGGCGGCTGCATCACCGACGCCAGATGGGTATGTGCGGACGGAGGCGGAGGAAAACAGCCTCGCAGAATATCTGCGGACATATGGGCTAAAACCTGATCAGAGTCCGGTACTCCTTTATGACGGCATGCCTAAGGACGATCAGGACAGTCTGTGCCGTTTGGAGTATTGAGAGAAGCAGAAGGACAGATTCCGTTACAGTTCAGCTGCCGGCTGAACTGTAACCTGATTGGGATGATGCACAAAAGCAGCTCAGGTATCATCTTGCATGATCGCCATAAACTATGATACTATTTTACAGTATGGCGCGGCCGCCTCGGAGCGGTAATTTTTATTTGGACGGAAGAGAAAGTATGGAATTGCTAAAGCTGGTAATCGTGGATGATGAGCCTATTTTGCTGGAAGGGCTTCACAATACCTATGACTGGAACAGCATGGGGTTTGAGGTTGTCGGAACGGCCCAAAGCGGGGAGGAAGCGATCGAAGTCATCAAAAGGGTAAGTCCCCATGTGGTGCTGACGGATATCCGTATGAAGAAAGTGACAGGGATTATGGTCATGGAAGAGATACAGAAATCCGGCATGGGCTGCCTGTTTATTGTGCTGAGTGCATACCGGGATTTTGAGTATGCCCAGGCGGCCTGTGATCTGGGTGCGTTCGCCTATATTTTGAAACCTGTTGAGGACGAGAAGCTGCAGGAGACGATGCAGGGAGCCTACCGCACCTGTATGGATCAGCTCAAAAATGAGGCAAAATATGAAAGCTGGGAGAAGCTGCTCCTAAAAGACGACACCAGTTTTCTGAATGTGATTGTGCAAAAATATGCCCGCGGCCAGATTCCGGAAGAAAAGATGGCAGAAGTATTTTCCACAATCAGTGGTATTTTTGAAGAAGGCGACCGTTTTATCGCCGTGTGCGTGGGCATTGATCTCACCTATAAGATCACAAATCTGCTGGAATATGAGGCGTCCCGCTTTTCCATGCTGAAATATCTGGCGGAACATGTACAGGGGAAATATTTCTGCTGGGATTTTGAGGATGGAGAGGGATGCCATGTCTTTATTATCAGGGCAAAAGAAAATGACGTCGTAAAGGAAATGAAGAATATTCTGGAGCATATGAAGGTGAAGGAAAAGTGTGAGACCGTCGCTTCCATTTCCAAGCCTTACAGGGGGATTGCAGGTATACAGAAGTGTTATGAGGAGGGGCGGAAGCTGTTTGACCTGGCGAGCATGTCCGGCGCCAGCGCGTTTACCCTTCCGGAAGAAATTGATGAAGATCCGGACCAGGCTTATTCCGGGGATGCGGAAATTCTGGTCATTAATGCCGTCAGGAAAAATGACACACAAAAGCTCAAGGAATCCTTTATCCATTTCATTTATCAGCTTCCCCGGGAAGAAGAACTGCAGCGTCATTATATACATAAGCTCATGTTGAAAGCAGAGCTCATGATCGAAAAATCTTATGGTATGACAGATGAGCTCAGACAGAAATTTGAAAATTATTATTCTAATCTCCAGAACCTGCACGCGTCGAGGGCTGTGGATGTGTGCTATAAAATTTTGCAGAGTGTTATTGATGCGAGAACGCAGGATACGGGAAAGGATGAGCTGAAATTTTTCAAAGAATATATGGCCGATGCAGTAGCCTATATTGATGCCCATCTGGATGACGAGGAGCTGTCCATTGTGTCGGTGGCTGCTTGTGTTTACCTGAACCCAGTGTATTTTGGACGGGTGTTTAAAAATACGTTTCACATGACATTTAAAAAATATCTCCTTCAGCAGCGCATGGAGAAGGCAAAACGGCTTTTAGAAGAGGGAAACCGGAGCGTCGGTGCCATATGCGAACGGGTGGGCATTGGCAATCCTTCGTATTTTTCCCATCTATTTAAACAGTATACCGGGAAGCTTCCCAGTGAATACAGGAAAGACTATGAGGTCTGACAGAAGAATGATGAAATCGGGAATCCAGAAAAAATATTTGATACATATGGTCATTCTTCTGCTTTTGGCGCTCCTCCTGTCAAGTTTCGGTGTCTGGATATATGTCAGAGGGAGCATGACGGAGGCTCTTATCGACAAGCATGAGTTCATGACGGAGAAAATGGGGCTTTCGCTGGACAACCTGTATCAGAAAAGCGATGAGGTGACGGCGGAATGTATTTTCAATGATAATATTCAGGAAAGCCTGAAAGCCAGGCCCCTGGATGAACTGGCCAGAAGTACGCTGAGCAAATACTTTACCTATATTGACTTGGATCAGGTGGCAGATTATTGTTATGTCGATAATAAGAATCATGTGTATACGCGTTTTTATTCCACCATATCCTACGCGGATTTTGAAAAAAGCGGGCTGGAAAAGTATTTGGACGGCACTTATGCCGAAACAAGATGGTTTTGGGCGAAAGATACACTGTTTGGCTCCGGTCAGGATGCTCTTTTTATCGGCCGTTACGTCAGGAGTATGGAGTATGCCCACGAGCCGGGGATGCTCTTTTTTAAGATGAGCGAGAGTTTTCTGGAAAGGGGTATAGGCGGAAGAAACAGTATCTCAGAGGGCTGTGTGGCGGGTATATTGGACAGTTCGGGACAAATATGCGCTTTATGGAGCCCGGAGGGTTACGAGATGCCTGATCAGTCTCTGGACAGCATACGAAAGCTGCTGCCGGCGGGAGACAGCACAGGAATGATATGGGAAGGAAAACGGACGCCGGAAGGAGTCCTGTCGGTCTATCGTCAGGCCGCCGGAGGGTTGCTTATTTTTACTTTTGTCCCGGACATTGTATTGAACAGCGGCGCCGGCCGGATCATCCTTGTCCTTTCGGGAATTTATCTATTTGTGGTGGCTGCGGCTGCAGCTCTGAGCCTTTATTTTTCCCGCCGTTTCACCAGGCCGATCCAGATGATCACAGAAACCATGACGGGGTTTGACGGGCAGGATTTCAGTCGGATGATCGAGCTGCACACCCATACAGAGCTGGATCAGATCGGTCAGTCCTACAATGAGATGCTGAGCAATATCGAAAAGCTTCTGTCCGAGATCAAAGAGCAGGAAAAGTCGCTGCGGACCAGTGAGCTGAATATGCTGATCAGCCAGATCAATCCCCATTTCTTATATAATACACTAGATACGATCTATATGCTTGCCAGGATGCACAGGGAGGAAGCGGCCATGCAGATGATCCAGGCTCTGTCCAAATACCTGCGTCTGTCACTCAGCAAGGGCTGCGATATTGTGACTGTGGAGGATGAGCTGGAAAACGTAAGAAACTACCTGGAGATCCAGCATATTCGTAACGAAAGACTGTTTCAATATGAGATCATCTGCCGGGTTGACGCCTCGCAAACATATGTTCTCAAACTGATCTTGCAGCCCCTTGTGGAAAATGCGTTTAAATATGGCTTTTGCAGTATATTCGAGGGCGGAGTGATCCGGATTGAGGTATACAGCGAGGACACAGATGTGGTTTTCTGCGTCCGCAATAACGGCACGCCCATCCGGACGGAGATGGCGGAGCGTTTAAACCGGCTGGCGGATATGCCTTTTTCACAGATGAAAAAAGTGTTTCCCGACCAGACGCATGGCTATGGAACTGTAAATATTGTGACAAGGCTGCGTCTGAAATATGGAAACGGCATTCATTTTTTCTGTCATGCCCAAGAAGATGGTACAGAATGCGTGATCCGAATTCCGGAGGAAAGGATGGTTGTCCATGAGGAATAAAAAAAGGAAGACAAGGCGTTTCGGGGAAATGATGATCCGAAGCACGGCAGTACTGCTTGCAGGCATATGCCTCTTTGGGTGCCAGAACAGCCAGGAGGGAAAAGAGGATACGGTAACGGCGCCTGTGAAAATTCCCATTACTTTCATCGTTGACTCCTCTACCGGAAAGAAAAATGAAGAAAAGGTGGTAGAGGAATTTAATGAAGCGTATAAGGGGGTGTGTGAAGCCGACGTGGAGTGGATTATGGAAACGGAGAATGATTACCGGCAGAACCTGAAACGCCAAAACGTGACGGATAAGCTCCCCGCAGTTATTACAGACTTGCGTATGCTTCCCTCTTTTTATCAGATGATGATCACCGAAAAAAGGATCGAGGATCTTTCACCCTATATCTATGGCGACGAGGAGTGGAAAAACCTGATAGAACCCGTTGTGCTGGAGGGCTGCAGTGAGCCGGACGGGAAAATTTATCTGGCGCCCCTGAGCACGGCGGCTTTTTCCTGCTCGGGTATATTCTGGAACGAGGAGTTGTTTGCCAGGGCGGGCATTCAGGAATTTCCGGAGACATGGGAAGAATTCTGGGAATGCTGTGACCAGCTCATGGCGCAGGGCATTACGCCTCTGGCGCTCCATACGGACGGAACAGCCTGGGCTCCCATGCTCCTGGCCACGGCGGAGCTTGCCGACACCCGGGAGGGCATGGAATTTATGAAAGAGTTGTACCCGGAAAGCTACCAAAATGAAAATGGGCTGCATCTGGCGGAGACATTACAGCGGCTGTTCCTCTACACGACAGAGGATGCCATACACAATGACTTTGACGTGGCGTACAACAACTTTTTTTCCGGGGGGGCGGCAATGATCCCGAACGGTTACTGGATGATGGATCAGATCCCGGACGGCTGGAAAGAGAAGGTGCGGTTTTCCGCATTCCCGGGAAACAAACTGATATCATCACCGGAGACTTTCGGCTGGTCCCTGGTTTCCGCCTACGGGGAGGACGTCAAAGAGGCGGTTTTGGCCTTTTTTAAATTCAGGACGGCATTAAATAAACAGGAAAAGGATGAACTGTTCTCCCGGAGCATGGCACAGTTATCCTCCACGGCGGAGGGAGATTATATCAGGGCCTATCAGAATGAACCGCAGATTGTCCCCAATTATCAGGTGAAATGGAATTCTATTTTTCAGGAGGAAGTCTTGGGGCAGACCCTGCCGGAGCTTATCAGCGGGAAGATTTCCGCGAATGAATTTGTGCAGATGGCGGATGAAAGCATCCGGCAGTTCAGGGAAGAACAATAAGAAAGGCGGAAGAAAAAGTATTTTTTTTAATAAATCATGTTTTGTAATTGTTATATGAATTTCCTTTTTGCTGGTAAGATAAGACTATCGAAAAGAAAACCGGTTTTCGAGATGATAAAGAAAATATATAGTTTTAGATTTCAGAAAAGAGGGAACATATGAAAAATAAAAAAAGATGGTTAGCCCTTGGTATGGCAGTAATGATGGCAGCGGCTGCATTCATGACCGGCTGCGGTGGCAACGGAGGAAGCAGTTCAGATAGCGGTTCAACGGGAAGCGCTGCCGGTGATGCAGGCAGCAGCGCCGCCGAATCAGCCGGAGAAGCATCCGACAGCGGCAAAGCCGACGCTTCCGGCGGTTCTGTGTACTATCTGAATTTCAAACCGGAGCAGGATCCCCAGTGGCAGGATCTCGCAAAGGCATATACAGAAGAGACGGGCGTACCGGTCACAGTCGTTACGGCGGCATCCGGAGAGTATGAGACTACTCTGATGAGTGAGATGGGAAAGAGCGGTGCTCCCACGCTGTTCCAGGTAAACGGTCCGGTGGGTCTGGCGAACTGGAAGGATTATTGCTATGATCTGTCCGGCAGCGATGTTTATAAAGAGCTGACCAGCGAGGGGCATGCGCTGAAAGACGGGGACGCAGTAGCAGGTATCGCTTACGTGGTTGAGTCCTACGGCATTATTACCAATGTAACCCTTCTGGAGCAGGCCGGATATAAAGTAGAAGATATCCAGTCCTTTGAGGATCTGAAAAAAGTGGCGGAAGATATCTCCGGCCGTTCCGGCGAACTCGGATTTACGGCGTTTACCTCCGCAGGTATGGACGGATCTTCCGACTGGCGTTACAAGACTCACCTTGCCAACCTTCCGATTTATTTTGAGGCACAGGATGCCGGCAGCGCCCTGCCCGAGTCTGTCCAGGGGACATATCTCGACAACTATCGCCAGATATGGAATCTGTATATCAATAACAGCACCTGCGATCCCTCCGAGCTTGCCGCGAAGACCGGCGATGATTCGAGAAATGAATTCCTGAACAAGGAAGCGGTATTTTTCCAGAATGGTTCCTGGGAGTATGGCAATCTGACCGGTGACGGCGGATTTACAGATGATGATCTGGCCATGATTCCGATCTATGTCGGCATAGGCGATGAGGCCAGCCAGGGTCTGTGCACAGGTACAGAGAATTTCTGGTGCGTCAATAAAGAGGCAGATGAAGCGGATATCCAGGCGACTCTTGATTTCATGTACTGGTGCGTAACCTCTGAGGCGGGCACAACAAGCATGGGACAGGATATGGGATTTGTTATCCCCTTCAAGAGCGCCATCGAGACATCCAACCTGTTCGTGAAGCAGGATGCGGAGATGACAGCGGCCGGCAAGACCCCCATCGCGTGGTTCTTCTCCATGATTCCCTCTGAGGAGTGGAAAAACGGCGTCGGTTCCGCACTGACCGCTTATGCTGCGGATCAGACAGATGATAACTGGGAAGCAGTGAAATCAGCCTTTGTGGACGGATGGACGACAGAGTATGAGCTTGCCCATCAGGGATAAAGGACACGGATTTATGGAAGACAGGCGGGTACCTGCCTGTCTTCTTTTATAAAAAATCAGGAGTGAGACTATGGAAAAAGCATTAAAGCGTTATGCACCGATATTTGTCCTCCCCACTTTTGCCGCTTTTGTTATCGGATTTATTCTTCCGTTTATACAGGGACTGTATCTGTCCTTTTGCAAATTTACGACGGTTGATAATGCAAGCTGGGTAGGCATATCCAATTACACAGCGGCGTTTACAGACGCCTCCTTCATGAATTCATTCAAGTTTACGGTTCTTTTTGCGATAGTTTCCATTGTTTCCATCAATGTGTTGGCGTTTGTGCTGGCCACTTTGCTGACACAGAATCTGAGGGGGACTAATGTATTCCGAACCGTATTTTTTATGCCCAATCTCATCGGCGGTATTGTGTTAGGATACATCTGGCAGATCCTGATCAACTGTCTTCTGGCGATCCTAGGACAGCCGCTTCTGGCACTGAACAGCACGGCTGGATACTGGGGCATGATCATCCTGATGTGCTGGCAGCAGGTCGGCTATATGATGATCATTTATATCGCCGGATTACAGAATGTGTCTGATGATCTGATTGAAGCGGCGGAAATCGACGGCGCGGGAAAATGGGATATTCTGTGGCGGATCAAGATACCGATGGTTATGTCTTCCATCACCATCTGTGTATTTCTGACACTGACCAACTCTTTCAAGCTGTTCGACCAGAACCTGGCCCTCACGGGGGGAGAACCCAGTCATGCGACAGAAATGATGGCGCTGAATATCTATCAGACCTTTTACGCCCGTTCCGGTATGCAGTGGAAGGGCTACGGACAGGCAAAAGCCGTTATTTTCTGTGTGCTGGTCATTGCCATCTCGTTGATCCAGTTAAGAGCAACGCGTTCTAAGGAGGTGCAGCAGTAATGAGAGAAAAAAACAGAGCGGGAAAAACAGTTTTGTCCATTCTGCTGGCGGCCGCCGCGATTTTATGGCTGTATCCGATCTTTATGATTCTGATTAACTCCGTGAAAAAGGAGTCGGCCATCAGCACGGCCCTGGCATTTACCCTCCCGGATTCAGAGTCCTTTGCCGGACTCGCGAATTATGTGGACGCCATTACATCGAAAGGTTTTCTCGGAAGCTTGGGTTACAGTACCCTGATCACGCTTACATCCGTCATTGCCATCCTGCTGTTTTGTTCTATGTGTGCGTGGTACATCACCCGCGTGGACGGGATCATTTCAAAAGCGCTGTATTATATGTTTGTATTTTCCATGGTGGTTCCGTTCCAGATGGTTATGTTCACCCTGTCCCAGACAGCGGATAAGCTGAAATTAAATACACCTTTCAATATCTGGATCATTTATCTGGGATTTGGCGCGGGGCTTGCCGTATTCATGTTCTGCGGTTTTGTAAAATCCATTCCCATCGAGATTGAGGAAGCGGCCCTGATCGACGGCTGCAGCCCCCTGCATACCTTTTTCCTGATCGATATGCATATTCTGAAACCGACGATGATCTCCGTAGGGATTCTGGAGGCCATGTGGGTATGGAACGACTATCTACTGCCCACACTGGTTCTGGATATCAAAAAATACAAGACTGTGCCCATGCTGATCCAGTATTTCCGGGGAAGCTACGGGAAAGTGGAGATGGGGCCCATGATGGCCTGTATCATGCTGACAGTCATCCCGATCATTATCGTTTACCTGGCAGGGCAGAAGTACATTATCAAAGGCGTTGCAGCCGGAGCTGTCAAGGGTTAGGCGTGCGCCGTGGATAAAAGAAGAGTCCGGATTGCCGATATCGCGGAAGAGCTGGGCGTGAGCACGGCCACAGTGTCCAATGTGATACACGGAAAGACAAAAAAGATATCGGACGAGACTGTAAAACGGGTACAGGAGCTGCTGGAAAAAAGGCAGTACATCCCCAGTATGGCGGGAATCCTTCTGGCACAGAATGATTCCCGGATCATCGGGATCGTGGTTAATAACCACGAAAAATATGAAAACCATGCGCTGGAGGATGCGTTCATCGCTTCGTCGCTGAATGCGCTGTCACTGGAGCTGAATCGTTCCGGATATTTTATGATGGTAAAGGTGACGGCGGACTGGAATGAGATTCCCCGTTTTGCGTCTATGTGGAATATGGACGGGCTTGTAGTCATGGGCTTCTGCGAGCAGGATTATCAAAAGCTGCGGGAGTCCATGCATATTCCGTTCGTTGTGTATGACGGTTATTTTACAAAGGCGGAATCCATATGTAATCTGATCATAGATAATTATGACGGCGGCCGACAGGTGGGCGCCTACTTGCGGGATATGGGGCACAGGCAGGTTCTGTGCATTGCCGATAATTTTTCCTGCATGGATCGTGAGCGGATCGAGGGCTGCCAGTTCGGTCTTGGAGAATCCCGGATTGACTTTATGCAGATCCCCATGATTCAGAAAGAGAGGCGTCAGTTCTACCAGGAAAAAGCATCATGCATGCTGCGGCATTCGGCCATATTTGCCGCATCGGATTATTATGCTGCCGAATTGATATACTTTCTTGCCGGGGCCGGTATCCATGTGCCCGGGGATATTTCCGTGGTGGGGTTTGACGATATCCCGCTGTGCGGACATATGTATCCGCCACTGACCAGTGTAAAGCAGGATGTGATGCTGCGGGCCAGACAGGCAGTTCGGGTATTGAATCAGTTAAAAGCGGGGATATGCGAAAGCACAGTGATCAAAATGCCGGTATCTCTGGTTAAAAGAGAAAGCGTAAAGCAGCTCGTGTAGGACAGAGGATTTGTGATTTTTCATAAATCTGCTGTCCTTTTTTTGGCGTGGGTTACGCGTTTAACGTATTGTGAAACAGCCTCCATGCGGATAAGATACATGTAGCGAAACACATGGAGGTTTAAGGATCATGAAAAATCATTTTTATAGCCGTGTAGCCAGGATTGCGCTGCCGGTGGCTCTGCAGTCGCTGCTGCAGTCTTCTTTCAGTGTCATAGACCAGTTGATGATCGGGCAACTGGGAAGCCAGAGCATTGCGGGAGTCGGGCTGGGAGGAAAATTCGCGTCCCTCTATTCCGTGCTTCTGGGGGCTGTGGCGACAGCGGCAGGCATCATGATATCCCAGTATACCGGACAGAAGAATGAGCGGGAGACCAGCAGAAGCTTTTTCGCGAACACCGGGATTGCCGCCGGAGTCGCGCTGTTCTTTTTTCTCGTGTGCGTATTTTTTTCGGAAAATATTATGCAGCTGTATACCAAAGATGCGGGAACAAAGAGACTGGCGGGGGAATACCTGCGGATCTATGCCTTTTCCTATCTTCCCATGGCCCTGGGCAGTATCACGTCGGTATTGCTTCGCTGCATGGAAGCGGCATCCCTCCCGCTGTATGCAAGCCTGCTATCCGTGCTTCTGAACACGGGGCTGAACTACCTGCTGATCTTCGGGAAGGGTGGATTTCCCGTTCTCGGCATAAAGGGCGCGGCGCTGGCCACTGTCATATCCCAGTTTGCGGCCTGCGGACTGATCCTGATTCTCTTCATCCGGCAGTATCGGAAACAGGATATGCGCCTTAGCTTTCTCTGGCGTTTTGACAGGGAAAGCAGGGTACAATATCTTGGGATTTTGTGTCCTCTTCTGATCTGTGAGTTTCTGTGGAGCCTTGGGGAAAATGTGTATGCCGCAATCTATGGGAATATGGGCACAGATCCCTGCGCCGCCATGACGCTGACTATACCCGTCCAGACGCTTTTGATCGGTGCTCTCAGCGGAATTTCCCAGGCGGCGGGTATCATGATCGGCAAAACATTGGGAAAGGGAGAGTACGAAAGGGCAAAAAAAGAGTCCGTAGGGCTGATGCTTTTAGGGTTTGGGGGATCACTGATCTTATCGCTGTTCCTTATAGCGGCCAGAAGCTTTTATGCAGGAATATTCCGGGTGGAGAGTGATGTGCAGGAGCTGGCCCGCCAGATCCTTCTGGCTTTTGCCCTGATTGCCCCGGTAAAGGTGCAGAATATGATTTTGGGCGGCGGGATCATTCGAAGCGGCGGAAAAACAAAATACATCATGTGGATTGATTTTATCGGTACATGGTTCGCGGGTGTACCTCTGGGGCTGTTGGCCGCCTTTGTGTGGAAGCTGTCCATCCCGTATGTATACTTTATCCTGTCTTTGGAGGAATGTCTGCGCTGGGGGATTTCCATGGCGGTATTCAAAAGAGGGATATGGATACATTCGCTGAGAACCACAGAGGAAGGAAAAGCAGATTCATCCGTCTCTGCCGCAGATGCCGGAGCATAGACAGAAATACAGGTTGAAAATGGTAACAGTTCAGACGAGGGCTGAACTGTTATTGAAAATGCGAAAACTCAGGGAAAATCGCTTGACTGGGGGATTTTCTTGTGTTAGGATATTCGAGTATGCCGCACAGAGAGGTATAAGACTCTTCGGAGTCACCACATCTGGCGAGTAAGTTCATAGGAGGTGCCATATGTACGCAATTATTGCAACAGGTGGTAAACAGTACAAAGTATCCGAGGGTGACATTATCAAAGTGGAGAAGCTCGGCGTGGAGTCCGGTGAGACAGTTACTTTCGATCAGGTGCTGGCCGTGAGCAACGAAGGCCTCAAGGTGGGCAGCGACGTTGCCGGAGCGACCGTGACGGCATCTGTACTTGGGAACGGTAAGGCCAAGAAAGTTATCGTTTACAAGTATAAGAGAAAAACTGGCTATCACAAGAAAAACGGACACAGGCAGCAGTACACAGCTGTAAAGATCGAAAAGATCAACGCCTGATCCCGCTGTTATGATCCATATTCAGATAGCTGAAAAGAATCAGGAATGCATAAAGGTCACTGTGAAGGGCCATGCCGGTTATGCCGGGGAAGGACAGGATATCATCTGCGCGGCCGTTTCCATTTTGATGGTCAACACAGTAAATTCCATCGAGACGTTTACGGAGGATGATTTTACCTGTGATGACGGAGACGGATTTATGGAGATCACCGTGGATGAGGAAGCGTCCCCGGGCACAAAGCTGTTGATGCGATCCCTTTGTCTCGGCCTTGAGGGCATTCGGCAATCGTATGGAGATACGTTTATAGAGATAATGACCAAGGAGGTATGAAACTATGATGAGAGTAAACCTTCAGATTTTCGCTCATAAAAAAGGTGTCGGTTCCACCAAGAACGGCCGTGATTCCGAGTCCAAGAGACTTGGCGCGAAGAGAGCTGACGGGCAGTTTGTAAAGGCCGGAAATATCCTGTACAGACAGCGCGGAACAAAGATCCATCCGGGCGTAAATGTGGGCATCGGCAGAGACGATACCCTGTATGCCAAGGCTGACGGTATTGTACGGTTCCAGAGAAAGGGCCGGGACAAAAAACAGGTGTCCATCGTTCCGGTGGCAGCAGAATAAGATTTTAAGAAGAGAGCTTCAGGCCGGTGTGGTCTGGGGTTCTTTTTTTTGCGGATTTTTGTGTGTTTTTTGAATACCGCGGGAGATTTGCTGTTACTTTTTTCCCTGCTTTTTACAGTGCCTTCGCCCTTGAAAAAGAACGTGAGTTCTGATAAAATATCAAAGAACATACGTTCCGATCAGGAACGCAAAACGGACAACATGATCTGAAAGGAGACATTCAGCGATGGCGGATAATACTCGCGTATATATGGCTATTGATTTGAAATCTTTTTATGCTTCGGTGGAATGCGCTGAGCGAAAGCTGGATCCTTTAACGACGAATCTGGTGGTGGCGGACAGAAGCCGGACAGAAAAAACAATCTGTCTGGCGGTGTCGCCCTCGCTTAAAGCCTATGGCATTCCGGGGCGGGCAAGGCTTTTCGAGGTGGTGCAGAGGGTCAGAGAGATCAATGGGGAACGCAGACTGAAGGCGCCCGGAGGAGCTTTTGCGGGGGAATCCTGGGATGACGGGGAGCTCTGGTCATCTCCGGAGCTCTCACTGGCCTATATCACGGCTCCGCCGCGGATGGCCCTTTATATGGAGTACAGCACAAAGATTTATGGTATTTATCTGAAATATATCGCCCCTGAAGATATCCATGTGTATTCCATCGATGAGGTTTTTATGGATGTGACGGATTATCTGGCCCTTTACGGACTTACGGCCCATGATCTTGCAAAGCAGATGATACAGGAAGTACTGCGGGACACAGGCATTACAGCCACAGTGGGGATCGGTACGAATCTTTATCTCTGCAAAATTGCCATGGATATTATGGCCAAACGGATTAGTCCGGACAGTGATGGGATGCGTATTGCCAGTCTGGATGAGATCACATACAGGAAACTTCTATGGGGCCATCGGCCCCTCACAGATTTTTGGCGGGTAGGCCGGGGATATGCGAAAAAGCTGGAACAGAACGGACTGTTTACGATGGGGGATGTGGCACGATGTTCTTTGGGAAAACCGACGGACTATTATAATGAAGACTTACTGTACCGGCTGTTTGGCATCAACGCGGAGCTGCTCATTGACCATGCCTGGGGCTGGGAGCCTTGTTCCGTTGCTGATGTGAAAACCTACAAACCGCAGTCAAACAGCCTGGGTTCCGGCCAGGTACTTCACTGTCCCTATGATTTTGCCCATGGCCGTCTGATTGTGCGGGAAATGGCGGATGTTCTGGCGCTGGATTTGCTGGATAAAGAGCTGGTGACGGATCAGATTGTGCTGACGGTGGGATATGACATAGAAAATCTGTCCGACCCGGAAATCCGCAGACAGTATAAAGGCCCTGTTACTACGGATCATTTCGGACGCCGTGTGCCCAAACACGCCCACGGTACGGCAAATCTGGGGCGGCAGACTTCTTCCGCAAGGCTGTTAATGCATGCTGTGAGCGAGCTGTACGATCAGATTGTGGACAAAAGGCTTCTGATTCGGAGGGTTGCCATCGCCGCGGGCCGTGTAGTAAAGGAAAATCAGGCGGCCCAGGCAGTTTTTGGTGAGCAGATGGATCTTTTTACGGATTATAAAATACTGCAAAAGCAGAAAGAGCAAGAAGCAGCCGAACTGGAGCGGGAGAGGAAGATGCAGAGAGCCATGCTGGATATCAAGAGAAGATTTGGGAAAAACGCTGTTCTTAAAGGGATGAATCTGGAAAAAGGCGCTATGACTATAGAACGGAACCGGCAGATCGGAGGGCATAAAGCGTGACTTACGAAGATATCCTGGAGCTTCCCCACCATGTTTCCCTTTCCCATCCCCATATGCCGCTGTCAGACCGGGCAGCACAGTTTTCTCCTTTTTCGGCCCTTACCGGCTATGAGGAGGCCGTACGGGAAGAAAAACGGCTTACCAGCGAGAGGAGGGAGCTGGACGAGGATGCAAAGAGGCTGCTGGATGAGAAACTGCAGAGGGTTTTGGCCCGGGAAGGGCCATCCGGGGAAACTGTATTTACTTGTTTTCAGGCAGATGAGCGGAAAGAGGGCGGCGCCTACGTGACACTTAAAGGGCATGTTAAGAAGCTGGATCCCTGTGAGCGGGCTGTCATCCTGACAGATGGAACCCGCATACTGCTGTCGGAAATCGTAGATATAGAGAATGTTTGAAAACGATTATCTACATCCGTGAGCGGGAATCGGATGTTTCCTTGTAAAGAAGCCGGGCAGAGCAGCAATGGTAATTTCTATTTGTATTTTATGTAAAGTTAGTGTAGAATTGGTATGACAACTGGGAACAATAAATAATCATGATTGTTCAGTATTCAACGCGCCTTAAGCACAGTTTTGAAATTGCAGAAAAGAGGTATTATGTTTGCAGATAGAGCGACCATAAGCATCCGATCCGGGAAGGGCGGGGATGGGCATGTGAGCTTCCGCCGGGAGCTGTACGTGCCAAACGGAGGCCCCGACGGCGGGGACGGAGGCCGGGGGGGTGACGTCATATTTGAGGTGGATAAGGGCCTCAACACCCTCTCGGAATTCCGTCATAAGAGAAAATACACGGCAAAAGACGGCCAGGAGGGAGGCAAACGCCGCTGCCATGGTTCGGATGGGGAAGATATCATTTTGAGAGTGCCGGAGGGCACAGTGATCATTGAGACCGGCACTGGGAAGATCGTGGCGGATATGTCCGGTGAAAACCACAGACAGGTCGTACTCAAGGGAGGCCGTGGCGGGAAAGGTAATATGCACTATGCCACCGCCACTATGCAGGTACCCAAATATGCCCAGGCCGGACAGGCCGCCCGGGAGCTGGAGGTACGCCTTGAACTTAAGGTGATTGCCGATGTAGGACTGGTGGGCTTTCCCAATGTGGGTAAATCTACATTCCTGTCCCGTGTCACCAATGCCAAGCCTAAGATAGCCAATTATCATTTTACAACCATTACGCCAAATCTGGGCGTAGTGGATCTGGAGGGCGGCGGATTTGTCATTGCGGATATACCGGGGCTGATTGAAGGCGCCTCCGAGGGGCTGGGGCTGGGCCATGAATTTCTACGCCATATTGAGCGGACCCGGGTAATCATCCATATCGTTGACGCGGACCGATGAC
>CAJUQO010000028.1:0-11361 GCA_910588295.1 uncultured Lachnospiraceae bacterium | reverse complement strand
AAGGTTATCTAATTCTCCGAACATTACTTCTGGATTGATAACTACACCATTACCCATATCGTTGACGCGGCTTCTACAGAGGGGCGTGACCCGGTAGAGGATATTCATAAGATCAATGAGGAGCTGCGTGCCTACAATGCACAGATTGCGGACAGGCCCCAGGTCATTGCGGCCAATAAAACAGATGCCATTTATGAGGAAGACGAAGATCCCATTGCCCGCCTGAAAAAGGAATTTGAGCCCCGGGGTGTCGAGGTTTATCCTATCTCAGCCGTTACCGGACAGGGGGTCCGGGAACTTTTGTTCCATGTCCAAAAGCTTCTTGCGGATTGTCCGGCCGAGCCTGTGACCTTTGAGCAGGAATTTTATCCGGAGGATATGCTGCTGACCGAATCCCTGCCCTATACGGTAGAGCGCATTGAGGAAAAGGATGGGCCTGTGTATGTGGCGGAGGGGCCGAAGATTGAAAAAATGCTGGGATACACGAATCTGGATTCAGAAAAGGGATTCGCCTTTTTCCAGCGTTTCCTGAAAGAGAGCGGCATCCTGGCTGATCTGGAGAAGGCCGGTGTCCGTGAAGGTGATACCGTGCGCATGTACGGCCTGGAATTTAACTATTACAAATAGCCTAGCCGATCAGGGGGGAACGAAACGGTTACGATACTTATATGCTGATTTTTAAAGAGAGAAGAGGAGAATACGGATGACAAGCAAACAGAGAGCGTATCTAAAAGGCCTTGCCATGAACACAGAGCCTATATTTCAGATGGGAAAAGCCAGCCTGACACCGGAGCTTACAAAAGCGGTGGACGAGGCCCTGGCCGCCCGAGAGCTGGTCAAGATCAGCGTGCTGCAGAACTGTGCGGATGATCCCCATGAGCTGGCTTCCATTCTGTCGGAGCGAACCCGTTCCCAGGTGGTGCAGGTAATCGGCAAGAAGATTGTTCTGTATCGTGAGGGAAAGGATAAGAAAAAGAAGATTACTTTACCGTAACATGAGGATTCTATGAACAGCAGCGGAAAAAAAATCGGAATCATGGGCGGGACATTTGATCCTATCCACATCGGGCACCTGGTGATTGCCGAGAATGCCTGCCAGCAGTTAGATCTGGAAAAAGTGCTGTTTTTACCTGCGGGAAATCCCCCCCATAAAAGAGAGCGGGAAGGACGGGCCACGGATAAACAGCGGGTTGAAATGGTGCGGCGGGCCATTGCCGACAACAGCCATTTTGAATTATCTCTGGTTGAAATGGTGCGGGAGGGATACAGCTACACGTATCAGACCCTGGAGGAGTTAAAAGAGGCAAATCCGGATGAAGCATATTATTTTATCATAGGGGCGGACTCCCTCTATGATTTCAAGGGATGGTTCCATCCGGAACGGATCTGCGCCTGCGCGTCTATTGTCGTGGCAACGCGGAACCATACGGATGAGGAACTGCTGGATTATGAGATTCGGATGCACAGCCGGCGTTTCCACAGTGAATTTATTCGTCTGAGTACCCGTGATATAGATATTTCGTCACGCCAGCTTCGGGCCTGGGTGGCAGAGGGAAGAACGATCAGATACTATGTTCCCGATTCCGTGATTGACTTTATAGAGGAAAACCATATATACTGGAGAGGAAAGGACTGATACTATTGGCAGAATATAACCTGGCGCATTTGCAGAAGCTCATGAAAAAAGAACTGGATCATGATCGATATCAGCACACGTTGGGCGTTATGTTCACCGCCGCCGCACTGGCTATGGCCCACGGCGAGGATATGGAGCGTGCAGAAGTGGCAGGGCTGCTTCATGACTGCGCCAAATGCGTACCAAACAAGAAAAAACTGAAAATATGCCGGAATCATCACATTCCGGTCAGCAGTTATGAGGAACGACATCCATTTATGCTCCATGCAAAATTAGGGGCCTGGCTGGCTAAACACAAATATCATGTCAAAGATCCGGATGTTTTGCTGGCTATCCGGTGGCATACGACAGGAAAACCCCTGATGTCCCGATTGGAAAAAATCATATTTATTGCTGATTATATGGAACCGGGAAGAGCAAAGGCATCTGACCTCCCAGAGGTACGCCGGTTGGCATTTCAGGATCTGGATCGTTGTATGTATGTAATATGTCGGGATACGCTGGAGTATCTGCAAAAGGCAAACGCCGAGGTGGAGGAAAACACAAAACAGGCCTGCGATTATTATCGCTCGCTGTATGAAGGACAAGGAGGAGAGATAAATGAACCAATCCCTGGAAATGGTGAAAATGGCTGTTGAGGCGCTGGAAGACAAAAAAGCAGAGAATATCAAGGTGATCAACATTGAAAAAATATCCACATTGGCGGATTATTTTCTGATCGCCGGGGGCAATAACCGCAACCAGGTACAGGCTCTTTGCGATAACGTGGAAGAAACGCTGGGCCGGGCCGGACATGAATGCAAGCTTGAGGGCTATGACACCGCCAACTGGATCCTGATGGATTATGGCGATATTATCATTCATATCTTCGATGAAGAAAACCGCCTGTTTTATGATCTGGAACGGATCTGGGGAGACGGAAGCCTGATAACGGTAGAAGATATTAAAAAGCTTTGATGTATCATCATTGATGGATGTGGATGTCGAAGAGATCTTCCCGACATTATAAATGGTTAGATAAGCGTCAGCCAAAGGACAGGGTATGTAAATATACATATGCTGTCCTTTTTCTTGACTTTCGCCTAGGTATCCACTATACTGGACTGACACTCGCAAAAAAGAAATTCACTAAGGAGGACAAATCATGCAGCGGATAAGAGAGAAGTATTTCGGTGACGCCCGGTTTTACAAAAGAGTATTCATGATCGCCATCCCCATCATGATCCAAAACGGTATTACAAATTTCGTGAATATGCTTGACAATATTATGATCGGACAGATTGGAACTGAATCCATGTCCGGGGTGTCAATCGTAAATCAGATATTATTTGTATACAATCTCTGCATCTTCGGGGCTGTCTCCGGTGCAGGGATTTTTACAGCCCAGTATTATGGGCAGCAGAACATGGAGGGAATCCGTCATACTGTCCGTTTTAAACTTTGGGTAGGCATAACGGTGACGCTGCTGGCCTTCGGCATATGCGTAGCAGGCGGCCCCACTCTGATCAGTATGTATCTGAAAGGAGAGGGAATTGCAGAAAGTATCCAGGCGACATTGCATTATGGCAGACAGTACATGCTGATCATGCTGGCAGGGCTTCCCTTTTATATGGTTACACAGGTATATGCCAGTACGCTGCGGGAATGCGGCAAGACGGTGCTGCCCATGAAAGCGGGCATAGCTGCTATTTTGATCAATTTAGTATTTAATTACATGCTGATCTACGGGAAATTCGGATTTCCGGCCTGGGGGGTGCGGGGGGCCGCCGTTGCGACTGTCTGCTCTCGGGTGGTTGAAACGGCAATTATCGTTGTAGCTACCCATCGCAATCCGGGGGAGAATCCCTTTGTGAAAGGGTTGTACCGTACCATGGCAATCCCTGGAAATGTGGTTAAAAAAATCATTATTAAAGGAACACCGCTTCTTTTTAATGAGACTTTCTGGGCCGCCGGAATGGCTTCCCTGGCAGGATGTTATTCTCTGAGAGGCTTAAATGTGGTCGCCGCCCTTAACATCTCCAATACCATAGCAAATCTATTTAACATATCTTTTGTGGCTATGGGAGAGGCCGTGGCCATTATTGTAGGGCAGATCCTGGGCGCCGGCGATATGAAAAATGCGAGAGAAACAGATACAAAGCTAATTGTTTTCTCTGTGCTTCTGTGCACCGGAGTGGCTGTCGTGATGTTTGCCATTGCGCCGGTATTTCCGAACTTTTACAATACGTCCGGGGATATACGGTTGATGGCCATGCGGCTGATCATGATCACGGCTTTGTTTATCCCGCAGAGCGCTCTGCTGAACGCTTTGTATTTTACTCTCCGGTCGGGAGGTAAGACGGTGATCGCTTTCTTTTTTGACAGCGTATTTACGTGGTGTGTCAATGTGGTGACTGCTTTTTCCTTGGCCAAATTCACGACATTGTCCATTTTGTGGATATACTTTTTCGTACAGCTTACGGACAGCCTGAAGGCCATTATTGGTTTTATACTAGTGAAGAAGGGAGTATGGCTACATAATATTGTGGATGAAATGCAATAGGGCAGGAGAGTGATAAATCTGGAAACAGACTTGCCAGACCGGAAAAAGAGAGACGGCATTATGAATCAAGCAAGCGCCGGAAAAGAATGACAGAATTGTGAAATGGTCAGGCGCCGGAAGGAAATGACAGAATTTTGAAATACTTGTACGCCGGACAGAGACGCCTGTATGAAGAGCAGAGCATAAAAAGATGATATGCCCTGCTCATTTTTTATGTCCTGATATAAAAAAGGTGAGTGACAGATTCTATTTCCTGCATCTTGCAAAATTATTTGAAAAAGCGAAATACGCCAATGACTTTGCCTAAAATCTGAAGCTCGCCGTACACAATAATCGGCTCCATGTAATCATTTTCCGGTTGAAGACGATAGTAACCGTCCTCTTTGTAATATGTTTTTACCGTAGCAGAATCGCCGACCATAGCCACCACCATTTCACTGTCGGAGGCGGTAGACTGCTTTTGGACAAGGACATGATCTCCGTTCAGGACACCGACATTGACCATACTATCACCTTTGACCTGAAGCATATAAAGTTCTGTATTGGGGACATATTCTGTGGGAATAGGAAAGTAATCCTCTATATTTTCAACAGCCAGCAGCGGTTCACCGGCAGCCACACGGCCCAGAATGGGGACGTTGACCATTTCACGGCGGGACAGATTGAAATCATCGTCAAGAATCTCGATAGCGCGGGGCTTCGTGGGATCCCGATGGATATATCCGTTTTTCTCCAGTGTACCCAGATGGGCATGGACGGAAGAGGTTGATTTCAGATGAACCGCCTCACAGATATCCCGCACAGAGGGCGGGAAACCTCTGTTTAAGATTTCCTGCTTGATAAAATCTAAAATTTCCTGTTGCTTGGACGAAATATTTCCTTTAGACATAACTGAACTCCTGACTTGTATTGGTATGGTTAATAGATATGCCATGCATTATATTTTTTTTATCTTATCACACATACGTTCCGAATGCAAGTTCGAAAAAAATATTTTTTCCTGTTGACAAACGTACGTTCTACTGATATACTTCAAGCTGAAAAAGGAACACACGTTCTTGAAATGAGGAGGGTTATGATATGAAGACAGCGGAAAAAAGGCAGGAGAGCAGGATCGTGTTTGCGGTCATCAGTTTGCTTTTGCTGGCAGGACTTATGTGCACGATGTCCCTTTGTATCCATAGCACTGTGGACGCGGCTGAAAAGAATCGATACAAATATTACACGCATATTTTAGTGGAAAAGGGAGATTCTCTGTGGGATATAGCGGGCCAATATGTTTCCTATGAGTACGACAGCCGCAGTCAGTATATAGAAGAATTATGCAGTATCAATCATCTGTCTAGCCAGACGATTTATGCGGGAGAGATGCTGGTTATTCCTTATTATGATGAAGAGTACAAATAGTTCGTAAAACAAGTTTTATTTTCTGAATCAGCTTTGTATCATCCGGCATAACACAATCCCCGTGGGATGCACGGAAGATGAAGATATATCTGTTACTCCCATGATAACCACACGAACTTCATTTCGATTTTTCCCCGCAGGAATCTGCCAATACAATGTCTGCGTGTCGGGACGAAGCTCGTGTGGTTATGAAAACGATCTTAGATCGTTTCTTTGTTCCGATGTTCTTTATTGATAGTATCTCCGGAGCGGACAGGCAGGTAGGGGTAGAGCTGTTCATAAGCCTCCAGCTCATCATCTGTGATCCCCGCAGGTATCAGGCCGGTACAGTCCGTGGCGCTGGAGGTACATAAAAGATCCTCTGTAGTATCTGTATGGTAGCGGTCTTGGCTAGTATCTTTATATTTCATCAAAACACCTCCTGAAATCACTTTTTGTTTTCGGCAGTTTATTCTCTATAAGTATTTCCCTGTGGATCATGGATTACACTGGCGATTTTTCCCTTGCAGAGCTGATGGAGATATGGTATAATCTATTCGCCAAACACGAGTTTTTGGAATAGATAAACAAAAAAATAAGGAGACATACAGATTATGGCTGAGCGAACCACTTATCATACCCAGCGTGACCGGGAAAATATTTTGAAGCTGCGGGAGGTTTTACGGACGCTGCCGGCTTTCTGCCGGGACTATTTCCGGGCTATTGACGCCACGACAACGACCCAGACCAGGATTTCCTATGCGTATGACATACGGATCTTTTTCCAGTTTTTGCTGACACAGAATCCGTCCCTGGAGGGCGCTTCTATGCAGGATCTGCCCATTGATACGCTGGATCAGGTCAAAGCCCTCGACATTGAGGAATATATGGAGTATTTGAAACTTTATGATACACATGAGGATCAGGTCATAACCAACAGCGAACGGGGCTTAAAACGCAAAATATCGGCTCTCAGAAGCTTTTACGCTTATTACTACCGTAAGGAAATGATTCAGACTAATCCCACTGTCCTGATCGACATGCCCAAGATCCATGATAAGGCGATCATCCGCCTGGATGCCGATGAAGTGGCCTCCCTCCTGGATTATGTGGAATCATGCGGAGAAAAGCTGACCGGCCAGAAAAAAACTTACTATGAAAAGACAAAAGAAAGAGATCTGGCGCTGATCACGCTGTTTTTGGGCACAGGTATCCGTGTGTCCGAATGTGTCGGTCTGGATATCGAAGATGTGGATTTTAAGAATAATGCTGTTAAGGTTACGCGAAAAGGCGGAAACGAGATGTATGTGTATTTTGGCGATGAGGTAGAAAAGGCGCTTCGGAAGTACCTGAAGATCCGTGAAGGAATCACGCCTGTGGCAGGACACGAACACGCTCTCTTCTATTCTACCCAGAGAAAACGCATCAGTGTCAAGGCCGTGGAAAATCTCGTCAAAAAATATACCCGAGAGGTTACAGGCACAAAAAAAATCACCCCCCATAAGCTTCGCAGCACCTATGGTACGTCCCTGTATCAGGAAACCGGCGATATCTATCTGGTAGCCGATGTGTTGGGCCATAAGGACGTAAATACCACCCGGAAACATTATGCGGCTATGGATGACAATCGGCGCAGACGGGCGGCCGCCGCAGTCCGGTTACGGGAGTCGGAAGCCTGACAGGCCGCTAGGGATGGAAACCGCGCAAAATCCGGGAAAGGGATAAGCCGGATATTTTCCATCCATATTAAGCAAAAAGATGTTCATCCAGCAGAATTGTAAAAGGGCCGTCATTTACCAGGCTGACCTTCATCTCAGCCCCAAATATGCCTGTCTCGACCACCGGCACTTGTTTTCGGCATTCCGTGATAATATAATTATAAAGGGTTTCTGCTTTTTCGGGCGCTCCGGCTTCAATGAAACTGGGGCGGTTGCCCTTACTGCAGTTAGCATATAAGGTAAACTGGGACACCAGCAGCAATTCACCGCCTACATCTTTCAGTGAAAGGTTGGTTTTACCGTTTTCATCCTCAAAAATTCTCAGGTTCAGCAGTTTACGAATATATTTATCAGCAATTTCTTCTGTATCCTTCTCCCCCACTCCAATCAGAACGAGGAATCCTTTACCAATCTGTCCTGTAATTTTCTGATCCACGGTGACAGAAGCCTCTGTCACCCGCTGAACGACCAATTTCATATGTTTATTTCCTTTCTCCACCTGAAATCTATATTTACATAGAATTGTTTTTGCGTTTATTACTCTTTATTCCCGCAGTTTTCAGAATCCCCATCTTCTTCAATCTTTCCAAATTCTGAGGCTTTTCGAACCTCTACAAAGCTGTCCTCTCGCAAATGTGGTATATTTGTCTGGTGCCTCCTTTTTGAAGCTTTTCGAATAATATATGCCGGCAGGATTTCATCATCCGTATCTGGGTCAGAAAGACGGTTTCCACGTACACCATAGCGGAATACCTGGGAGCGGTCAAATGGCTGCATGGCCTCCTTACATGGCTTTCTGGTTTGCTCGTCCACATGGTTAAGATCATCATAATTTTCTATTTCAAGGGGAAGATGATGCTTTTTCAAGCGGCGCTCAATGGCATTGCTGCAGATCTGGCTGATCACTGCAAACAGCGGGACGCCGATGATCATACCCACCACCCCGAAAAAGCCGCTGCCAACCAGGATTGCCACCACCACCATAAAGCTGGACAATCCTGTGGAATTACCTAAAATCTTGGGCCCGATAAAATTACCGTCACATTGCTGGAGAACCAGTATAAATATAATGAAATAAAGGCATTTCAGCGGGCTGACTAATAAAATCAGCAATGCGCAGGGAATGGCACCGATAAAGGGGCCAAAAAACGGTATGATATTCGTCACTCCGACCACCACGCTCACCAGCAGCGCATAAGGCATACTTAAGATCGTCGTGCCAATGTAGCACAGCAGCCCGATGATCACAGAATCAATCATTTTACCCACAAAGAATCCGCCAAAAGTACGCTCCACAAACCGGAGATCCCGCAATATATTGTTTGCAACCTCTATTTTGGGAATGCAGGCATAGAGCAGTCTCTTTCCCCGGGCCAGAAAGGATTCTTTCCCATACAGGAAATAGATAGAGATCATGCTGCCGATAATCACATTTTTCAGAAATATAAGGACATCAAATACCCGGGAAGAAAAAAGCTTCATGAAATCCTGCAATCGCGGAAGAAGAGAGTTAAGCCAGGATTCCGCTTTTTCAATAGCCGTCTCCATAAGACCGCTGGCCGAATTTTCCAGATCCGGGTTATCACGGAATAACTGGATCAGCCAATCCTGTATATTTACCGCATAGCGCGGGAAACTATTAATCAGGTTAATAATACTGTCCATGAGCTGAGGAACCAGCATGGCAAACAGGGCGTAAATACAGGCATAGAAAAAAAACAGGGATAAAATCACACAAGCTAGACGCATTATTTTCCCCAGCTTCTCCCTGGGCTCAAGGCTCCGCCATTTACAAAATTTTACCACACTATTTTCCAGAAATTTCATTATCGGATTCAAAAGATAGGCGATCACCGCCCCAAAAAGGATGGGCGCCAGGATATTATACAGTGAGCCCAGCCTTCGGATCAGACCATCCAGCCGAAAGATCAACGAATAAAAGATAATGCTTGCGGCAACCACACAGAAGGCAGTTACGCCCCAACTGATATACTTTTTGTCAATTTTAAATTTCATATAGTCTGTCACCTGTCCCCGTTTCCATATAGCCTGTCCATGATTGAGCCAGTAGCGGCCAGCCAGGAATACGCTTGTCTTCCATTATAACACAGCTTTTCTCTTCTGCATCTCTTTTATGAAATTTTTATAGTAAAACCTATGGGGACAAATATTATAGAACTCTTCTCCCGCTCTGTGTTATAATAGCCAAAGTTTAACAAAAAAACAAAGGGAGACATACACTATGAATACACAAAAACTTCTCAGCTATACCCGAAAAGCCGTGGATGAGTATAGGCTGATTGATGCTCATGATAAAATAGCCGTGGGCATTTCCGGGGGAAAGGACAGTCTGACATTGCTCACGGCCCTTCATGGTCTCAGACGCTTCTACCCTAGCCCTTTTACTCTGGAGGCCATTACAGTGGATTTGGGCAATCCCGGTTTTGACACAGAAGGGATTCAGGCATACTGTAACAAATTGAATGTACCCTACACTTGTGTAAAAACAGAGATTTCCCGGATTATCTTTGAAGAAAGGAAAGAGAAAAATCCCTGCTCCCTCTGTGCAAAGATGCGGAAGGGCGCATTAAACGAGGCCATAAAAGCCCGCGGCTGCAATAAAGTGGCCTATGCCCACCATAAGGATGATATTATTGAGACACTATTCATGTCCCTGATCTACGAGGGGCGCATCAACACCTTTTCTCCGCGTACCTATCTGGATCGAACCGATCTGACCGTCATACGCCCCCTGCTTTTCGTGGATGAAGCAGAAATCGCCTCATACAGCCGCGATATGGGTCTGCCTGTGACAAAGAGCTACTGCGCGGCAGACGGTTTTACCAAAAGGGAATCAACAAAAGAACTGCTCTCCGGCATTTACCGAAACAATCCGGGCGCCAGAGAGCGAATATTTGGGGCCATATTGAATCAGGAATTTCCCGGCTGGCCTAAAAGGATAAACAGATATGAAAAATGACGGCAATTAAATAGTCCGCCTGCGGGAATAAGACTACATATTTTTTATAGCTTGTCCAAAAGATTTTCAAAATATTCCGGCAGGGGTGCCGTGCACTCCAGATAGCTCCCTGTACGGGGATGGATAAAGCCCAGTGTCATGGCATGGAGACACTGACCTTCCAGATGACGGAAAGGAGATTTTATCGGCCCATAGACGGCATCGCCCAGCAGGGGATGTCCTAGGGAAGCCATGTGAACCCGAATCTGATGGGTACGGCCCGTCTCCAGACAGCACTCAATGTACGTGAAGGAGGAAAAGCGCTGTAAAACCCGATAATGGGTCACAGCATTTTTTCCGTTCTTATAGTTGACGGCCATTCTCTTCCTGTCTGTGGGATGGCGGCCGATGGGAGCCTCCACGGTTCTCTCATCTTCGGGGATCCGTCCCCACACAATGGCCCGATAACGGCGATGGATGGTGTGGGCCTTTAACTGTTCCGCCAGAGCGTGATGGGCCATGTCGTTTTTGCATACGACCAGGGAACCTGTAGTATCCCGGTCTATGCGGTGAACGATACCGGGCCGCAGGACACCGTTAATGCCGGACAGACAACCCTCACAGTGATACAAAATAGCATTAACCAGGGTGCCGCTGTAATGGCCGGCGGCAGGATGTACCACCATTCCTTTGGGTTTGTTAACCACCAGCAGATCCTCATCCTCATAGAGAATATCCAAGGGAATCGGCTCTGGACGGATATCCGGTTTTACCTCGTCGGGTATTTCTATTACAACAGCGTCATCCGAAACAAGCCTGTAGCTGCTTTTTACGGTTTTTCCGTTGACAGCAACGCAACTGCTGCTGATTAATTTCTGCAAATACGAGCGGGAGAAACCAGGAATCCGCTCATTTAGAAACACATCGACCCGATCCCCGTCTCCATCGGCAGTAAATACCATCCGGTTCATGAAGCCTTCCCTTTCTCTTTGCCAAACAGAAAATCAAATTCTTCGTCCTTATAGTAAAAAAATACCAGAATCAGGGCCAGTGCACAAGAACAGGTCACGTAAATATCCGCCACATTAAAGATCGGGAAATCAATCAGGCAGAAATAGAT
>CAJUQO010000027.1:33894-43883 GCA_910588295.1 uncultured Lachnospiraceae bacterium | reverse complement strand
CTAATGGAGCCTATTTTTTTGACTCCAGTTTTTCATAGGCTACTTTACACTACCAATTTCTTATACTGTTCTTTTACCGCCGGATACATGTCCTTATAAACGGCGAATCTGCTCTGCAGCCAGTCCCCGTATTTTCCGGAGGGTTCTATCCGCGCCTTTGTCCTGCACACCCGTTTCGCCGCATCGTCCGTATCCGCAAACCAGCCCGCGCCGACGGAAGCGATCATTACCGCTCCCAGAGCGGAGGAATCCGTCTCTTCCTGGATATCCGCCGGGATCCGGAACATCTCCGCTTTCAGACGGTTGAGCACAGGATTCACCGCCGCCCCGCCGGCCACCTTTATCCGGGCGGCCTCCGGCTTTCCCATATGCTCATAAATATGGTACAGGCTGAACACCACGCCCTCCAGAACCCCGTAGGCCAGTTCCTCCCGGGTACACCCTGCGGAAATGCCGAAAAACATCCCCCTCGCGTCGGCATCCCAGACCGGCGCCCGTTCTCCGCTCAGATAGGGCAAAAAAACCGGCGGCCGCCTCCCGCACATTTCGTCCAGATCGATCTCCTCTGTCTTGTACAGCTGCAGACCGAAATCCAGGGACGCGCCGCTAGACGCGGTCACACCGTAGTGTACATAATGCTTCAAATACGGGCCGCTGACCATCTTCGTCCGGAGGCTCAGCCTCCTCTCTATGACGCCTAGATGCTCGCTGGTACCGGAAATATCAAACATATCCCCTACATGCCGGATCCCCATCCCCAGCAGCGCGGAAAAATAATCGTTCAGCCCCGTATATACAGGGATCCCCGCCGGCAGTACTTTCCCGCCCAGCTCTGTGCGCCGCGTATACCCTGCCAGATCTGTCTCGCCGATGATCCTGGGCAATTTATTTTCCGGAAAACCGATCACGTCCAGAAACTTGCGGCTGTATTCCCTCGTCTTTAGATTCGCAAGTCCCCTCCATGAATAGGGATCCGTCACAAAATTCCCGGTCAGTTTTTCGCAGATCAGATCCTTGGGCTGGCATACCCTCCCTGCGCCGGGGTACTTCTCCCCGATATATTTTAATCGCGGGATCGGATAGGACGCGATGTCCGGATGGGGCATGGAGATCTCTTTTACAAATTCGCCGGCATCGTACGCGTCCTTGATACCGCTAAGCTCCTTGGCCCCGATTCCGGAGCTCCACCCGATCACAACATCTTCATCCACCACATAGGTGCCCACCTGGGAGGACAGCCCGACCGCTTCCACGGTCTCCAGATCCGCCTGTGCCAACGCCGCCTTCACGGCCTGCCACCATCCCTGCGGGCCAAGCTCTCCATATCCCGCCCTGATCCTGGCTACAGAGCCGTCGGCATATCTCTGGAGAACCTTCACAGAGGACGTCCCCAGATCGATCCCAAGCACGCTGTTCGTTCTCATAATAAAAAGACCGCCTTTACAAAGCCCTCCGGACGTTTTCTCGCCATCTCCAGGCTTTTTTCATACTCCTCCAGGGAGAAAGTATCCGTCACAAAATGCTCTATATTTACAAGGCCGTCCGCCATCAGGGAGACCGCTTTCCCATGCTGGTTCCAGTTATTTCCCGCTCCGACCACCCGGAGATTATTGATATGAATATCATCGATACGGATGCTCATGGTCTTTCCGCGCCCGTATCCTGCCAGGGCCACCGTCCCGCCCTTTCTCGCCAGCTTCAGACTCTGCTGAATACATTCCTCGATTCCTGTCGCGTCAATGACAACATCCGTGCCGCCCGGATGGATCTTCCCCATCTCCTCCTGCAAGTCGCCATGATCCATGGCAACCGCCGCATAGGCGCCCATTTCCCGCGCAATCTTCAGCCGTCTCCCCGTCGAAGCGCATACGACGATCCTCTTCATTCCCATAGCCTTTGCCGCCGCCAGCATACACAGGCCGATGGAACCGGCCCCTATGATCAGACAGGTATCACCGAACTTCGCCCCTGCCTTTTCCAGCGTACCCAGCGCGACGCCCAGCGGTTCGCAAAGGGCGCCGTGCTGAAAGGAAATATTCTCCGGAAGCTCGCAAAGGCCATAGGCCGGCACCTGTACGTACTCTGCGTAAGCCCCGTTCCGTTTGAAGCCGATCTCCTCAAATTCCTTACAGTACCGCCAGTTTCCGCTCCGGCATGCATCGCATTTCAGGCACGCCACATCGTTGCTGCCGACCACCCGCTTCCCTATCCAGTGCCGGTCTTCCCCGCTCCCGGCCTCCTCGACGATCCCGCTCCACTCATGCCCCGGTATCAGGGGATAGCTGGCTGGGATATTGCCGTCCAAAACCTCCAGATCCGTCGCGCAGACCGCCGCCGCTTTCACCTTCACCAACACAAACCCCGGCTGCGGCCTGGGAATTTCCACCTGTTCCAGAGACACACGGCCCGGCTCTTTAATGACTACTGCGTTCACTCTATACCTCCCTGCACACTTCCTGCCCTGATATATTTTTCTGTTTTCGTTGCATATTTTATCACTCTGTGATATAATGTGTCAAGAAGAAAACCGGAGGAATGACATGACAAAAAATTTTATTCTTAATACGGAACTTACTGCGCATCAGGCGGCGCTTTTCTATCTCGGGCAGGAGGGCATGCTGATCAAATACCACGACAGGTATATTCTGATTGATCCCTATCTGTCAGACTATGTGGATCGGCATTGCTGCACGGAAACAGTCCAATGGATCCGCCGGTATCCGGCCCCCATCGAAGCCAAAGAGTTGGATTTCATAGACTATGTTCTCTGCACCCATACGCATTATGACCACTGCGATCCTTATACCCTGCGGGCACTTACAAAAGCCAGTCCCCGCGCCGTATTTATCGCGCCGGCGCCGGCCGCCGGAACCCTCCATGCTTACGGCATCTTATCGGAAAGGATCATGGGCGCTGTGGCAGACACTGGCATTGATCTGGACGGATGCCGGATCCTGCCGGTTCCCGCGGCCCACGAGACGCTTCATCCCGACGAAAACGGTTATTACAGGGAACTGGGCTACAAAATCCTTCTGGACGGCCTCTCCCTTTACCATGCCGGCGACTGCTGCATCTACGACGGGCTGGCGGAGAGACTAATGAATACCGACGTCCTGATGGTTCCCGTAAATGGCCGCGGCTATTATAAACTCCGGGAGGACATCATCGGCAACATGACCGCCGAGGAGGCCGTTTTGCTGGCAAAGGAAACAAACGCCGGTATGCTGGTTCCCATGCATTATGACCTTTACAAAGTAAACGGCATCAGCCCGGCCTCTTTCGTGGGCACTCTGTTTTCCGTCAATCCTGCCCAGCGCTTTCATATGTTCGCACCGGGGGAACGCTATATCCTGTCCCTCTGATGCCCCAGGGAGCCGTCTCTCCGTGTTCAGATCCGAAGCCGATCGACGGCTCCCTGGGCGGCAATCAAAGCCGCGCCTCCCACCGCAAGCCCCGCCTCCTCCACGAGTCTTACCTCAACCTCGTTTGGGGGACAGTATCGATAAAAGCATGCCAATAATTCCTTCTCAAAAATATCGCGGTATCGAACCAGTTTCCCCGTCACAATCACCGTATCCGAATGGAACATCCGCACCATGTTATGCATGAAAACGGCCAGCGGATCCAGCAATTCCCGTAAGGCCTGCCGGTCTGGCTTCCCATCTTTTATGCATGGCGCGAGATACGCCTCCATGCAGCCTTTTTTTCCGCACCTGCAAGGCTTCCCGCCCGGCGCCACGATACAGTGGGCTACCTCCAGCAGCCCATTTCCTCTTAGGATCTCCCCATGAACCGACGCTGCCATACCAATGCTGCGGTCCAGCCGAAAAAGCAGCATGTTCCCGCCTGCCCCTCCCTTCATCAGGGAATACAGTATACAGTTCGGATCGTGCTCCACAAACACACCGATCCCGAATTTCTGTTCCAGGATCTCCCTGACCGGTATATGCTCCCAGCCGGGACATTGGGGGAACCTCACTGAGATCCCCCTGTCCACATCCAAAACGCCCTGCATGGCAATGCCCGCCGACAGGACATTTTTTTCTTCATACTCCCGCAGAACCCCTCCGATAAAATCCAGGATTGCCCGTAGCAGATCCTCCTTTCCCTCGTAAACGATATTTTCCCCATAGGTTTTTAACACATCGCCGCAAAGGTTCATCACCCGGGCCTCAAACCCTTCTCTGTTCAGGTCAAATCCGGCCACCACATGTCTGTTGCCATTAACCCGGATCAGACCCGGCGTCCTTCCGGCGCCGGAACCATTTTCGTCCTTCTCTTCCACAATATACCCATGGTCAAATAATTTATTGACAATCTTCGTCATTCCGCCCCAACTGAGTCCGGTAATGTCGGAGATCTGCTTTCTGGAGACAGGCCCGCAGCGGCGGATCACATCCAGCACCCGGGAACAGTTCACATTACCCATATCTTCCAGGCCGATATATTTCTTCAAAGAGGACACCTCCCCGTCTTCATAAACCGCGCAGATAGAAAAACGCCCCTTTTCGATAAGAATCCCCATATTCTGAATTCTTACCAAAAAGGAGCTTTTATGCCAAAAATCTTCCGCCCGTACTGTCCGTTTGCGGGAGCCTTCCCCCTCACCCTACCCGATAACGGAACTTCTGCACTTCTTTCTCACTGAACACCTTCTCAATTTCGGCGCCGAGGCTTGCCAGCTTTACCTCAAAATCCTCGTAACCTCTCTGGATATAGGTGATGTCGTCTACCACCGTGATGCCGTCTGCCGCCAGCCCGGCAATAACCAAGGCCGCCCCGGCGCGCAGATCCGGTGCGCTGACTCTGGCCCCGGTAAAACGTTCCACACCGTCTATGATGGCCGTGTTGCCCTCCACCTTGATGCTCCCGCCCATGCGGGCCAGCTCGTCCACATATTTAAATCGATTTTCAAAAATGCTCTCCGTCACGATACTCGTGCCCCTGGCCAGAGCCAAAAGAACAGAAATCTGGGGCTGCATATCCGTGGGATACCCGGGATAGGGCAACGTCTTCACATGGGTGCGGTTCAGCCGTTTGGACGCGATGACCCGGATGGCATCGTCAAATTCCTGCACTTCGCAGCCGATCTCTATCAGCTTGGCCGTGATGGCTTCCAAATGCTTTGGGATCACATTTTTGATCAGCACGTCGCCTTTGGTGCCCGCCGCCGCGATCATGTAAGTACCGGCCTCGATCATATCCGGCACGATCATATAGTTGGCCGCATGGAGCTTCTCCACGCCGCGGATACGGATCACATCCGTTCCGGCACCCTTGATATTGGCCCCCATGCTGTTTAGGAAGTTGGCCACATCCACCACATGGGGCTCCCTGGCCGCATTCTCCAGGATCGTATAGCCGTTCGCCATGGAGGCTGCCATCATGATATTGATGGTTGCTCCCACAGAAACCATATCCAGATAAATATGGCGGCCCGAAAGGCCCTGCTCCGCACTGGCACAGATCGCTCCGTGGCGGATATCCACCTGGGCTCCCAGGGCCCGGAATCCCTTCAGATGCTGGTCAATGGGGCGGCTGCCGATATTGCATCCTCCCGGCAGCGGCACCTCCGCCTTCTTATATTTTCCCAGCAACGCACCCAGCAGATAATAGGAAGCGCGGATCTTCTTGATGTATTCATAATCAACGCTGAAATCACCGATGGTGGATCCGTTGATCCGCACTGTATGACGGTTCACCCGCTCCACGATAGCCCCGATCTTCTGGATCGCATCCAACAGTACATTAGTATCCCGGACATCCGGGAGATTCTCGATACATACAGTTTCGTCTGTCATAATTGCGGCAGATAAAATGGCAAGAGCGGCATTTTTTGCCCCTCCGATTTCAATTTCACCAACAAGCGGATTCCCGCCCCTGATTACATATTGTTCCATTTTCACACCTCTGGTTCACTCTCACACAACATGAGATCCATATTCATATAAAATGCAGCCATCCAATTTCCCGGCGGCCACATCAAAATCATATTGACCCCTCATCAACGGTTACACAGCAGCTTCATGAAGCGGCAGACTCCCCATTGCCCTCTTACATGTTTCACCCGCTGCATCTGCACGATATCCACGCAACAATCCAGGTAAGCCGGATTATGACACGCAAGCCGCGCTGCTCATCAATATTGTACAGTTCTATTAATGTTTCGTCAATAGAATTGCACATCAGGTTCTCTCTCCCCTATTGATTAAAAGTATTGTAACATATTTGTTTCATTCTTTCAACGTTTATAACGTTTTTTAACTATTTATGTAATATATTAAAATTTTCTGAATATATGCCATATAATCCCAATTAACGGATTATTTACCTTGTTTTTTCTCGTTCCGGCGCACACTGTAACCGAACGTGCCGCATTTCTTCCCTAATGCAAAATATTCCCCGTGGGAATACACGATCGGACGGGCCATAGAAAGATCAAATTTTTTATTTTTATCCATATACCGCTCGTCGGCATGGACGGCCTCCACACCGGCCAGAAAAAGATCATGGGAACCCAAATGCAGGATTTCCTTCACTTTGCATTCGATATTGACGGGAGACTCTTCAATCAAAGGAACTCGGATCTTTACACTCTTCTTTTTATGCAGCTTCGCCGCCGCAAACTTATCCACGTCCCGCCCCGATTTCACGCCGCAGTAATCCGTGGCCCAGGCCAGGGCCTCTGTGGTCAGATTCACGCCGAACTCCCCCGTCTCGCATAACAGCTTGTGGGAATACCGCTCCGGCCGCACTGAGACCGACAGCATGGGGGGATTCGTACACACCGTCCCCGCCCAGGCCACCGTGAGCACGTTATCCCGCCCGTCCCGGCCCCGCGCCGTCACCAGCACCACCGGCAGGGGGTACAGCATATTCCCCGGTTTCCATATCTGCTTTTCCATATAACCTCCCTCATCCATACTCGTCCGCCGCGGGCAGCCGTTCCCTACGCCTCCTGCAGCACCTGCATCATGGCCGGGATCAGCTGCTTCTTGCGAGATACCACTCCCGGCAGTATACAGGCTCCGTCAACTACCTCCCGGCCAAAAGCATTCTGAATCACAACCTCCGACTCCGCGCCATAGCACAGAAGCTCTGTGGACTCCTCCAGGATATTTGTCAGCATGAAAAATACCATCTGGATGCCGTGCTTACCGCACTCCTGCTCCATATTCGGCTCCAGCCGCTCCTTGATCATCTTCAGTTCGTCCACCGCCATGGAACTGATCTGCCCCACGCCGAATGTCACCTCTCCCGCGATGAATTTCTTAAAATCCTGATAAAAAATCTCCTCGGCGGTCTTGGATTTCAAATCACTGCCCGCCCGAAACATATCCATGGCAAACTTCTCCACCTCGATTCCCGCAGCCTGCGCCAGGGACTGGGCTGCCGCCTTGTCCACCGGCGTGCAAGTAGGAGAGCGGAACATCAGCGTATCCGACAAGATAGCCGCACACAGAAGCCCCGCCATATCCCGGGGAATCTCCACCTGCCGCTCCTGATACATCTGGTATACGATGGTGGCGGTACAGCCTACCGGCTGATTGCGGAATGCGATGGGCTGCACCGTCTCCAGGTTGCCGATCCTGTGGTGGTCAATAATCTCCAAAATCTCCGCCTCATTGATATTATCCACGGTCTGGGACAGCTCATTATGATCCACCAGGATCACCTGTTTCTTCTCTATATTTAAAAGGTTCCGGCGGGAGATGGTGCCCACATACCGATCCTGCTTGTCGAGCACCGGGAAATCCCGGAAGCGGTACTGGCCCATGATGCCGCGGATCTTGTCCGTGAAATCCAGGGTGTGGAACGTCACCAGTCCCTCCGACAGCATCAGGGCCCGCACCGGCATACTCAGAGCGATCATCCGGGTGATCGTATAAGTATCATGGGGCGTCTTGATAATCACGCAGCCCATCTCTTCGGCATAACGGCGGATCACCGGCGATACCAGGGCATTCAGGCCCACCACGATACAGCTTGCTCCCATCTCCACGGCACAAAGATGATCCTCCGCCCGATTGCCCAGGATAATCAGATCGCCCTTTTCAATATACTGGCGCATCAGATCCGGATTGGCCGCTCCGATAAACACCTTGCCCTGCCCAAAACAGGCTCCCTTATCCCCCACCTCGATCTCGCCGTTCAATGTTCTGGCGATATGGGCGAAGGGCGTCTTTGCTTCGGACAGAGACTTCGGGTTCTGGTTCATCATGCTGGTGGTGATATCCCCCACCGTGATAATCCCCTCCAGACGTCCCTTTTCATCCGTCAGCGGCAGCGTCACCGCCTGCCTTTCCTGCATCATCTCCCACGCCTCCCGAACGGAGATATCCTTCGATGCGCCGGGCATCCTGCGGATCTCCATATCCTTAATCTGGGTTCCCACATCCGGCAGATAGGCCGGGGGCTGCACCTGAAAATAGCGCAGCACGTATTCCGTCTCCTCATTCATCTGGCCCGCCCGCTTGGGCACATACAGCTCCTCCCCCGCACGGTTTTTCAGATACGCCAGCGCAATGGCGGAGCAGATCGAATCCGTATCCGGATTTTTATGTCCGAGTATATAAACTTTCCGTTTTGCCTGCATGATATGACCTCCCTGATCCTTTTTTGCCGTTATGTAATTGTTCAGTATCACACTTACGCCGTTATCACTATATTATTTCAAATTTTATCCTATCATATTTCAAAAATATAATCAATTTTAGGGTATTTTTTTTCAACTTATGGTACAATAAGGAGCAGGCAGGCCCGGCCACAGAATTTTCCCGGGCAGAAATGGAGGTAACAACATTGAGCACTGAAGATTTAAGCATGGATGATTTCCAACAGGAGATTGAGGATTCCTTCAAAACCGTGGAGGAAGGTGATGTGCTGACCGGTACGGTCATCGCCGTAGACGAGAACGACGTCACTCTGGATCTCAAATATTACACAGAGGGGATCATCCACAATGCCGATTACAGCCGCGAGCCCGGTTTCATCGCCAAAAACGAAGTAAACGTGGGCGACGAAGTCACGGCCACTGTAATCAAAAAGGATGACGGCCAGGGCCATATCCTTCTGTCCCGCGTACTGGCCAACGACGTACTGGCCTGGGATAAACTGGAACAGCTCAAGGAGGACAAAACTGTTCTGGATGTGGTGGTAAAAGGCGTCGTGAAAGCCGGCGTGATCGCCTACGTGGAAGGTGTACGAGGCTTCATCCCCGCTTCCAAGCTCTCTCTGAATTATGTGGAGAACCTGGAGGAATATCTGAACAAACCTATCCAGGTACAGGTCCACGACATAGAGCGCGACAAAAAACGCCTGATCCTGTCCGCCAGGGAAGTCCTGCGGGCCGCCCGCGATGAGGAACGCAAGAGAAAGATCTCCAATGTGCAGGTGGGCTTCGTCACCGAGGGCACGGTGGAGACCATCAAACCCTACGGCGCTTTCATCAATATGGGCGACGGCCTCTCCGGCATGGTACATGTGTCTCAGATCAGCGAAAAAAGGATCAAATCCCCCGACGCAGTTCTGAGTGTGGGCGATAAGGTAAAGGTGAAAGTCACCGCCATCAAGGATGGCAAGATCAGCCTGAGCATGAAGGCCCTGGCCGAGACTCCGGCCCAGGCCGTTGAGGAGGAAACCTACGAGCTTCCCAAGTCCGAGGCGCTGACCACATCGCTGGGGTCATTATTCAAAAACATCAAACTGTAAAAAAATGACAGCCTGCCGGAAAACGATCCGGCGGGCTGCCGTTTTAGGTGGAAATGTCATGCCAATTTCGCCAGTTTCTCACTGTGTTCCGCGACTGCTTTTTTTACCATGTCCATATCAGACTGCAAAGAATCCAACTGCTCTGCAGCCTTTTCAAATTTCTTCGCAGCCGGTAAAACGTTTTCGACCAGCAATTGGATTTGGGGAGTGATCTCATTTTCAAGCGTGAGTTCAATTTTTCTCACACGGCCGTCCAGAAGATGCAGATCCCCCCGCAC
>CAJUQO010000027.1:0-33794 GCA_910588295.1 uncultured Lachnospiraceae bacterium | reverse complement strand
GGACTGGATCTCCGCTCCTAAATCACTACGCACGGACTGGATCTCCGCTCCTAAATCACTACGCACGGACTGGATCTCCGCTCCTAAACCACTACGCACGGACTGGATCTCGGATTTCAGTTCGCTCCTCAACTCACTTTTTACGGACCGGATCTCGGATTTCAGTTCATCCCTCAACTCACTTTTTACGGACTGGATCTCACTTCTCAGTTCCTCTTTCGTGGACTGCAGTTTCTCATCCATCATATCGGATATGGCATGCAGCAATTCATGGTTCGTCATACTTTTTCCTCCTGATATATTGTCCCTCGGCATATATCGGTTCAAGATTCCCAACGCATGTCCACATTTTATCACATGATTACACATTTTTCAACTAATAAATGTGCTTTTTTGCCAACCGTCTTGGTTTTCAAAGGATAACCTCTCTAGCAGTTTTGCAATAAATGTAAATCCCATGCCCGGCGTAGCGGTAAACCCTCTCGGCTATGGAAAATCCCTCCGCCGCATCGGTATGCAGTTTCACATGGGCTTTCCTCGTCCGGCTGCACAGGTAGCGGCGCAGCTTTTCGCCGTCCACTTGGGCCTCCAGCCCCTCGTACTGCTTCTGCAGCTCTCCGGCCAGCTTCACCGGTTTCTAGTTCAGCGCCGCCTCAAACGCATTGCTCACTTTGATGACGAAACGAAGATAATGCTTTTCTTCCTCCGTCAGGTTCTCATTCCGGCTGATCTGCCTGGTGAGCTTCGTCTTCGTCCTCGTCCACTGGCTCTTGATATCCCCCAGGGCGTCAAAGACCGCAAGGTAAAAGTACACCGAGGGGAGCCCCAGCGTTTCCCGGTATCCGCTTGCCGTCATTTCATTCTGCACCGTATAACCCGGATACAGTTTGGACAGGCTTCCAATTCCGCCGAAATGGGCGTACACATAATTTTTCACCTTCCGGTAATCCTCAGCAACCTCCAGGAGCTTCTGCATATCCTCCCGGGAAACCGGCCCGCGGCTGTACTGATGGACTGTCTTGCATATCTTATCTTGTGGCATAATCCCTGTCCCTGTGATGGATGAAAAGCGCTGCGGCCTGCCCTACAAAGGGGAAAAAGAAAATATCTCATATAGTATACTTTTTGAGATTTTCATCGCAAAAAAATACACAATAAAAGCGACGGCAATCCTTCTTCGGATTGCCGTCTTTACTCTTTCACATAGAGAAAACCGCCAGGGCGCTTTGGCAACGCCCTTTTCTACTATATTTTGTCAGCACTGCCACTTGCCTGATTTCCGGTATTTGCCCGGTTATGGGCATTTGTTTGATTGCTGCCGCCTGGCCGGCTGTTCCCGGTTCCCGTTTTATCCGGCAGCTTACAACCGCAGTTGATACAGAACGCCTGTAAATCCTCCGCAGGAGGATCACAATTAGGACAATATTTCATGATCTCTTTCTCCTTCCGGATTCATTAAAGATACCTTACCACAAAAGGAGGTTCTTGAAAACAAAAAAGCCTTTTCTGACCATCTTTACGAAAAAGACAGCCCAAAGGCTTTATAATTGTCTTGTATCTCCCAGCAGCCGCTCCTTGGCGGCCCTGCTCATCTGCTTGATCTCCCACTCCCGCCGCATAGCCTGCTCCTTTGTGTCAAACACCTCAACATGCACCAGCCTCACCGGGCGCCGGGGCCTTGTGTATTTGGCCCCTCTGCCCGCGTTGTGGGCCCGGATCCTCTTTTCCAGGTCATTGGTCCAGCCTGTATAATAGGTGTGGTCGCTGCACTCCACCATGTACGTATAATTTTTTCTCATCTTTTGCGTCCCGTCTATGTAAAGGCCTGACGGAATCAGATTCCGCCCGGCCCATTTATGATAAAGCAATCGACAAAGAAAATGGTACATCACCCATATTGAATTCCTGTAACTGTCCGGGTCGCCGCACGGTTACAAATTTCTCCTGTAAGAATCTTCGATTGCGAGCTTTCAATATGGCACTTTCCACTCTGAATTACTTTATACAATAGTATACTCTGTTTTTTCTATTTTGTGCAATGATTCGTTTACTCCCCGTCCGTTTCCATGTACTGAACCGGGTCTATGGGTTTTCCGTCCTTTGTCACGGCGAAATACAGGTTGTCGCCCTCTTTTGTGTAATACTTGGTAGTCTTCTCAATGTATCCCAGAACAGTGTCACGGGTGACACTGTCGCCCTCTTTCACGGCCAGGTTTGTCATCTGGCCATAGGTGGCCTCGTAGCCGTTGCCCATATCAACAGTCACGGTATTTCCCGTCTCCTCATTCATCTTGATTGATGAAACTGTACCGTCAGCGGCTGCCTGTACCGGATCACCCACATGAGCGCTGATAATCATCGCCGGATTGCATTTGTAGACATTCAGTGTCTGAAAATAGGTCGTCGTATCCATGCTGTAATCTATGGCTACGCCGCCTTCCACCGGCCAGTCAAGCACACTCTCCTCTGTAAAATTCCCCACCGCCGCCTGCACGGGGGCTGAGGTCTCTGTTGTCTCCTCTGCTTCGGCTCCCGTCTCTGTCGTTTCGGGAATCTCCGCTTCCACTTCATCGGCCACAGCTTCCACCTCATCGGACTGGGTGCTGACACTCACGTCCGTCTGGGCTGTCTGTGTATCCTGGCCAGCCACATCGCCGACTGTCTCCTGAGTAGTTTTCGTATCCTCTGTGGAGTCCGTACTTTTCTGAACGGCCTGGGCCGTCTCGGTATGTGCGTTTTCTTCTGTCCGGGCTGACTGTTTTCTGTCAATCTGGGCCACCGTGATACCGGAGACCAGGACAGCAGTCAGTAATAGGCCGCCTATGGCAAGGCGAATTGTTTTTTCCTTTTTCATTTTTTTCACCTCAATCTTGTCTATTGCTTTCACAGATAGCATTGCCAGATTGAGACAAGTTATACACACTATTTTTTAATTACTTCGTAATTTGGAAAATAATATTGCAGAATTTCTATGTAATCGGCCCCGCCAAGGGCCATCTGGCTGGCCCCATACTGGCTCATGCCCAGCCCGTGGCCCCAACCTCTGCAGGTAAACACCACTTGCCCATCCTTTTTTTCAATGGTAAAACAGGCCGACGACAGGCCCAGAGCCTCCCGGAACGCCTCCCCACCCATCACTGTATCGCCGATGCACACTTCGGTGGCATACCCCGCCGTATCCTGGGACACCACCTCCAGCACCAGCGTATCCCCGCCCGTCTGCCATGCTTCCATCAGCTTCTTTTCATCGAAGGAAAACGTCTGCAAAAAGCCGTCCGCCACCGTATCTTTGCCGCTCTTCACAGACACCAGTTCCCCGTAACCGGGCAGCTCCGTCACCTCCGCGCCGTTCCTGGTATGACCCGCGCTGACCCGATGGCTGATTCCCCGCACCGTCTGGCCGTTTTTCGTCAAGAATACCCCCTCCGTCTCCGCCGCCGCCCGCGAAAGCGCCTCTTCCACAGCCTGGTATTCTTTCGTCCTGCTGATTTTCACACAATCCGCCAGTATCTCCCGCCACTGGGCCCCGCTGTAAAAAAACAGGCTGCTCCTTTCCAGAACAGCCTGTGCCTTCAAAGCCTCCTCCTCATACGCGGCCGGGATATCCCGGTACAAAAGCTGCGGCAGATACTCCTCCCGCGACAGATCCTTCCGCGCCGAAAGCGCCTCATACCCATTAACCGCCAAAGTCACCAGAACCGGCGCCAAGACAAATATCCCCAGTATCGACAAAAAATTCCGCATACGCCCTGCTCCTATTATAACAGTATCTATGCCGTCTCTTATTTCTATACACACATACCAGCATATGACCAAATCGGTCTCTTTAGAAACAGAAAACTCTTTCATCTCTTCTACAGTCCAAAGTCAGTTGCCGCGCCTGTGGAACACACAGCCTCTCAAAACCTGCCTCCCACGCCCAGTAAAGCCCCGAGAAACAGACAGAAGCTCGCCACGGCCGCCACGATCACGCCCGCCGCGAGCCCTGCCGGTACGGAAACAGCCACGCACACGATGGCCCCCAGAACTACGACGGCCCCCGCGGCCACACCCTTCACCATAAACTCCAGCAGCCCCTTGATTACCGGATTCACAAAATCCGGCAGCACAAACTCTGCAAAAAGCCCCGAAGCCGAGCACAGCGTATCAAACGCCAGCAGGCATACATACCACAGGATCCCCATATACCAGGGCCTGCATAACAGCACGCCGCAAAACACCATCACCGGAAACAGCTCCAGCGCCGTGCCCACCACGCCGGCCAGCCAGGCCGCGCCCAGCTTCTTAAACGGGCTCTCCGGCACCAGAAAGATAAAATTCACCTCCGTCTCCTGGGCCACCGGGTTTCCATAACTCCTGAAAAACAAAATGCCTAAAAGCAGCACGCCCAGGACAGTGAAATCCCTCTCTTTCAGAAAATACAGGCAGATCACCGCATAGCAGACGCAGACCATCCACATAGTCCCTGCCGCGCCGTTCATCAGCCCGAACAAGGGGGAATGCCGCCGTATATACATAGAGCGGTGAAAAAACACGCCGGCGCCCCGGCCCCGGTCAAAGGTATAGTTCCGCTCCTTCGCCTTATGCTTTTTCGCCGCCCTCCGGCCTTCTTTGGCATCGGCGAGTTTCTCCTCCCGCTCCGACGCCACCTGCAGGGCGTCCTCATAGAAGTCCGCCCGGATCCGCCACACCAGCCAGGTAAATCCCGCAATAGACATAAACACCCCCGCCAGACAGAGCGCTGCCGGAACCGTCTTTCCCTCCACGCCGTAAAACACAAAGCCTTTCAGCCAGCCCCACACCGGCACCCAGCGGGAAGCTTCACCGGCAAACAGCCGGGCCGCCGTCTCCCCCGGCCCCATCTGCCCGGCCGCCATCATCCAGCGGAAGACTGCCGCCAGGGCAAGGACAAAGACGCCGATCCCGTAATATACGCCTTTCCGGAACGCAGGATGCACCGCTGCAAATACATAGCGGAACACAGCGATCAGCTTGCCCTGGATCATCAGAAGCACCCACCCCGCAAACAGGATAAAGATCGCGCCCAGGGACAGCCCCATACTCAGCAGATTCGGTATCTGGAACAACAGGTACATGCTTCCCACCAGGGACAGCCCCATCTGCATGACTACCCGAAACAGCAGCACCGTCTGGGGATGTATGGGCGCCGCAAACAGGAAATGCACATCCGGCATCTGAAAGATGGCCGCGCTGGTTTTATCACTGCCGATCAGTTCAAAGATCCAGGCCACTAAAATGATCGCCCCCGCCACGATCTCCAGAAACTCCATACCGGTCATGCCGAGGCCCTCGATGACCGCTCCCACGTCGAAATCCTCTTCGTCATACTCCTCGCCGGAGGCATCCTCCACCGAGACATCTCCCGTCTCCTCATCCGCATAATCCGCCAGAAAGGCCGCGCCGACGCCGCAGGCAACGGAAATGAGCAGGATACATCCGATCAGAATGGCCACCCAGGTCCTAAACAGCTTGCGGATCGAGTTGACAAACGTGTGGCTGATATAATAGAAAAATAACCGTACCATCCTCTACTCCTCCTCCCGGCGGGCGTCTTTTTCCCCCTCGGTGATGGAGAAGAACAGCTCCTCCAGCGTCTCGCCCTGGCTGGCCAGATCCTCCCGGCGCACACAGGCCCTCACCCGGCCGCTCTGCATGATAACGGTCTGATCCCACAGCGTATCCACACTGTCCAGCAGATGGGTGCTGATCAGCAGGGAACAGCCCTCCTCCCGCTTTTCCCGGAAAATCGCTTTCAGTTCCTTGATCGCCTTCGGATCCAGGCCGATCATCGGCTCATCCACCAGAATGATCCGTGGCCTGGTCAGCAGGCCGCAGCAGATACTGAGCTTCTGCTGCATCCCCTTGGACAGCTCGTCGCCGAACTTTTTCTTTTTATCCGTCATATCCATCCGGTCCAGGAGCTCCGCCCCATAATCGCGGTAATCCTTCAGCCTGTAGGCCCTGGCCACAAACTCCAGATGCTCCTCCACAGTCAGATTGGGATAAAAGGAAGGCAGCTCCGGGATATAGCCCAGCAGCCGTTTCGCTTCCAGGCTTTTATTCTCATAGCCGTCCACCTGTATGCGGCCCCCGTATTTCAGAAAACCCACAATAGATTTCAGCACCGTGCTCTTTCCCGCCCCGTTGGGGCCCAAAAGCACCGTGATCGTGCCGTCCGGCATCACAAAGGATACATCGTCCGCCGCTTTCAGTTTTCCATATCGTTTCGTCAATCCCTGTACTTCCAGCATCGCTCTCTCCCCCATCCTTCTCCAGATTATGCGAAAAAGCAGCTCCGCCCTACAACGGCAAACCGCTTCCCCAGTTCCTAATTATATAGAAAACCCTGCTACCGCACAAGCGCCGCTACCGCACTTTCACAAAAATTAATGAATCATACACCCGTATACATAAAAAAGGACGCCACATTTTCCATGCGGCATCCCCTATAAAAAATACTCCCTGTAATTTAGTAAAAATGCTGATTGCCAATCTGCCGTCCCCTTCCTCTTCCCGCACTGAAAAATAATGCGTTGCCCACTGGATTCTCCCCATTCAGTGCGGCACGGGCCGCTTCATAGCAATCCTTTCTGGCCCCTCTGGCAAGTACCCTGGAAAACTTTCCGCTCCTCACCGGCGAAAACTGTCCTTTCTGCTTGATGACTTTGGCGATTGTACCGGGGAATTTTTTGCTCTTCACACGGTTTAAAACCACCGCGCCCACGGCAACCTTTCCCACTCGTTTTTCCCCTCCGGCCTCACATTCAATGATCGCCGCCAGCATATCCAGTTCCCCTGACGAACAGCCGATCTCCTTTTCCTGACTCTTCTGATAGGCTTTCAGCGTAATCGCACCCTGCAGCCCGTCAATGGTGACATATTTGGCGGCCACGTAACCGCTGCCTTTTTCATAATCAATCTTATACCATTCGTCTTTCTGGCTCTTAATCGTTACCTGGCTGCCCTTTTTCCTGGATCCCAGTTTATCCGCTTTTTTCGAAGCCTTTTTTCTGACCGTCAGTGATTTTGCGGTAACAGTACCGGTCACCCCCACGTTTTTCAGATACAGCTTTCTGGCCTTTTTTCCAAATACCAGATACTTACTCTTTATGTAACCTTTAATTTTTCCCGAAGCGATTTTTGTCCAGTTTCCTTTTGTCCCCAGAACTTTCACGGCATGCCCCTTTTGCAGGATGCCGACAACGTCAGATTTCGCGGAAGCCTTCTTTCGGACGTTGACATAGTTCTTTACATTGGCGGCGGCCATATTACTCCAGTCCACGCCGTCATTGATCAGTTCTGCCGCGGTGCGGGAGACTGAAACCTTTTCCTCAGTATCGGAACCTGTGGTTTTCTCCTCAGTGCCAGAGCCTGTGCCGCTCTCTCCTGTACCGGAGCTTATCCTCTCTTCCGCTGCGGGGGAGATTGTGCTCCCATTGGCTGCGGGGGAGATTGTGCTCCCATTGGCTGCGGAAGCAGATACCGAGTGGGTGGACAGAATAAGCGCTGCAGCCACACACCCGAAAACGGCCATCGCTGTCTTCACTTTGCGATACATGCGTTCCTCCTGATTACATATTTTATTTAATTTATTACAACTTTGTTACAAGTTGTTACGATTGCATTTTATCAGAGTTAATTTACTTTGTCAACACGATATTGTTGACAATTTATGCCAAAATCCGGGAAAATGTGGGACTTATATATCTGCTTATCCCAAAAAGAAAGGAAAACAGTCTCCAGAAAAAAGCTGCCCGGCGAAGGATTATCCTACGCCGGACAGCCGGTTATTTTATATGTGATAGAGAAATGTGTAAATATTCTGTCTTCCGCCCTACTCGCTGCGAAGGGCATCGATCGGATTCAGATTTGCCGCCTTGCGGGCCGGCAGATAGCCAAAGATCAGGCCTATGCAAACGGAAAATGCCACGGCGATCAGCATAGCCGGGATACTGATGCCTGTGGGGATGCCCATGATCTGGGACAGCACATTGGCCGCTATGACACCGAAAATTACCCCCAGCACACCGCCAAAACTGGTCAGCACCGCCGCCTCCGTCAGAAACTGAGCCAGAATGCGCCGTTTACGTGCCCCGATGGCCTTCTTCAAGCCGATCTCCTGTGTACGCTCCGTCACCGTCACCAGCATAATATTCATAACGCCGATACCGCCGACCAGAAGCGATATGCCGGCGATCCAGATCAGCTGCTGATTCGTGGCATTACTCATTTCCTGAAGCTTCTTGGCCTGCTCCATAAGATCCTGGCTCTTAAAAATATAGTCCGTCTCTGCGCTCAGATTCATTTTTTCATTGAGGGCGTCTTCCACCTTCTTCCCCGCAGTAGTCATGGCGTCTGTGTTGATCGCTTTGACCGCCGCGCTCTGCACCTCGTCAAACCGGAACACCATCGGCCATGTTGTGTCTGTGAGGAACAATTTGCCGTTGGTATTGCCCACATACAGATAATAATCCTGCACACTGTTAATATTGGGCGCCGTGGTGGTGTTCTGACTCACTACACCCACTACGGTAAAGGGCTCGCTGCCGATCTCCAGCACTTCTCCGATGGGATTTTTCCCCGGGAAAATAGAAGCAGCCGCGGTGGCATCCAGAATAGCCACCTTTCTCATCTTTTTATAGTCGGAATCAATAAATTCCCGCCCGTAGTCAAGCCTGTATCCATAAAGGCCAAAATAGGACTGGTCAATGCCGTATACGCCGCCGGTAAAGGCGGTATCCTGGTAGTACACGGTACTGTCACTGTTTTCCCTGCTGTTATACAGAGATACTTTTTCCACACCTTCCAGCTGCTCCAGCTCTTCGACGGTATCCTGCTCAATGGGCAGGATACCCTCCGGATTGCCGTTCCAGGTCATATCATAAGCCCACTCTCCCTGGTACAGTGTCACCGTCACCACATTGGTGTTCGCGCCGATCAGGCTGGATTTGATCATCTCACTGTTCCCCTTGATCGTAGAGACAATGGCGATAATGGCCGCGATACCGATGATGATACCCAGCATGGTCAGCACGGAACGCATCTTATGGCTCCAGATACCATGGAAAGATAATTTAATATTTTCTAACATGCCGCCATGCCTCCTTAATAGTTGTACAGGTCACTGAGACCGGCCTCCGCTGTACGGGCGCCATCTTTCACAGATTTCCCATAGGGGAACGCGATCCAGTCTTCCATGGTAAGTCCGCCGAGAATTTTCGTTGCCCCCCACCGCATGTTGCCCACGGCGATCTGCCGTTTCTCCAGCCGGTTGTCCTCGCCGCGGACATAGACAAACCGCTTATTCCCTTCGGAAAGAATGAACATATTTTCCAGGTAGAAGCCATTGCCTGTATCCTCCTGCACGGCGCTGCCGGAACGCTCCACGGAGACATACTCATATTCCCTCATATCGGCGTCCACGCCCACGGATACGATAAAAGGATAATAAGAAACATTGCTGTTTCCACCATAGTAGCCATCGGGGCTGGTAGGGGTGTCGCCGATCTCCGAGATCTGCCCGTTATAGCTGCCGCCGCTCTCCATGGCATTCACGGTCACAGTCTGGCCCACGGCAATCTTATCCAGCTCCAGCTCGCTGACCGTACAGCGAATGTAATATCCTCCGCCTCCGGCGATCTTTACGACGGGCGATCCCTCCTGCTTGGCCTCATCCAGATCCAGCACAGAGGAAACCTTTCCATTCACCGTACTTATCACCTGGCCGTTGTCCTTTTCTTTTTTCATCTGTCTGAGTTCCACCTCAGCCATACGGATCTCCAGATCCTTGTCACGGATCTGTTCCTTCAGTTCGGCGATCTCCTCCGCCGTCAGACGGGTGTCGTCATAGGAACCTCCCCCGCCGCCTCCTCCCCATCCGGGCGTTTCCGGTTCATCCACAGGATCGCCTCCCATGTCCGGCAGCGGATAGGCCGAGGCATCAAAAAAGCTGAAGGAGTAGCTCCCATTGGCCTCTTTCTTACAGATCAGTCCGGTACGGGAAAGCACGGCCCCATCCGTCTGGTCGCCCTCGGTAGTAAGGAATATCAGCCAGTTCTGTCCTTTTTTCAACAGCAGTTCATCCAGCATCTCTGTGTTAATGCTGTAATCCGCAGCAAGAATGATGAACAAAGGCGATTTTTTCGTTCCCTTCCCGTCGATTACCTTATATGTCTTTACCGTCTTTTCGTCTTCGGGATCTCCAGGATCCTCAGGGTTTTCAGGATCCTCGGGATTTGACGGTTCCCCGGGGTTCGACGGTTCCTCGGGATTCGACGGTTCCTCGGGATTCGACGGTTCCTCGGGATTCGACGGTTCTCCGGGGTTCCCGGGTTCGACAGGAGAAGTGTCGAGGCCCGGCAGGGACATGGCGTAGACAGCCGGTCTCCCGGCATTTTCCTCCGGAGGGGCGCTGGGACGGATCGGGGACGACGCACCGGAAGAACGTTTTCTGGTACGCACCTGCTTCTCCATGTCCTCTTTTTCGAGCTTCATTTTCTGCAGAGCAAGCTCCTTCTTATTCAAGTCCAAATCGGTCAGTGTGGTGTCATACTCCAGAATCGTATCCCCGACTTTAACCTCCTGCCCTTCCTCCACACAAATCTTCGTCACTGTCTGGGTATCCGAAAGATATACGTTCTGCATCTTATCTGTGGTGACATTGCCATAGCTCGTGCTGCCTTCCTCGCCGTAACCCGTGGAACCAAGATTTTCCATAGCATAGACGTTAACCTCGCCGCCGCTGTTCTTCCTCCAGTAGATGCCGCCGGCTACTGCTCCGGTCAGAATAGCCGCTGCCAGGACAAGGGCAACCACTCTCTTGATTATGCTTGTTTTATTACCCTTCATCTTCCTCAACCCCTTCTCGCTCTTCATCCTTCCGCTCACCGGATTGATCCTGCCCGTCGGCCCGGATTTCCCCGTCACGGATATGATAAATCTGTTTTGCACAGGCCGCTATGGACGGCTCGTGGGTGATCATGACGATGGTCATTCCCTGCCCATTTAACTGGGAAAATATCTCCATGACCTGCTCGCCGGAAGCCGTGTCCAGCGCGCCTGTAGGTTCATCGGCCAGCAGAAGCCTGGGCCCCGTCACCATGGCCCTGGCTATAGCCACACGCTGACACTGGCCGCCGGAAAGCTGGCTGGGCTTAAAATGAAGACGCTCCTCCAGTCCCACCTTCCTGAGTGCTTCCTCGGCCCTGGCGCGTCTCTCTTTGGCCGGCACGCCCGCATATAAAAGAGGCAGCGCCACATTTTCCAGGGCATCCATCTCCTGCAGAAGATGAAAATGCTGAAACACAAAACCAATAAAGGTATTACGCAATTTCGCCATCTGATCGTCATTCTGCGTGGAAATGTCCACCCCGTCGATCAGTACCTGCCCGGAGGTGGGTACATCCAGACAGCCAATCAGATTCATCAATGTCGTCTTGCCGGAACCGGAAGGCCCCATGATGGCAATATAAGACCCGTCCTCCACCTGCATGGAGATATCTTTCAGGACAGGTACGGCCATCTTTCCGCGGGTATACTCTTTATACACACCCTTTAATTCCAGAATCATACGCCCTACTCCTCCTCCACGAAGGTACCGCTGCCCGCGTCCATATCCACCTCGCCTGCCACATACTCGCCGCCGTCACCCATACCGTCCATGTCATCCATACCGTCCATGTCATCCATGTTATCCACATCTTCCATGCCTTCCATGTCCGCGCCGTCCGGCACTTCCATGCCGCCGTCTTCCATACCGCCCATGTCCGCGCCGTCCGGCACTTCCATGCCGCCGTCTTCCATACCGCCCATATCCGCGCCGTCCGGCATTCCGGTGTCGCTGTTGGGATCATAATGTTCCGCGGGCGCACCGCTTACGCACTCCTCCGACGGAAAAGCAATGTAATCATCCACGGTCAGGCCGTCAAGAACCTCGTACAGCTCCATCTCTTCATCGTATTCGCCAAGGGTCACGTTCCTCTTCTCCAGCTTGCTGCCGGAACTTTCGGCCCACACATAAGCATCCCCGTCGGCATCCACAATATAATAGGAAGGAAGCTTTAAAGCAGGCTCCTCCTCCTCCCCGCCATCGCCCAGATCCGTCTCAATATACACATGCTGTCCCAGCATCAGACCGTCCTGGGTGTCCAGGGCCACATAGAACGGGTACTTCGTGGCGGTGGTCATCTCATCGCTGCTGTCCGAAGAGTAAGAATTGTTATTATTCTGTACGGTATTCTCAAAATCAATCCGCTCCAGAGAACCCGACCAGGTCTGGCTGCCATCGACACGGGAACGGATCAGCAGCGGCATTCCCTCCTGGAGATTCTGGGTACTCATCTCGTTAACAGTACCCTTCACCTGATAGGAACCAGATTTCATCAGTGTAATAAATGCCTCGCTGCCGTCCCCGGAACCATCCATGCCCATACCGTCCATGCCCCCCTCCGAGGAACCGCTGTCGTCCTGTACATTTTTCACCCGTCCGTCGATGGGGCTGGTCACACCGGAATCCTTCAAAGACTCCTTTGTCTTCTTGATTTCCGCTTCTTTTTCCTTGACGTTATATTCCGCTTCGCGGATCTCCGCCTCAGCCGTCTGTATCTCTATGGTATACTCCAGCTTGGCACTGGAAGGGGCCTTTGCTTTGTCCTTCTCCAGTGATTTTTTCTCTTCTTTCTTCGTCTCTATGGTGTTATTCAGCTGCTCCAGCTCCAGCTTCTGTTTTTCCAGATTAATGGACAGCTCATCCGTATCGTAGGTAAAGAGCACGTCTCCCTCCTTCACCTCGTCCCCGACGCTGACCTTTAACTCCTTCACTGTCATATCCGCGTTTTTCTGGATCTTGACTTCCTCCTCAGAAACCACCAGACCGCTGAATTTATCCATAACACCTACATTTCCCATCCCGGTAATATCCGCCACGGATTCCACGGAAACCGCCGCCTGATCCTGACCGCTGCCGCATCCGCCGACCGTCGCCACGGCCAGGCCCAGAGCAAGCGCTGCTGCCATTCTTCTCATACCCATCCTCCTTACATCGGCCATATTTGCAGCAGTCCCTGCAAAAAAATCCGGTCTGCCGCTCTACATTTACTTTACCCCCTCGTACCTTACAATCCAACGACAAAAATGTGAAAAATTATGAAGGAATATTTGATTCTTAATTTATTCCGCCCCACGCCGCTGCCGGTAGGCCTCATACATCAGAATGGCCGCCGCCACACCGGCGTTCAGGGATTCCAGACGCCCCTCCATGGGAATCCGCACCTTTATATCCGCCGCCGCGGACAGCCCTTGGGAAAGGCCGTTTCCCTCATTACCAATCAGAAAAGCCGTCCCCCCTATATAGCTCTCCCGGTCATACGTGCGATTCCCCCGCAGATGGGCCGCACATGTGGCCACGCCTTTCTTTTTCAGAAGGGCTAAAACGCGAGGAATTTCCTCGCTTTCCAGGCACACAAAGGGTACCCGATAGACTGCCCCCATAGTAGAACGGATCGTCTTGGGGTTATAGATATCCACGCAATGCTTCGTCAGAATGATCCCGTCCACGCCGGCCCCCTCCGCGGTGCGAAAGATCGTGCCCATATTGCCGGGATCCTGCAGATCCTCCAGCAGCAGCAGCAACGGATCATCCTTCCGCAACAGAGCCTCCATCCCATAGTCCATACAGCGCATGACGCAAAGCACCCCCTGGGAATGCACAGTCTCCGCAGCCTGGGCAAATACCCGATCCGCCACCAGCTCCCAGGGAACCTGATCCAGTATGCGTCGATCCAACATCTCCTGATAAAAGCTTTCCGAGAGGTAGGCCCTCTCGATCCGCTCCGGAGGCGCCTCATAAAACATCCGCGGCCCTTCTACGAGAAAAAGTCTCTCATCCCGACGGGCTCTCGCCTTTTTCGCCAGAAGCTGGATATGCCTGATCTGGGCATTATTCGCGCTGCTAATCATCTGTGATCCCTCCATTGCCCTGTCCGCTCTGCCGGGAATAGCTGTTCGTCCCGCATTCCTGTGTTACCGCGCATTCTACTGCTGTATCCTCTGCAAATCCCGGTTATCCCCCACCACAATGGCCGTCCACGTCTCCTCCAGGGGCGTATCGGGATCCACGTTCACCACCGTTTTTCCCTCCATCATCACACCGATCATATTCAATCCGAGATTTTTCCTCAGACCTAGTTCTTTCAGGGATTTTCCGGCCCATGCGCGGGGTACCTTAAGTTCCACCATGCTGTAGGTATCTGACAGCGCGAAGAACTCCATGAAGTTCCCGGATACCAGATTCTTCGCCAGGCGGATGCCGCTGTCCCTCTCCGGGTAGATCACCTTGTCCGCGCCCACCTTTTCCAGTATCGTGCCGTGGATCCCGCTCATGGCCTTAGCGATCACATAGCCCGCACCGGCCTCCTTCGTCATGATCGTCGCCAGGATACTGTCCTCCATATTCCCGGCAATCCCGATCACCGCTATATCAATATTGCTGATGCTCAAGGATTCCAGCACCCCCGGCTCCGTCGCATCCGCCGTCACCGCGTAGGTGACATGATCCGCCAGCTCCTGTACCTTCTCTTCATCCGTATCCACAGCCAGCACCTCGCACCCCGCGTCCGCCAACGTCAGCGCCACACTGCTCCCAAACCGTCCCAGTCCCAGGACTGCGTATTGTTTATCGATCATACTTTATTTCTCCCACATCTAAAATAGGCATTCTCACCCGATCAAAATCCTCTTCTCCGGCAGCCGCACGGACTTTTTCCGGCCCCCCGCCCGCCTGGTCACCGCCATGGCCAGCGTGATGGGCCCGAGCCGCCCCGCGTACATCAGCGCCACCAGCACCAGCTTGGCCGCCGTGCCCAGGCTTCCGGTAATCCCCCGGGTCAGCCCCACCGTGCCCACCGCCGACACCACCTCGTAAAACACGTCAAGGAAGGAAGCGCCCGACGACGACGACAGAAGGACCGTCCCCCCGAATACCGCGGCAAAACCGCAGCAGATCACGACCAGGGCCGTCCGGGTATCCTCATCCCTGAGCCTGCGCCCGAACACTTCCGGGCTCTCTTTTCCGTGCAGGTAAGCCCAGGTCATCAGGAACACGATACCCACGGTGGTGGTCTTCATGCCCCCCGCCGTTCCCATGGGCGACCCGCCGACGAACATCAGCACCAGGCCCACACAGGCGGAAGCGTCGGTAAAATCCTGTTGGGGGATGGTCTGAAACCCCGCCGTCCGCAGCGTTACCGACTGAAACAGAGCCGCCAGAACCTTCTGCGGCGCGGAAAGCGGGCCCAGGCTCCCGCCGTGGTTCCAGTCCAGCAGAAGGATGAGCAGAGCCCCAAAAAGAATCAGAAAAACCGTGATACAGACCGCCAGCCTGGTATGCAGGGCGAGCCCGCCCCAGAATTGTTTCGGCCCGTGGGACAGTCTCCCCTTTTTCCACTGAGCCGCCACGTCAAACCACACCGTAAACCCGATGCCGCCCATGATGATCAGCAGCATAGTGTTAATGTTTACCACCGGGTTGGCCACATAGGCCGCCAGGCTGTCCTCTCCCAGAATATCGATACCAGCGTTGCAGAAGGCCGACACCGCATGAAACACGGCCCGGAACAGGCCGCCGGCCAGGCCGTATTCCGGTATAAACACAAAGGCGTAGGGAACGGCCCCCAGGGCCTCCACACAGAGCGTCCCTTTCACGATCTTCCTCACCAGGCCCACCACGCCGGTGATATGGTCCAGGTTGTAGCTGTCCGCAATCCGTTTCCGGGCTCCCAGGGATATCCGCTGCCCGAAAACCATCATCACGCCGGTGACGCAGGCCACGATGCCCAGCCCCCCGAGCTGGATCAGGCACAGGATCACCACCTTGCCGAACAGGCTCCAGTGCGTCGCCGTCGTCACCGTCACCAGCCCGGTCACACAGACCGATGTGGCAGAGGTAAAGAGCGCGTCCGGCCAGGGCGTAAACGTGCCGGCGGCGGAGGACAGGGGCAGCCACAAAAGAAGGGCCCCCGTCAGGATCAGCAGGGCAAAGCCCAGGGCCATGTACCGTTCGGCCCGCAGAAATCTCTTTCTTCCCGGTTGTCTCTTTAATACTATCTTTGCCATCTTTCGCTACCTCGCCGCACTCCCTGTCATTTTCTTATCCACCATGCGGATATTTTCCCCGCCGTACCGTTCCTCTAACTGCCCGAGGAGCTCCCCGTCGGCCTGCACCGAGCGGCTGGCCGGAAGCCGTTTCACCGCCCGTTCCTTTTTCAGATAAATGACCACCATGTCCTGGCCGTCGGAGGCCCGCAGCAGTTCGTACAGCCCATGCACCTGGCTGTCGTAGGCGGCCTTGTCGGGAAACTGGATCCACAGCTCCCGGGGGGCCTCCTCAAAACGGGTGATCTTCTCACAGATCAGCTTGCTGGGCTTATCGTCCTCCGCCGACACACGGCCCCGGACAAAGATCTTCCCGTCCTTCTCCGTGAGGGAACCGTAATTTTCATAGTCCCGGGGAAAAACCACCACCTCCACGGAACCCACCAGATCCTCCACGGTCAGAAAAGCCATAGCCTTATTGGTTTTTGTGTATTTCACGGTCCTGTCCGCCACCAGGCCGCCGATGATCTGGCGGGAGCCGTCGGGGATCGGAGGCTGCCCCGTCTCCTCGTCGGGCAGAAACTCCGTGGACACAGCCGAGATATTCTTCCGCCACAGCTCCTCGTGCTCCTCCAGGGGATGGCCGCTGACATAGATCCCCAGGGTCTCCTTCTCGAAAGCCAGCCGGGTCTCCTTGTCGTACTCCTCCACCGGAGGCAGCTGGACGTCGAAGGATTCCCGCGCCTCCTCCCCCAGCCAGTCGAACAGGCTCATCTGGCCGGTGAGGGAATTTTTCTTCTCCTGGGCCGCCTGGTCCAGCACCTGAGCATAGACCATCATAAACTGCCTGCGGCTGCCCCCCAGAGAATCAAGGGCTCCGGCTTTGATAAAGTTCTCCACCGTCCTCTTGTTGATCTCCTTACCGGAAAGCCGCGTGGCAAGGTCTTTCAGGGACTTGAACGGCCCCCGCTGCTTACGCTCCTCCACGATAGCCTCCTCCACCGGCTTCCCGATACCCTTAATGGCCAGAAGCCCGTAGCGGATGGATGGGCCCTCCACAGAAAAATCCCCCACGCTCTGATTGATATCCGGCGGCAGGATCGGGATGCCCATCTGGCGGCAGGTCAGGATATACTCTGAGACCTTACCGGTATGATCCACGCAGGAGGTCATGAGGGCCGCCATAAACTCCACCGGGTAATAATATTTCAGCCAGGCGGTCTGGAGAGCCACCACGGCGTAGGCCGCCGCATGGGATTTATTGAAGGCGTAGCTGGCAAAATCCGTCATCTCGTCAAAAATCTTGTTGGCCACCGCCTCGGAGATCCCGTTGGCAATACAGCCGGGCACCCCTTCCCCCTCGTTGCCGTAAACAAAATTCTGCCGCTCCTTCGCCATCACCGACGCCTTCTTCTTGGACATGGCGCGGCGCACCAGGTCGCTGCGGCCCATGGTGTAGCCGCCCAGCTCCCGCACGATCTGCATGACCTGCTCCTGGTAGACGATACAGCCGTAAGTGGGCTCCAGGATGTGCTCCAGCTGGGGGCAGTCGTAAGTGACCTGCTCCGGGTGGTTCTTTCCCCGGATGTACTGGGGGATGAAGCCCATGGGGCCGGGACGGTACAGGGAAATACCGGCGATGATATCCTCCAGGCTCCGGGGCTTTAGCTCCTTCATGAAGGACTTCATGCCGGCGCTCTCCAACTGGAACACGCCCACGCAGTTGCCCTTGCCGATCATCTCCAGCACCTGGGGATCATTGTAGTCGATGGCGTCCATGTCGATGGCCGCACCCGCCTTTTTTTCCGCCATCCGCACCGCGTTCTGGATCACGGTCAGGGTGCGCAGCCCCAGGAAATCCATTTTCAGAAGGCCCAGTTCCTCCAGCGTGGTCATGGTAAACTGGGTGGTGATGGAACCGTCGGAGGCCCTGGACAGGGGCACATACTCTTCCACCGCCTTCTGGGAGATCACCACCCCCGCCGCATGCATGGAGGTATGGCGGGGCAGACCCTCCAGCCGCCGCGCCATATCGATCAGATACTTCACCTGTCCGTCGCCCTCGTACATCTTCTTTAGATCCACGCTGATATTCAGGGCGTCCTGAATCGTGATATTCTTCCCGGGCTCGTTGGGGATCATCTTGGCGATGGTATCGCACTGGGCGTAGGGCAGATCCAGCACCCGCCCCACATCCCGGATCACCCCCCGTGCCGCCAGCGTACCGAAGGTCACAATCTGCACCACCCGGTCCTTGCCGTACTTACGCACCACGTAATCGATGACCTCCTGGCGCCGCTCGAAGCAGAAATCCACGTCAATATCGGGCATGGACACCCGCTCCGGATTCAGGAAACGCTCAAATAGCAGATTGTAGCGCATGGGATCCAGCTTCGTAATGCCCAGGGCGTAGGAGACCAGGCTTCCGGCGGCGGAACCGCGGCCCGGTCCCACCATGATATCCCGGGTACGGGCGAAATGGATGAAGTCCCACACGATCAGAAAATAGTCCACATAACCCATCTGGCGGATCGTCTCCAGCTCATACTCCAGGCGCTCCGTAAGCTCCTCCGTCACCGGATCGTACTGTTTCGCCAGTCCCTCCCGGCAGAGCTTCTGCAGGTACTCCCAAGAGGTGTAGCCCTCGGGTACATCGTACCGGGGCAGCTTCGTCACGCCGAACTCGATCTCCACCCGGCACCTCTCGGCGATTTTCTGCGTATTCTCCAGCGCCTGGGGGGCATAGGGAAAGAGGGCCGCCATCTCCTCGGGAGATTTCACATAGTACTGGCCGCCCTCATAGCGCATACGGTTCTCGTCGCTGACCTTTTTCCCGGTCTGGATACAGAGCAGGATATCGTGGGCCTGGGCGTCGTCGGCCCTGGTATAGTGCACGTCGTTGGTGCACACCAGTTCAATCCCGGTCTCCCGGCTCATGCGCACCAGGGCCTGGTTCACCCGCTGCTGGTCCGCCAGGCCGTGATCCTGGAGCTCCAGGAAAAAATTTCCCCTCCCGAAGATCCGCTCATACTCCAGGGCAGCGTCCCGGGCCGCGTCGTACAGCCCCTTCGTGATATCCCGGGCCACCTCCCCGGCCAGACAGGCGCTTAAGGCAATCAACCCCTCATGGTATTCCTCCAGAAGCGCTTTGTCCACCCGGGGCTTGTAATAGTAGCCCTCCACGAAGCCCCGGGAAACGATCTTCATCAGGTTCCCGTAGCCGGTGTCGTTCTCCGCCAGCAGCACCAGATGGTAATAGCGGTCCTCATCACTCCCCGCCTCCCTGTCATGGAGGGAACGGGGGGCCACATACACCTCGCAGCCCAGGATTGGCCGAATACCCGCCGCCTTCGCCGCCCGGTAAAAATCGATCACGCCGTACATGGCGCCGTGATCGGTGATCGCCGCGCTGTCCATCCCCAGCTCCTTCACCCGCTCCACATACTCCGTAATCTTATTGGAGCCGTCCAGCAGGCTGTATTCCGTATGTACATGCAGATGCGCAAATCCCATGGCCCGTCCCTCCGTTTCTACGCCTATCCCATCCAAATAACGCAAGAGAGCCGGATCTCTCCGACTCTCTTAAAGTATGCATCCGCAAATGCATACCTCCATTAGTGTTTATATTATACACAAGTCTTTGAGAAAATACAACGTCATGTAACAATCTTAAATGTTTAGCAACCGTTGCAGGAGTCCAAGAAAAGTTGATTTTCAGGTATAGAAATGCTACACCATGGAAAAGGAGCAGCCGCCCATATCATGCCCTTTGGGTACAAAGTGGTTAGCCTCCCAAGGTTGGGTTAAATAAACCTGACTCGATCGTGCCGGGATTACCTTCTTCTGCGAAGCTTGGGATGTGCTACCTTGTAATACGGCCGCTCCGTTCACTAATTGAAACACTTCTTACACTGTATGGCAATCTGAATTTGTTGCCGTACCCTTTTACTCGTTACAGCTTGGCCGGCAGTTGAGCTGTTACTTCTGTTCTTCCGTCTCCAGACGGCTGATCCTGCCCTCCGCGATCCGGATCTTTCCCTGCTTTTTCAGCCTTCCCGCCGCCCGCTTGAAAGCCGCTTTGCTGATGCCGAACTCACGCTTGATAACCTCCGGCGACACTTTGTCGTCAAAGGGCAGCACCCCGGCGAATTCCTCGAGCTTCTTTAAGATCTTGTCCGCATCCACATCCATCTGCAGCCAGGCTTTCTGGTTGGGGGACACCGTGAGCTTCCCGTCGTCCCGTACCGACACCACCCGCACCATGATTTCGTCGCCGGGGCGGTAGCCCGCCTGGGCTTCCTTATTCGGGATCATGGCCTGATAGCAATCGTCCACGGCCAGAAACACGCCGAAATTGCCGCCCGCGTCATAGACCCGGCCCCTGGCCGTATCGCCCGCCTTGTAGGGAGAATCGGTGCGCAGGTAGGGATACAGCTTCATCGTCGCGCAGAGCCTCTCGCTCTTATCCACATACATGCCCACCAGGCACAACTCCCCCTCGCTGACTTTCCTGGTCTGCTCCCGGAAAGGCAGCAGCAGATCCTTCTCCAGATTCCATTTCAGAAACGCGCCGATACGCCCCACCTGGCCCACTTTCAGGAGCGCTACCCCGCCCACCTCCAGTTCTACCTCACGGGTCGTGGCGATCAGGCGGTCGCTGGAATCCTTATAGATAAATACATCCACCGCGTCGCCCTTTCCGGTACCCTCCGGCACCTGCCGGATGGGCAGCAGCACCCGCTCTTGGGCGGTCTCCTCGCTCTCGGCAAGATACACGCCGAATTCTACCTGTTTTACCACTACCAATTTCTGTCTTTTTCCTAATTGAATCATATACTCCTCCCGCGCCGGACTCCCGGCTCTCTCTTGATTATATATATCATTTACGAAATCTCACCGGGCCCGCCGCAAAAATTCCGTGATCTCACAAGGTTTTCCCTCCTCGTCGCACAGCGCCACCCGGCACAGGCCGTCCCCCTGTTCCACCAGCGGATACAGCACATCTCCGCGCATGGCCTGCCGTTTATACTCCGCCCGCATCTGTCCGACTGCAAAATCTGCCGGCAGATAATCCGCCGCCAGCTGTACATATTTGCCGTTGTTTACATGGCTGTTGCAGTCCAAATACTCCTGCCGCACCACGATGGGCTCTCGCGGCTCCCCCTCCTCCGGCATAGGTACCTTGCGGGGGGCATAGTCCATGTCAAGCTTTTCATCCAGCCCATAGCGCTCCCGGATATCCGCTTCCACCCGGGCCGGACGCCCCGTAGAGACCTCTAGAAAGCTCCACACACTGTTGGCCCAGGCCAGAAGCTCCCCCTCCCGGGTCTTCATCGTGAAATTACGCATACCGAGAAGGCCCTTAAACTCATAGGGATATGTAGCCACCTCTATATTTTCACACACATCGGGATAGCGGTCAACACAAATCTGCCAGGATGAGAGCACCCACACCCGGTTCCTGGCGGCTAGAAAATCGATGCCCACTCCGATATCTTCGCTGTGGAAGGTTGCGCAGTCCTGGAAATAATTCAGGATTCCACAAAGTGTCAGTTTCTTGTCCGCCCCCGTCTCGCTGAACCGGACGCGGCCCGGAAATCCATAGCCCATGTCTCCTCCTCCTGCCCATGACGCAGACAATCTGCCACGGCCAGCTTTTCTGCACACTGTAAATAATGATAAAAAAAGCTGTCCACCGCCGATCATATAACCGGTGTGACAGCCTCTCAAACTGGGCTACAAGGATTCGAACCTTGAAATGACGGAGTCAGAGTCCGTTGCCTTACCATTTGGCGATAGCCCAATAACTTGCAACAATGGGTATTATAGGGGATTTGCCAGAGAATGTCAAGTCCGTTTTTAGTTTTTTTTCATCTTCGCCGGGTTTCTATAACAGTCTACTAGCAGAAAAAGTCATGCATCCCTCTCTCTCAGCATATACCCATTGGCAAATCCCAGAAAAATAAACAGCAGCGGCAGATGCATGATGCTGTAGGCGTTCACAAGGGCCTGTACCATGTACACGCTCAGGGTCAGGGCCACCGCCATCTGCCAGTCATTCCCTTTCCACCGGCGCAGTGCCCGCACGAGGGTGGCCGCCAGCAGGCCTACGTAACCCACAAAGCCCACAATGCCCATATCCACCAGACACTGCAGATATTCGTTGTGAGGATCGTAAAAAGCATTTCCGCCCATATAACCCAAAAGGGCTTCCCGGTCTGCCCCAAAATAGACCTTGTCATACAGGGAACCCAGCCCATTCCCGAAAAACTTGTTTATGAGAGGTTCCTCTCTGAGCAGATCCACAGTCTCCCTCCATATAAAGCCTCGGGCATTAAAGGTGGTATCCGTAATCAACAAATGTCGGAACACGGAGCCCTCCGGCACGGCCTCCCCCATAAGGTTCACGGCCACCAGGGAAATCACAAAGAGAAGAGCTGCCGCCCCGGCCGCGCCCAACAAATATTTCCTTATACGGAATACCGCACCCCGGAAAATATCTTTCTTCCATCGCTGCAGCACCGCCACAAGACCCCAGCACGCCGCTTCCACAAGGATCGTTCTCAGATCCAGAAGCTTCAGGTTGATTCCGTCAAAAGGATACAGATGAGCCGGAAACAGATACAAAAGGATGCGGATCGTCAGCTTGGCCCCCAGATAGATTCCCACGACCTGGGTATACCGCCCGAACCATTCCTTTTTCTCCAGCGCAAAGTATCCCAGGAGAAAAAGGCCGAAGATCATCGTTATGGCAGAACTCTCTGTCTTGATGAAAAAGGAAAACAGAAACCCCATATAAAGATATACTCCGCTGACTATCTGTGAAAACAGGCCTTCGCCTACCAGAAACATCACCATGAGCAAAGGAAGCATCAGGCACACATACGTGGCGTTGATATTGCAGCCGCCCAGCGGCGACAAAAAGTACGATCTGTTTTCCACTCCGTCCTGTATATGCATAAAGTTGATACCACAGGAACACAGGATACCGAACAGGTAAATTACTGCGCTTCCCGCCATCCATCCCCACAATACCGGGCCGTTAAATACGCCGAAACGGCGCACGCCAAAATAGACCAGGATACAGCCGATAAAGCAAAGGCCGCTGATGCTCCTGGCCGTGGGCATCTCCCAGAATATCCGTTTACCGACCGGGGAAATCACTGTGGATAAAGCGATCCCCTCCAGGAGGAACAGCAGCAGAACCGTATCCACCCCCGGCAGTTTCAGCTCCGACGGTTTCTTTACCAGATGATACAGCGCCTGCCCCGCCGCCGGAAGAAGCACACAGGCATAGACTATCGTCAAAGACTGAAAGAAATTCTTCCGATCCGCCACCACATTAAACATTTTATCGGTACAATACAGGGAAAACACCACCAGCATGATGAGGACATACACATACGTCCCCTTTTCCCCCAGCCACCGGGGAAGATCCCCCTTCGCTTTTGCCTTATTTTCCGTCTTTTTCATCCGTCCCGCGCTCCATTTGAAGAACCTGCACGCAGAAAAGCCCCCGCCGGGGACTATTTCCACATATTTATATGATCAGAACCGTACCACTGTATGCTGTTCCGGCTCTTTTCCCACCTGCTGCCACGCGCTTCGGATACCGGCATAGCTGGCCCAGACGGCAAGGGCATATCCGACAAGCAGATCCTTGGCCACTCCGCCGATGACCTCCGGCTCTTTCAAAAACTCCGGGATCACGCGAAAAGCATCTCCCATCGTAATCATATACATCTCGCCAAATTCCTGGTAAATGGCAAAACCGAGAGAAACCATTTCGGCCCCCGCAATCGCCAGGCAGGAAAGCAGCACACAGATCACAATACCGGCTTTCGATATTTTTCCGCCCAGGATCTGATATCCCTTCATACCGCAAAACACGATCGCATAGCCAGCAATCCCGGCAATGAAACCGAGCTCCCCGATCACAATCCATAAAACAGATCCCAGCAGGGCGCCGACAACGGCCCCGGCAACGCCGAGGGGCAGATTCTCTTTCCTGCACGCTTTCCCGTCCGTACTGTCCGTCATCCTCGACAGGCAGTTATCGCAGATCAAAAGAGGGGTATGATCCACAGCCCCAGCGTGAAGAGGCACTATCTTTTTACAGTGGGCGCAGCAATTCCGCACGCCAAATTCCGCGCACCGGGAAGCAAGCCCGGAGACTACCGTTGTCAGGTTCTCCTTATCCTCTTGCTCCCGGAACGTGACATAGATATAAACCATATTTGAACCGTTGTATCCGGCGCGATACACAAAGGGATATCTCTGATGCAGCGTCTCCAGATACTCAAAAAACCCCTCCCTGTTTTCGATCTTGTCAGCATCTGTATATAGCTGTACCTGGTATTGGTTTTCCGCGTCCATCGGCAGGATAAACAATTCCAGGCCGCCGTATACGCCGTGAGATATATTTTGCTCCCTCTCATAGTGAAATCCATCCGGCATAACGCCCTCTACCTGCAAACTCATAACTTTCTCCTTTCTTCCCAACAACTACTTCCACATTATAGGCCTCCGCCAAATCCCCGTCAATATATTTATCGCACACTTTATAGTGTCCACGAAAATAGAAGTATCAATCCTGATCAAACATTTTTCTAAAAAAATATGCCGCGCCCTTCGTTTCATGCTATAATACGAAAAGTTGATACAGCCTGTTAGCGTGCGAAAGCGCTTCATTTTTACAAGGGAAAGGAGCCTCACTATGAGAGCAATGAACCTGACACTGTTGACTGACCTTTATGAGCTGACCATGATGCAGGGATATTTCAAAAACCCCACGGATCAGATCGTCGTCTTCGATGCCTTTTACAGAAAAAACCCCTGCGACGGCGGCTACGCCATCGCGGCGGGCCTAGAACAGATCATTGAGTATATCCGTGACCTGCACTTTGCCCCGGACGATATCGACTATCTGCGGAGCTTGGGCATCTTCGAGCCGGATTTCCTCGAATATCTGCGGGGCTTCCATTTTACCGGAGATATCTATGCCATACCCGAAGGGACGGTGGTCTTCCCCCGGGAACCTCTGATCAAGGTGATCGCGCCCATGATGGAGGCCCAGCTGGTGGAAACGGCTATCCTCAATATCCTGAACCATCAGAGCCTTATCGCCACCAAGGCGGCCCGGGTGGTCTACGCGGCCCAGGGCGACGGCATCATGGAGTTCGGCCTCCGGCGGGCCCAGGGACCTGACGCGGGGATTTACGGCGCCCGGGCCGCCATGATCGCTGGCTGCATCGGGACCTCCAATGTGCTGACCGGCCAGATGTTCGGCGCGCCGGTGAAGGGCACCCACGCCCACAGCTGGATCATGAGCTTCCCCGACGAGTACACCGCCTTTAAGACCTACGCCGACCTGTATCCCGACGCCTGCATCCTGCTGGTGGACACCTACGACGTGCTGGATTCCGGCGTCCCCAACGCCATACGGGTTTTCAGGGAAATGCGGGAGGCGGGGCTGCCCCTCAAGGGCTACGGCATCCGCATCGACAGCGGCGACCTGGCTTACCTGTCCAAGAAAGCCTACCATATGCTGGCGGAAGCCGGTTTCGGCGACGCCATCATCTCCGCCTCCAGCGACCTGGACGAGTACCTGATCGACAGCCTGAAAGCCCAGGGGGCCAGGATCAACTCCTGGGGCGTGGGCACAAACCTGATCACCGCCAAGGATAACCCCGCTTTCGGCGGCGTCTACAAGCTGGCCGCCGTTAAAAACCAGGGAGACAAAGAGTTTGTCCCCAAAATCAAGCTCTCGGAGAATTCCGAAAAGGTAACAAATCCCGGCGATAAAACCGTATTCCGCATCTATGATAAGGAAACAAACAAGATCCGCGCCGACCTGATCTGCTTAGCCGACGAGACCTTTGACGAGGATAAGGATATGATCATCTTTGACCCGGTGGAGACCTGGAAAAAGACGAGGATCAAAGGCGGTACTTACCGGCTCCGGGAGCTTCTCACCCAGGTCATCCGCAAGGGAGAACCCTGCTATACCTCCCCCTCGGTCATGGAAATCCGTGATATCTGCAAGGCCGAGCAGGAAACTCTGTGGGATGAGACCCGCCGTTTCATCAATCCCCATGAAGTCTATGTAGATCTTTCGGATAAACTCTATGCCATCAAAAGCGCGCTTCTGGAAGAAACAAGCCGGAAACATCTGCAAAAATAAAGAAGGGGGCCTGCCGTTCCATTTGGCAGGCCCCGCAATTGTTCCACTTTTCCCCTACAGATACATTTTAAAAGTCCTGATCTCAAAGGGCCGGACGGTGAATTTCACTTCCGCGCCCTCCACGGCCGGGCCGCTGTCGTGCTCCAGCAGATTGCAGGGGACGATGCGTTTTACCGGAAACTCGGAGGACAGGACAGCCTGACGGCTTCCTCCCAGGCACTCATGCAGCCGGATAATGAGGCACTCCTCATCCTCGGCCCTTTTGACCACATCCAGTTGAACGCCTTCCCCCGAGAGTACGGCGACTCGCCTCTTTTCCGCGAATACCCCCGCCGCCGCCTGGGCCGGAAGGTTCAGCTGGTTGGCCGCCTGGATGGTTCCCCCTTCCGTCAGGCTCCCTCTGTGGGGGAACAGGGAATACGCAAACCGGTGAATACCCATATCCGCCTCTGTATCCGGTTCCTTCGCGCTCTTTAGAAGACTCAGCTTCATGGCATTATCTTTAATGCTGTAGCCGTATTTGCAGTCATTCAGCAGGCTGACGCCGTAACCTGTCTCCGACAGATCCGCCCACTTGTGGCCGCACACTTCAAATCTGGCCCAGTCCCAGCTGGTATTCCAGTGGGTCGGCCGTTCCACATGGCCGAACTGGATATCGTAGGTTGCCTTTGTAGCGCGGATATCCGTGTAAAAGGCGGCTTTCAACAGCCTGTGGGATTCCCGCCAGTCCACCCGGGTGAGGAAATCGATCCTTCTGGAATCGCGGTATACCACCATATCCTGTATGATCTCCGACCGGTGATAACGGTACTCAAAATGAACCACGGCCCGCAACGGCCCGATTTCCGTCACCTCCGGTATTTGCACACATTTAACGGTCTCTTTTTTCTGCCCGTAGAAAATGTCGATATCCCAGGCGTCGTAGTTGATCGGCTTGTCCTCATAAATTTCCAGCACATTGCCGCACTGGCCCTGACGCAGTACCCGGCGCTCTTCTTCCCGGTCGTACAGCTCTGTGATCCTGCCGTCGTCACTCCATTTGATAAAATAATAGGGCGTCTCCAGACAATTTGTCTCCGGCCGGCGGAATACCTCTCCCGCGGGCTGCTGCCCCGGTGTCATGCGGCCCGTCTCTCCCGGCACCTGCCGCTCCGGTACAAAACGGACAGTCACCGCCGCAAAGGGCCTGGTATCCACAAGCACCAGGCAGCCCTCCCGACACCGCTGGGAATCCAGCGCGCGGCCATCCTCGTCCACAAAATAACCCGGCCCGTTATCCGGAATCAGCACCGGCTCTTTCCCCCCAAAGCTGTTGGCGGTATACACCGCATAGGTAAACGGCGCGGCTTTCATGATCTGCCCCAACACGCGTTCCCTCACCTGATCCGCCAGTTTTTCAACCCTGCCGTAATTCACGCGGGAATCCTCATAGACCTCATGGATCGAAGAACCGGGAATAATATCGTGAAACTGATGGAGAAGCACGCATTCCCAGCAGTCGTGAAGCTCCTGCCCCGCATAGCCGTTTCCCGCCAGCCATGCCGTAGCAGACAGCCATTCCAGCCGGGCCAGGGCGTTTTCCAAATACCGGTTGGTCTTTTTATTGTATGCCTGGGAGGTATAGGTTCCCCTGTGGTATTCCAGATACAGCTCACCGTCCCAGGTATGTACATACCGGTCCGTGTGATCTACTTTCTCGTGTATCCTGCGGAAAAATTCCCCGGCGCGGCCGGTTTTCACATGAGGCAGGCCGGGAATCCGATCCATGGCGCGGCGCATTTCCAGCATATCCCTGTTCACGCCCCCGCCGCCGTCGCCGTACCCGTAGGAAACCAGGGTCTCTTTGCTCAGCTCCTTATTTTTGAACTTCTTCCAGCTTCCCAGGACGGTCCGGGGCGTCGCCTGTCCATTATAAGTGGAAAAACGGGCGTCCAGATCGTATCCCTCATCGGGCGTATCGACAAAATAGGTCAGAATCTCTGTCCCGTCGATCCCCCTCCACCAGAACAGATCGTCGGGCATGGAATTGTACTGGTTCCAGCTGATCTTTGTGGTCATAAAGGTGTTGATCTCACATTGCTTTAGGATCTGCGGTAGGGCCCAGCTGTATCCAAATACGTCCGGCAGCCAGAGATACTCACAGGCCGTTCCGAACTCCCGCTCCAGAAAACGGGTTCCGTAGAGGAACTGGCGCACCAGGGACTCGCCGGAGGTCACATTGCAGTCCGCCTCCACCCACATGCCGCCGTCGGCCTCCCATCGGCCCTGCCGTACCCGCTCCCTGATCCCCATGTAAATCTCCGGGCAATCCTCTTTGACATACTTATACAGTTGAGGCTGGGTCTGCAAAAACGTATATTCCTCATACTGCTCCATGAGCCTGAGCGCCGTGGAGAAAGACCGCTGCACCTTCTCACGGGTGTGTTTCAGCCTCCACAGCCACGCCACATCGATATGGGTGTGCCCCACCATATTCACAGTGACATCCGTACGCTTCTCAAGCCGTCCAAGTTCCGCCAGCAGCACCTTGTGGGCCTGCTCCGCCGTCTCGTAGAAAGAGTCCTCGTCCCAGTTGATACAGTCGAAGGTCCGCTCCAGAACCCCTTTTAAATCCTCATACTGCTCCCCGTCTTTGTCCATCAGCTTCAGCGTCTCGGTGACGGCCCGGGCGAAATAGTACAGTTCATCCGTCTTGCCGTGCAGCCAGCCGATATCCGCCTGCCGGCACTGATGATAAAAGGTACGGTGCCTGCCGCCGCCCTCTAGGCCGGTCCACAGCAGAAATTTCAGGCTGACCGTCTCCCCCTCCCGGTTCTCAAAAAACACCTCCCTGTGATTGGTGTCCACGCCCTGGTACGGGCGGCCGTCCACATACAGAAGAGACTCAAATCCGCTGTTGTAGCCCGGACCCGTCTCGCCGAAATCGAAAAGCCCGACGACCCTGCAGCCCTCCCGGGCCCCGGGCAGCCGAACCGTTTTCTCCAGCCAGAGATAGCGATCCCTTCCCGTGAAATAATCGTGGAGGCCGAACGCCGGGCCCTCGATTTTTTCCGGAAGCCCGCGGCAGACCTCGTCTTCCCCCAAAGCCCCCTCCATGGATACAAAGGGGGCTATGCACTCTTTTCCGAAATATCTACGCTGTTCCAGTTCTTCCACACGTCTTTCAAATTTTTCTATCGTAAAAAACATGCCTTCACCTCTTATTTCCTCTGCGCCTGTAGTGGCTCCCTCCTTCACCGTTACGGGCGCTCACAGCTTCCTGTTGTACTCGTCCACCATCTCGCCCACCAGGCGGACGCGCTCGATGTTTCCGATGGAGGACAGCTCATCGGAGATCCCCAGGATCAGATGCGGCGCGAACAGATCAATGCACTCCTGCACCTGCGCCCGCAGCGCCTCCTCCGGATACTGGCCGTCAAACAGGATCGCCGCGATACCGTCAATGAGCCACATATCCCCCAGGGCCTCCTTTACCTCCCGCAGCGTCACGTCTCCCTGGGGTTCGGGGGTGATGGCCTCGATCCCGTCAAGGCCTGTCTGGCGGGCATATTTCAGCATCGTCTTTGTATTGCCGTCCCAGTGGGCATAGACGAACTTTCCACCCCGATGCAGCAGCTCGCACCGCCTTCTGTATGCGGGCAGGATATAGTTTTCAACATAAGCCGGGGGGAGCATGCCGCCGTGGAGGTTATCGCCGAAATCGATCATCTCAATCGGGGAACGGTTGATGACCTCAATCATCTGCTCCTGATTTTTCTGCAGCACCGCGAAAAACGCTTCCACCTCCTCCTGGTAATCCGACAGGAGGTATACCGCCGTTTCCGTCCCCATAAGGTCGATATACAGATACTGGATATTCACCCGGGGCATGAAAATCGCCGGCGCGCCGATGCGTCCCCATTTCTTCTGCAGACTCTGATATACGTCCTCCCGCCATTCCCAGGTCTGGTGCCCCAGGATGTAGGCCATGACCTTCAGATCCTCTATATCCTCCACCCACCATTTTTTCGGGAATGTGCCGGGATTCGAGGTATTCCCCCGGATGATACAGTTGACGGAACCCACCGGGGTATCCGCAATGTATTCTGTTTCCAGCGCCGAAAGCCGGTTCTCCCTGCGTACCACCGTCTCATCCTCCCGGGCCCAAAAACAGTCGTTGTAATCGTAAATGCGGTTGGAACAGCCCAGCTCCCTGTAAATTTCCACCAGATCCATTCCCTTAAAAACTCCGGGGAGCTCTTCTCCCGCGTATTTTTTGTCGTCGTACCAGCATCCGATGCGGGGCTGCCACAGAATCCTGCCCCCGGCCTTTCCCCGTATCACATCCAGCTGAAAATCATATAAGTCAATATCCTTATGGTCCGTGCTCTGCTTCATTGCCTTCTCCTTGTCCGTCGGGCCGTCGCCCCGCTCAATTTCTGATCGCATTCCAGGTCTTGTATACGGTATACACGTTGTCCGGATTTGCCCCCGGCCCGAATTCACACTGAGCAATGCAGCCGCCGTCCTCCCAGAGTCTATCATATACCTCTTTGACCGCTGTTTCAATATCCTCTGCGCTGCCGTCCGGTAAAAGATGCTGTCTGTCGATCTCTCCCCAGAACGTGATCTTCCCCCTGTATTTTTCTACCTTTTCAAGCCCCATACAGAAAATCTGCGAGTTTACGGCATCCAGGCCGATCTCGATCAGCCGGGGATAAATCTCCAGGATATTCCCGTCGGAATGCATAAATGTCTTTTTGCCATATTTTTTCGCAATATTTATATAATCCCGGTACATGGGCCGGAAATACTCATCCCACATGTTGGGATTGATGAGCAGACTTTTCTGGCTGCCCCAGTCGTCCATGAAGGAGAGGGCGTCCACCTCCGTCCGGGCCCACTCTTCGAGAAGCTCACAGTAAAAGCCGTGCATTTTTTTCATAAACTTCAGCATCCGCTCCGGCGGATCCATCAGATCGGAATACAGCTCCTGGGTGGTGCGGATAAACTGCAGCTGCTCAAAGGGCCTGGGGCAGCAGCCCGCAAGGACAAATTTGTCCGTGCCGCGGCAGAACCCGTTCACGGCTTCCCTGTCGAAGTCCAGCCACTCCACAGGGATATGTACCCTGTCCACATCCTCCCACTGTTCATCCTTTACCAGCGCTTCCTTGGCCTGCCCGATCACTCCCCTCTGTACATTGGTAAAGTGGCAGCCCCAGTCGTCGCTATACTCACCGACCATATAGGGATCCCCCTTCGCGATAGTCTTCGATTTCAATATACTGGGGGCATTTACGATATCATCCTCAAATTCCCTGTGGATCTGATCCACCCGATCCCCATAGTTGATCTCGGACCAGGGCAGCAGCCACATCTGACGGGGAACGCGCCCATCCTTGTTCCTGAATTCCAGGGTACTATATACCAGTTCTCTGGGTGTCATACTCTTATCTCCTTTATGTTCATATTTTTCTTTTTTATCCTTTAATCCCCCCTACCAGATTGTTGGTGAACATTTTTCTGGTACAGAGAAAAAGAGCGATGGCAGGAATCGAAATGATCAGGGCCCCCGCCATGATGCCGCCCCAGTCCGTCCCGTAGGGCCCCTGGAACCTGGTCAGCGCCATGGATACCGTGTACAGCTTCTCGTTGGAAATAAACGAAACCGCGATCAGGTACTCCTGCCATATGGAAATAAACACGTAAATCGACGTAGATACGATGCCCGGCACCGACAGGGGAAAGGTGATATGCATCATCACCTGGAACCGGGAACATCCGTCGATGCGGGCCGCTTCCTCCAGGGATACCGGGACGTCCCTGATATAATTAACCAGCAGCACCATGGTCACGGGAAAGGCCGAACCCAGGTAAGTGATCCAGAGGGACGGATACGTATTCAGCATCTTCATTTTGCTCATGATCAGGTACAGCGGAATGATATAGGCCACGGCAGGGATAAACTGCGTGAACAGAATCGTCATATTCAGGAAGTTCTTCCCGCGGAAGCTGAACCGGGCGAAGGCATAAGCCATCAGAAGGCCTGTGGCCAAACTGATCACCACCGTAATCAGGGTAACGACCAGGCTGTTTTTCAGACATTTCAGCAGATCCACCTCCACGACCGCCGCCCTGAAATGTTCCAGCGTAAAGGTTCTGGGGATCAGGGCCATGGCGCTGTTGACGATTTCCTTATCCGTCCGGAAAGCCGTCGTCACAATCCAGTACAGAGGAAAGATCAGAAACAGCAAAAGCCCGGCATAGAGCACATATTTACATACAACGTAACCCTTTCTTTTCATCGTATACATACGGTTCCTCCCTGTCAGTTTTCTTTCTTTTTCCTGCAAAGCGCCGGAACCCCATATGCCAGCAGCACCACCAGCAGTAATACCAGGATCATCAGTACCGCAAAAGCAGACGCACCGGAATAATCAAAAAATTTAAAGGCTTTCTTCTGCAGGAATACGGGCAGGGTCTCCGTGGCCCCCGCCGGGCCTCCTCCGGTCATAACGTTTACCAGCCCGAAGGCGTTAAAGGTCCAGATAAAGCACAGGGTCAGCACCGAAGCCACCGTCCCCGCAATATGGGGAACCTCTATAAACCGAAACACCTGGAAACGGCCGGCCCCGTCTATAATGGCGGCTTCTACCTGCTCCCGCTGCAGCGTCTGCAGCTTGGCATATACAGTGATCGCCACCACCGGAAAACCTCTCCAGACATTCGCCATGGCCACCGCCATCAGAGCCAGAAAGGCATTCGCGAATATGTCTTCTCCTCTGGCGATCAGATGCAGCTTTTCCAGGAGACGGTAATAAGGCCCCGTCTGATAATTCAGCAACAGCTTCCAGGTATAGCCCGTGATGACCTCCGGCATCACCCAGGGCAGCAGCAGGAAGATCTGCAGCACGGTTACGCCCCGGATACTCTTTGAATTCTGTATAAAGGCGGCGCCTATGCCGATGATCCCGATTAGGACGATCACAATGGCCACATAGACCAGGCTTTTCCCCAGCGCCCCAAAAAATTCATCGCCTTTCAGAATATTTCTATAATTTTCGGACCCTACAAAGCTCTCCTCCACCTTTAACAGGGAATAATCCGTAAAGCTGTAGTAGATATTCTGCAAAAACGGCAGGAAAACAACAACCAGCAAAAGTAAAATTCCCGGCAGGATCAACGCATAGGAGAACAGTTCTTTTCTTCTCTGGGATGTACGCAAATCTATTTCCTCCTTTTGTCCGGAAAACAGGCGGGGCTGCCCAAAAAGCAGCCCCCACACCATCTGCTGTTATTTATTGTTTTTATCCAGAAGCTCCTGCACACTGGCCTGGGCTTCCTCACACATCTCGTCCGCCGTGATCTTTCCATAAAGAAGGTCGCACCAGTAGCTGAAAAACTTCTCACTCACCTCATTCATGTTCGTCACCGGGATACCTGTTAAAACGGCGTTTTCCAACTGCTCATTGCTACGAAAATAAAACTCGTAGCCAAGAACTGAACCTTGACAACAAATGTT
>CAJUQO010000026.1 GCA_910588295.1 uncultured Lachnospiraceae bacterium | reverse complement strand
GAGTATCGCCTTGCCAAGGCGAGGGTCGCGGGTTCGAATCCCGTCTCGTGCTCTCAAATAAAGCAGCAGAAACGTTGAATTGATTACGTTTCTGCTTTTTTGTGTGTAATAGTTCAACCTCCGGCAAAACTGTTACTTTTGTGGCTACATTTTTTGCCCGGGGCATTGCATTCCTCCGCCCAAACGGGTACAATACTTCTTATACACACAGGAGGACACTGTCATGAATGATTTATATGAAGAAATACTGATCCCAAGGAAAGATAATCCTCTGAACAGGATCATTCTCATCGCACTGTATATACTCTGTGCAGTCTGCCTGGTTCTGGGATTGTTTATCTATTTTCCGCTGCTTATCGCCGCCATTGCTCTGGGGGTGTTAAGCTGGTACCGTTCCGGCCGTCTGCATGTGGAGTACGAGTACGCTTACACCAACGGACAGCTTGACATCGACGCTATCTACAACGCCGCCAAACGCAAACATCTGGCCACTTACGAAACAGAGCAGCTTCTCTGTCTGGCTCCTGCCGGTTCCGTCGCCCTGGCCAACTATCCCAGGGACGCCAAGGTACAGGACTACACCTCCGGACAGGAGAATGTGCCCTACTATGTCGCCATCTATCAGACCGACAAGGGACAGGCAAGGCTCCATCTGGAGCTGACGGCATCAGCAGTCAACAATATGCGGATGCACAATCCGCGGAATGTGTTTTTACGTTGAAACCGGCCGTCGTCTGCTGCCTCCCTTCGAAATATACGGAAGCAAAAACTAATCGAGAAAGACGCCCCTGTCCATAGAACGGGGGCGTCTTTTTATTATTTTTTATTTCTCAACATCCCAATCTGCGCTTTTCAGGCAAAAGGATTCTCCGTGGGATAGCGCACGCCGGCCGGCTGATTGTAGCCGATCTCCTCGGGAGCTACGCCGATGAGCTTGAATACCTCAAACAGAGCCTTGCCGTGATGACCAAAGGCCACGGCTCCGTGATGGGGATAGTTCTTCTCCACCAGCACATGGCGGTAGAAACGGGCCATCTCCGGGATGGCAAATACACCGATGGAGCCGAAGGAACGGGTCGCCACCGGAAGCACCTCGCCGTTGGCCACATAGGCGCGCAGCTTGCTGTCCGCCGTGCTCTGCAGACGGAAGAAGGTGATGTCGCCGGGCACGATATCGCCCTCCACGGTTCCGTTTGTCACCTCCACGGGCAGGCTCCTGGCCATGATCATCTGATTCTTCATCTCATGGAAAGCCAGCTTCTTCGTACAGGTATTGCCACAGTGGAAGCCCATGAAGGTCTCCTCCTGCTCATAATCGAATTTACCCTTGATATCTTCCTCGTAGATGGCCTTCGTCACCGTATTGTTGATATCCAAAAGCGTCACCACATCGTCGCTGACGCACTGGCCGATGTACTCGGAGAGAGCGCCGTAAATGTCCACCTCACAGGATACCGGAATACCTTTTCCGGCCAAACGGCTGTTGACGTAGCAGGGCACGAAACCAAACTGAGTCTGGAACGCGGGCCAGCATTTTCCGGCGATGGCCACATATTTGCGGTACCCCTTATGGTCTTCCACCCAATCAAGCAGGGTCAGCTCATACTGGGCCAGCTTCGCCAGAACCTCGGGCTTCTTGTTTCCTGCTCCCAGCTCTGCCTCCATGTCAGCAACCACCCCGGGAATCCTCTCATCCCCGGCATGCTTATTAAATGCTTCGAACAAATCCAGCTCGGAATTCTCCTCGATCTCCACGCCCAGGTTGTACAGCTGCTTGATGGGCGCGTTGCAGGCCAGGAAATTCAGCGGACGGGGGCCGAAGGAAATAATCTTCAGCTCGGACAGGGCCACAACGGTACGGGCGATCGGGATAAACTCATGGATTCTGTCGGCCAGAGCATCGGCGGTTCCCACCGGATGCTCCGGAATGTAGGCGCGCACATTGCGCAGGGCCAGGTTGTAGCTGGCGTTGAGCATACCGCAGTAGGCGTCGCCGCGTCCCTGTACCAGATCATCCTCCTCAGCGGCGGCCACAAACATCTTCGGGCCTTCAAAATGTTTGGCCAGCAGAGTCTCGGAAATCTCCGGGCCAAAGTTGCCCAGGTACACACACAGGGCGTTGCACCCCGCGCCCTTGATATCCTCCAGGGCCTGTACCATGTGGATCTCGCTCTCCACAATACAGACCGGACATTCATAAACATCGGCGGCGTCATACTTATCCGTATAAGCCTTTACCAGCGCCTTCCTCCTGTTCACCGAAAGAGATTCCGGGAAACAGTCGCGGCTTACCGCTACGATACCGATTTTGATTTTGGGCATGTTGTTCACTTTTGTCATCCTCCTATTTTATGTATATATAGATTGCCTTGTTACCATAAACTTAAAACCTGTCAAAGCTGCATGAAGGCTTACTGTTCCGGCATATAACGCACAGCCGCCGCTCCCCTACTGAATCTCCCCGAACAGTTCCTTAACCGCGGGGTAGATCTTTGCAAACTTCCGGTAACGGCCTTCATACTTCTCCACCAGCTCCGGCTCCGGCTCGATGGTGTCCACGACCCGGATGATCTTCTCCGCAGCTTCCTCCACGGAGGCGTATGCGCCGCAGGCCACCGCCGCCAGCATGGCGCCGCCCAGGCCCGGTCCCTCCTCGGACTCGATCACATCCACTTTCAGGTTCAGCACATTGGCGATAATCTTCTTCCACAGCGGGCTTTTCGCTCCGCCGCCGCAGATCTTCGTCCGCTCGATCCGGATGCCCAGCTTCTTCGCCACCTCCAGAGAATCCCGGATGGCGAAAGCCACGCCCTCCAGCACCGCCTGGGTCATATCGCTTCTGGTGGTATCCATGGTCATGCCGATAAAAGTTCCTCTGGCATCGGGGTTATTATGGGGTGAACGCTCGCCCATCAGATAGGGCAGGAAGTACACATGGTTGTCCCCCAGTTTTTCAATTTTCGCCTGCTCCGCGGCATAATCCTTTGTGCCGATAATCTCATCCATCCACCACTTATTGCAGGAAGCCGCACTCAGCATACAGCCCATCAAATGATAGTGGCCGTCCGCATGAGCGAAAGCGTGGAGGGCGTTGTGCTCGTCCACACCGAAGTCTTTGCTGGAAATGAAGATAGTGCCGCTGGTGCCCAGAGAAATATTGCACCGCCCGTCGCCTACCGTGCCGGTTCCCACGGCGGCTGCCGCATTGTCTCCGGCCCCGGCCACGATCTTGCAGGAAGCCGGAATGCCAAACTCCTTTGCCAGCTCCGGTTTCAGCGTACCCACCGCCTCATAACTCTCGAAAAGCTGCGGCATCTGGGCTTCGGTCACATCGCAGATGGCAAGCATCTCCTTTGACCAACAGCGGTTCTTCACATCCAGCAGCAGCATGCCGGATGCGTCCGAATAGTCACAACAATGGCAGCCGGACAGCTTGTAGGCAAGATAATCCTTCGGCAGCATAATCTTTTTGATCCGCGCAAAATTGTCCGGCTCGTTCTTCTTCACCCACAGAAGTTTCGGCGCGGTGAAACCGGCGAAAGCGATATTGGCCGTATAGGCGGACAGCCTGTCCTTACCGATCTCGTTATTCAGGTAATCCACTTCCTTCTGGGTGCGGCCGTCGTTCCAGAGAATGGCCGGACGGATCACTTCGTCGTTCTCGTCCAGGATCACCAGCCCGTGCATCTGGCCGCCGAAACTGATACCCGCCACCCGGGAAGCATCCACACCGGCCACCAGCTCCTTCAGACCGTCCACCACAGCTTCCCACCAGTCCTCGGGCTTCTGCTCCGACCAGCCCGGATGGGGAAAATACAGCGGATATTCCCGGGAAACCGACGCGGCGATCTTCCCGGACTCCTCCATCAGGAGAAGCTTCACGGCGGAAGTGCCCAGATCAACCCCTATAAAATACATAATTTCCTCCTTTTCGTGCACGTGCACGTCACTGTGTTTACTTACTTTCATATTAGATTTTTTTTCTCAATACGTCAATCTCTTTTATGTCATTCTCTGTTTTTTGTGAATTATCACCATTTTTTCAAACTATTTTTGGGGATTATTCATTAGCCAATTTGTGTCCGTTCGTGTGCGGTCACTTCGGCAGATAAAAATACTTATTACCGCTCACACAGGACTTTGCATTTACGCGGCGCCTATTGCATATTTTTCTAATTCTTTTTATAATGAGGCCAGCCATTTCTTTTCTGAAAGGAGTATCACATCATGACTATCCAACCCTTTGGAACCACAAAAAGCGGCGGGGAAGCCGTAAAGATCGTTTTAGAGAATACCCACGGCGCCTCCCTGTCTGTGACAAACTTCGGCGCTGCCGTCGTATCCCTCATCGTTCCCGACCGGAGCGGCGCGCCCACCGACGTGCTGCTGGGCTACGAAAATGTTTCCTGTTACGAGAAAAACGGCGGCTTTTTAGGCGCTGCCATCGGCCGCGTGGGCAACCGCATCGCCGGGGCTTCTTTTTCCCTGAACGGCGCGGACTATACCCTGGACGCCAATGACGGGCCGCAATGCCTCCACGGCGGTTTTAACGGCTATGACAAACGCCTCTGGGACTACACGCCGGACGCAAAAGCAAACGGGGTCATCTTCTCCCTAGTGAGCCCCCACATGGATCAGGGTTTCCCCGGCCAGGTGATGATCACCGTCGCCTACGCCCTGACCGATGAGAATGAGCTGCGCATCCGCTACTGCGCCGTGCCGGATCAGGACACCCCCATCAACATGACCAACCACAGCTATTTCAACCTGAACGGCCATGGGGACGGCTCCTGTCTGGATCACGAGGCCGTAATCTATGCCGGCTTTATGACGGAATCCCGGGAAGGCGTCTACCCCAACGGCAATATCCTTTCCGTCCGGGATACGCCTTTCGATTTCACGACGCCCCATACCTTCGGCGAGCGCATCGACGGGGATCATCCCCAGCTCGTGCTGGCGGGGGGGTACGACCACAACTATGTGCTGGACGATTATCGCGGGCAGCTGCGCCCCGCCGCAAAAGTACGCGGGCCTAAGACCGGCATCGTCATGGAAGTATTGACCGACACCCCCGGTATGCAGCTTTATACCGGCAACTTCATCGATGATTTTGGCGGCGGCAAGGACGGCGTGGTCTATAAAAAACGATCGGGGTTCTGCATGGAGACCCAGTTTTTCCCCGACGCGGTACATTACACCCATTTTCCGTCGATCATCTGTAAAAAAGGGCAGGTGTATGAGTCGGAAACGGTGTACCGGTTTACGGCAGAGGGAAAATAATCCGCATTGCAGGGCAAAAACAAGGCCGGGAACTTTTTTAGATTCCCGGCCTGCAGTTTCATCTCTGCTGTTCATTCTGATCTCAGTTTTTTCACTTTGCTAAGTCATCAGAATACTGTTATGCGGCGTTATTTTTCATAATGCGTCCACATACGGATGATCTTTACATATCCTTCATAGTCCATGTCTTCCTGTGTGTTCGGCTCCTCTATAACCTGAAATACGATCCTTTGCTGAATATTGATTCTTCTTGAACAATATCCCTGTAAATTCCCAACCAGTTTCTCATAGGCCGGAGGATTCTGAAATGGATTCTTTTTCATAATCTCGATCAATTCTCTGGCTTTTTTATCCAATCCGCAAGCTTTCAGGTTTTTAATATCTTTAGCCGCCTGCCTGGTGTAAGTAATTCTGTACATTACCAGCCCGCCTCTGATTCATCAAGGCATTCAGAAATATCCGTATTTCCTCCCTCGATAATAGATTCTGTCATACCCGGAACCGACATCAGATACAGTGTTTCTTCAATCGCTTTCCAGTCTTCTTCACCGATCAATACTGCATTTTTTCCTCTGGTATTGGTAATGGTTACCGGGGTACAGCTTGCGTTTACGTCCTGTATCAACTGGTAAATATTTTCTCTGGCTTTCGTTGCTGTAATGGCTGTCATGGGATCACCTCATTTTTTCTCTATTGTAGCGTACGTTTAGGCGTTCGTCAATATTACGTTTAGATGGTCGCATCCCTGCAGTAACAGTTTAGCCTCCGGCAGAACTGTTACCCCCTGCAACAATACTGGTTTTATTGCCTCCGGCCTGATGTATCCGCACCCTCCGCCAGCTCCTGCGAAGGAAACGCATCCAGAGAATCCGATGTTATGCCTGTAATCTTCCCGTCTGGATCACGGCAGATCTCTATCGCCACCTCACCGGTCGGGTCGCTGTACAGCGTATAGGCCCCCGGTTCCCATTCATCCTTGAAACGGCCGACCTTCTCACCGACATACATCAGATAACCGGATGCCTCGTCATACGTCAGGCCGCATTCCTCATATTCCGAAAACCGTTCGCTGTGGGCGATATTGTATACCAGATCCAAGACCCATGCATGCATATCCCGGGCGCTTTCCGTAGCGGTCTGCTGTGCATTCTCCATCCCGTCGCTCACGGAGCCGTCCGCATCGGCTGTGCCTGACCCGCCGCTTCCCTCCAAAACCAGTCCCTCTGCATCTTCTACGCCGCCAATCCCGGAGCTATCCGCGTTGGCTTCACCTGATCCGCCGCCTCCGCTTATCACATGGCCCTGCCGGCTGCCGTCCCCTGCGTCAGCCTCTGACAGACGGAGAATTTTACCGGCCCCGTCGCGGATCACTTCCACGGCAACTGTCCCCTCGTCATCCCACCACAGCGAACCTTTCTCGTCGTAAAAACTCATGACCATTTTCCCGTCTTTATATAAACGGCACTCCGGCAGACGGTAGCTCACGCCATACGCACCATACTCCTTCTCAAAAAAGTCCTGGCGATCCACCTCATCTAGCATTCCCTCCAGCGCTGTTTTCTCTTCCGACAGGGTCTCCGTATAATCGGATTCATCCGCATTCATCTGCTCCAGCGTGTTGTCGATCTCCGCCATACGCGCCAGAATGGCTTCCCGGTCATAGCCCACAGCCTTCTCCATACGCTCCCAGGCCGTAACCTCCACCGCAGTCTCATCGTCCTGCGGAACCTCCTCTGCCATATCGTCTATTCCCGTTACCGGATCTGCCTGTACGGCGTCGTTTATGTCTTCCCCGGTTCCGGCTTTCCCCGTCGCCGGAGATGTGGCAAAAGCCAGGCAAACCGTTCCCGTCAGCACCACCGCCGCAAACGTTGCTAAAATAGATTTTTTCCGTATCTTCATTATGGATCGAATCCTCCCTTCCATTACATTTTTGCTGAAACTGCTGTACAAAAGGCCTGGGCCGCTCTGCTTCTCCGCCATGGCAATCAGCGTCATGGCATAGGCTGCCCTGGCCTCCCGGCCAAAATGGCGTATGACAGCCTCATCGCAGGACAGCTCCATATCCCTGTTGAAAAACACATACATGACCCACACCAGCGGATTAAACCAGTGCAGGCACAGCGCCGCCGCCATGAAAAGCTTGACCGCCGCATCTAACCGCCGGATATGGACGTATTCATGCTCCCACACATAAAACAGCCGGGAGCGGTCTGTCCAGTCGGTGTTTTGGGGCATCAGGATCACCGGGCGCCGGATGCCGTAGGACAAAGGCGATCCCACCCGATCCGACTGGCGGATAGCGATGTTCCTGCGGGACGGATGATTTTCCTGCCATTTCCGGGCCGTCTCATGTTCCACTGGCAGGGACATCGCAAATTCCCGGCGGCAGCGGATATACATACAGGTAAAAAAGCCAACTCCCAGGCATACGCCCACGGCCCACAGTACCGTCCGGGCCAACGGCCCGGAAGCCGGAACCCGGGCATCCTCCGTAACCACTCCGGGCGATATCCGGCCGTCACCGCCGGCCCCTGGCAATGTGTTTCCATCAGCCGCCGATGTATTCTCTTCCGTATACCGCGCAGCCGCATCATTTTTTCCGCCAGACCACCAATCGGGCTCTTTTATTCCGGCAAAAAGCGCTGACAGGCCGCTCCCATCCCATATACGCTCCATGGTTATCCCGCTTCCCTGTGCCAGCGTATAGACACTGGCCGGCGACACAAGAGAAAACGGCGCCAACAGCCGGATCAAAACTGCCAGCCATAGCATATAAAAAGTTTTCTTCGGCAGCCGGTCAAGCAGCAGCGCCCGCAGCGCCATGACAGCCAGTATAAAAATGCCTCCCATAAAACTCATCTGTATCAGGCCCATCATTGCCACCTCATTCCAGTTCTCCCACAATCGCCTTGAGCTGCTCGATCTGATCCTCCGATAATTTCTTCCGGCCCAGCAGCGCCGCAAACAGCTTATCTACAGATCCGTCATAAATTTTGTTGATCAGCTCATCCGTCTCGGCCTCCTGCACCTCCTCCTTCGGGATCAGCGCATGGCACATAAAATTCGGCTCTGAGCGGGCTATGGCCCCCTTTTTCATACACCGCTTGATGAGGGTGTAGGTGGTATTCATATTCCAGCCCACTTCCGCCTTCAGCACGTCGGATATATGCTTGGCCGTGGAGTCTCCCTCCCGCCACAGCACGTCCATGACCTTCAGTTCCGAATCAAAAAGCTTATGATCCATCGCTCATACAGTCCCCCTTTTCATTGGTTATACTACTGCAGTAGTTTACATATTCATACTACAGCAATAGTATAGTTCTGTCAAGCCCCTTATTCATGTTTTTTTCTCTTTTCTGCGGGCTTTTTTATGTTCCCCGCCGACCACACTTCGGGCATCTCCCTGAATTTTCCATCGAAATTAACACCTCCGGCATTGCATGAGCCATACTGCGATTTCTACAACCAGTAAAATAAGCAGTACAAATGCTGTCATCGGAAACGTTCCGACTACTGCTGCTAGTAAAAGCATAACCGCGGGCACAATATATTTTCGGGGGTTGTGCCATAGATCGCTCTCCATTTCCCACCCCCGAACAGGACAAAACCATTCCAAAAGGACGGAAGCGTCTGCGGCGGCTGTTTGCCGCGGATTCATCACGGCCATAAAACCAATCAGAAAAAACAAAACTGTGATACCTGCCACTTTTTATATTGCCTACAGGATATCACAGTTTTCTTCTTATCAATACACTATATTTCACATCTTTAGGTACTTCTAAACCATTTTGCGTAACAGTTCAGTCCATTGATCTCTCAAAAATTTTTTTCAGCCGGAATTTGTAGCACAATGGTACCGCCGCCACGGCTCCCACGCCCGCCTGCAAAATCTCATAGGGCAGTTTTATGATCGCATACTCCGGTGTACTGTAGACAAAAGCCCGGCCCAGACTGTACCCGATCACCATGATCACCGCACCCACGGCCACGCCGATAATAGCTCCGGCGGGCTCCGATTTCTTCATCCATTTATGGACAAACAGGGAGATCACCACCGCCTGTATCCCATGGGTCGCCAGCGATACAAACATGGGCAGCGGATAGAAAAACAGATCGCCCAGGAAGGAACCCACACCGCCCACGATGAAGGCGTCCACCGGTCCCAGCAGGATAGCCGCCGTACAGATGGCCACATCGCAAAGGTAGAAGTGCCCGCCGGGTACCGGTACGCCGAAGGAGCTTAAGGCGATGTTTAACGCCATGAAAAAGCCCGCGAAGGTGATCCTCTTTGTCATAGTTGCTGTCTGTGTCATTTTTTCATCCTCCTCTTTCTCATCTGAGAATTCTTACGGCCTGCGCAGCCTGTCAGGAGCGCTCCCGAAAAGGGTTTTTCTGTTCAGGCTGTTACCGGTACCATTATAACAGCGTATGGCCTTATAGAAATAGCCAGAATGCATAAAAAAGACCAGTCCAGTTCGCCAGCCAGAACATGTCATATATTTCATCTGCTCAGAATAAAATCCCGGTATCTGCACATACTAGCCAAAAAAAGAAGGAGACACCGATCATGCTACACGATACGATATGCCTTTTAAAAGAATGCAATTCCGGCTGTAAATCCGCCACTAATTCCATGGAACAGGTACTGCCCTATGTGAAGGATGAAAAATTGTCCGATCTGATCCACAAATACAACGCCAAACATGTGGATCTGGGAGATAGTTGCCATACGATGCTGAATGAGCTGGGAAAGGATGAGGAGGATCCAAAGCCGGTATCCCGCGCCATGGCCTGGCTGGGCACGGAGATGAAGCTGACCATGAACGACGACACCAAGACCATCGTCGGGATGATGATGGACGGCTGTAATATGGGCATCAAATCCTTAAGCGGCTATATGAACGAATACAGCGAAGCCTCCGCCGAGAGCCGCGCCCTGACGAAGCGGCTGGTAAAGCTGGAGGAGGATTTCCATGAGGAACTGCGGGCATTCATCTGATCCAAAGACGCCCGGTCTAAATGAATCAAAATACATGCAGGAAGCTCTGCCCTGAATCCCGGGCAGAGCTTCCTATATGCCATGATACTTCTGAAAAACCGCCCCGCAAAATTCCCGTTTTACACAGCGACAGCTTTTCTGGCTGTATCAATTCTCTTTCTGCATGGCCAGCGTTCCCGTACGGGACACCTCCTGGATGCCAAAGGGCCTCAGATGATTGATCAGGCTCTCCACCTCCGACGGATGCCCAAAGTATTCAACGACCATGCGCTGCGCGCCCATATGGGCGATCTTTGCCCCCATGATCTCACAGACATCCATGATCTCCCGGCGGTTTCCGCGGGTATAATTGATCTTGACCAGCACAGCCTCCCGCTCAAAACAGTTTTTCTCATCCAGGCGGCGCACCTTGATCACGTCCACCTTTTTATTTAGCTGTTTTTCGATCTGCTCCAGGGTGCGCTCGTCCCCGGTGGATATGATCGTCATATTGGATATTTCGGAATTCTCCGTCTCCGCCACCGTGAGCCCGTCAATGTTAAATCCCCTCCTGGCAAACAGACCGGCCGTTTTTGACAGAACACCGGAACGGTTTTCCACTGTTACATAATATATGCCTCTCATACCATCACCCCTTTACCTGGTCATACTCATATACGCGGCAAACCATCAGCGCGGATCCTTCGGTTTTCAGGAATTCCTCCACGGTCGCTTCCACATCCTCGTTGCGTTCCACATAGTAATACGGGAGCCCGTATGCCTCCGCAATTTTCTGAAAATCGGGGCTGCCGTCCAGTTTTACAGCCATATAGTGGTCGTCGTACACATTATGCTGATATTCCCTCACCAGCCCGAGATAGCCGTTCTTTAAGATCACGACTTTCACAGGGACGTCATGCTGCTGGATCGTGGCCAGTTCCATCAGGTTCATCTGGAAGGAGCCGTCGCCGCACACGGCCACCACCTGGCGGGACGGATCCGCCAGCTTAGCCCCCATAGCCGCCGGAATGGAATAGCCCATGGTGCCCAGGCCGCCGGTGGTCATAAATTTCCCTTTTTTCATAATATAGTTGTCCGCAGACCACATCTGATTCTGGCCCACATCCGCCACATATACGCCGTCCTCGTCCATCTTGTCGCTTAAGGTCTGCACAAACTCACAGGGATTGACAAACTCATTGTGAAATACCCGCGGGTCCACACAGGTAGTCTTGATTTTCTGCAGCTTGGCGATCCACTCGTCATGGGAGCCCTTTGCGGCCATATCGTACAATTCACGGAAAATATATTTTGCGTCGCCCACCAGGGGAACCGTCGCTCCCATATTTTTCCCGATCTCCGCAGAATCAATATCAATATGAATGATCGTGATATCCTTCTCATCGCTGTTGGGCACCGTGATGGATCGGTCGGCCACGCGGGCGCCGACAATCACCAGCACGTCGCTCTCCTCCACGGCCCGGTTCGCATAGGGCTTGCCGTTGGAGCCCAGCATACCGAAATACAGCGGATGATATTTGGGCATGACGCCGATACCCATGATGGTGGACACCACTGGGATACCCGTCTTTTCACAGTACCTGCGCACTTCCTCCTCCGCCTGGGCCAGAACAACGCCGCCGCCCACGCAGATCAGCGGATATTTCGCCTTCTCAAGCGCCTTCTGCACTTTTGCGATCTGTACCGGATTCCCGGCGGTGGTCGGCTTATACCCCCGGATACTCACCTCACCCGGTTCATATTCCTCAAACATATTGTTTTGGATATCAATGGGCACGTCGATCAGCACAGGGCCTTTGCGGCCGGAATTGGCGATATAAAACGCCTCCTTCATGATGCGCGGGATATCCGACACTTCTTTCACCAGGTAACTGTATTTCACAAAGGCCTCCGCAGCGCCTGTGATATCCACCTCCTGGAACACATCGTGACCCAAAAGCTCCGAAGATACCTGTCCTGTGATCGCGATCATCGGGATACTGTCCGCATAGGCGGTGGCCAGCGCCGTGATCAGATTGGTCGCACCGGGGCCGGATGTAGTGATGCAGACACCGGGCCTGCCTGTCACCCTGGCATACCCGTTGGCCGCATGTCCGGCGTTCTGCTCCGTCCGCACTAGGATATGGCGGATCTCCTCTGTATCATAAAGCGCATTATAAAACGGCGTGATCGCAACGCCCGGATAACCGAAGCATACCTTCACGCCTTCCCGTTTCAGTGCATTTACCAATGCCTGTGCACCTGAAATCATACTTACCTCCTTTTTCTTCCCTGCAAACAGCGAACGCCCAAAAAAGTGCATTGCTGTCAATGTCTCATTTCTGTCAGTCATTTTAGCAAAATAATGTATTGAGAATTATACAACATGCACTAAGTATTGGCAACATATTTTGGGGTATATATTCCGCTCCGCCCACTTCACGGAACATGTTCCCTTTTCTCCCCCTCAAACGTCCTCTCGCTGATGATATACCGGGGCCGTCCTTTGGTTTCCATGTAGATCTTTCCGATATACTCCCCGATCACGCCCAGGCACAAAAGCTGGATGCCGCTCATAAAACAGACGATGCACATCAGGCTGGCCCACCCGGCCACAGTTCCTCCGGTAAGAGCGCGCACCACGGCCCACACGATACCGGCCAGGCTCAGGAGGGCCAGCAAAAGGCCCAGATGGGTGATCATCTTTAAAGGCCGCACGCTCAGGCTGGTGACGCCGTCAAAAGCCAGATGCAACATTTTCCGCAGGGGATAGTGGGTCTCCCCTGCCTGCCGTTCCCGGCGGGTATACTCCACCACCGTGCTCTTAAAGCCCACCAGAGGCGCCAGCCCCCGCAGATACAGGTTCACCTCGGGAAAAGCCGCCAGAGCGTTTAACGCCCGGGCGCTCATCAGGCGGTAGTCGGCGTGGTTGTAAACCACCTCGGCTCCCATCCAGGCCAGGAACCGGTAGAATCCCTGGGCCGTGGTGCGCTTGAATACCGAGTCCACATCACGGTTGCCGCGTACCCCGTAGACAATGTCACACCCGTCCCTATATGCATCCACCATGGCCTCCGCGGCATGGACGTCATCCTGACCGTCACAATCCATACTGACCGTGATATCGCACAGTTCTCTGGCCTCCATGAGCCCTGCCAGCAGAGCGTTCTGATGGCCCCGGTTGCGGCTCTGGCGTATGGCCAGCACCCGGCCGTCCCCACGGCTCATCTCCCGCAGGATCTCCCAGGTCCGGTCCCGACTGCCGTCGTCCACATATAAAATCCTGCTCTCCGCGCTGATCTTCCCTTTCTGAACCAACTCTTCCAGTTCATCCAGAAATGATCCCGCCGTCACCGGCAGCACCGCTTCCTCGTTATAACAGGGAATCACAAAATACAATACCGGAGCCTCTGTCCGTTCACTCATAACCGCCACCAACCTTTATTCCTCTGGGAGCACAGTTTTTATACGCGCCGCCGTATCCACTGGCCCGTGTGCGCCGCCTCCCGCCGATACGGGCAATACCCATCCGGCCGCTAATTCACCGGCAGCTCATCGCCCCTCTCTTTCGACCACTCATAGCAGATGAACTCACTAAGCCCCCCGTTGTTCAGCAGATAGCGCCTGGTAAAATCCAGGATCGCCTGCTCCGGGTACTGATATTGTCCATTCATATCCTCGGGCACCAGATAAGCCGCGTTCTCCGATTTCTCCAGGGTTTCCTCCAGACACTCCGCCGGGGTTTTTAATCCCAGATTCCCCACCAGGAACATATCCGTATATTTGTGATACTTGTCTACCGGGATCAGGTAAAAGGGCGCCCGGTTGTCCAGGATGTACACCTCCCACCCGGCGTCCAGCCAGCCCTGTATACCGGCCAGTACCTTTCTGTATCCGTCTATCTCATCTTTGTACATAAAGATTCCCCGGAAATGGGGAATATCCGTCACCCACACCCCATCCTTCAGACAGTCCCTGGGATACCAGACAAATATATACACCAGCATCCCCAGCACTATGGCCAGCGACGCCAGCCGGGACACCAGCCACTGGCCCAGCCACGCCAGAGGCGGGATGAGAAGCAACAGGAAGGGAATAAGGTTCGTGCACAGATGATAGGTATTGCACAGGGGATACAGGTTGATACACCCCAGGATCCCGTACAGAAGCACAAGGCCGCCCATCTTTCCCTCCGTCTCCCGCCGCAGCCAGAACACGTAAAACAGATCATAGATCAGGATCACCACCGACACCGCGCCGTATACGGCGTATTTCGGTTTCTCCGTGACGTATTCCACAAAATTCAGGCTGCTGGTAAAAGTGGAAATACCGAATACGCTCATCTCCAGGAAATCCCCCCAGCTCCCCGTCGAGAGCAGGTAAAAGAGCACCGCAAAACAGGGAATCGACGAACCCAGCATCCGGAAAAAAAGGAGCCGCACCGTTTCCTTTTTGTCATCCCGGCGCATCCGGCTCACCCATACCACCGCGATCCAGGAAGCCAGAGCCACAAAACCGCCGAAGGTCTGCTTACTCATCACGGCAAGCCCGCCCATAAATCCCACGGCCATCTGGACATACCACTGCCCGTACCGCCGTTCCTTCCGGTTGAAAGACATTTTCCCCAGGTCTTTCGCCTCACACAAATCCACGTACAGGCAGACCAGCATACAGAACAGGATCAGACAGCTGTACTCAAAAAACACATTGTAGTCAAACAGGATCAGAAATGTCCCGGGCAGAATCCACCGGACTGCCCCCCTCGCCCCCAGACGGGCGGAAAACAGGTATAAAAGCTGGCAGATCCCGGCAAAGAGAAATGCGCCTAAAAGCCGTGTGACCAGCAGCTCCCGCCCGAACAAATTCAGAGCCAGTCCGTGAATGGCCGCAAAAGCCGGCGTCTGCAGCAGGTTAAAATCCCGGTAAGGCACCAGACCCGACGCCATATTATTGCCAAAGGTGTAATTCCAGATCTCGTCCACGTTCCCCATCGGCCGGAAGATCCCCAGGCACGCTGCCATCACGAAAAAACACAAGAAGGAGGCAAACTGCCCCCTCCTGGTATATCTTGCCTTTCTGTCCTTCATCAATAATTCTCAGCCCTCACCTGGAAGAAGCTCTGGGGATGAGCACATACGGGACATACCCGGGGCGCTTTCTCGCCCATGACCAGGTGTCCGCAGTTCCGGCACTCCCACATGGCCATCTCGCTCTTTTCGAAAACCTTCTGCATCTCCACATTGTTCAGCAGCGCGCGGTATCGCTCCTCATGGGAACGCTCGATTTCCGCCACCATGCGGAATTTGGCCGCCAGATCGCCGAATCCTTCCGCGTCGGCCTGATCGGCAAAGGTGGCGTACATTTCCGTCCACTCGTAGTTCTCGCCGTCAGCCGCCGCCGCCAGATTCCTGGCCGTATCGCCCAGCTCACCCAGCTCCTTGAACCACAGTTTGGCGTGTTCTTTTTCGTTGTTGGCCGTATCCAGGAAAATCGCAGATATCTGCTCAAATCCCTCTTTCTTTGCCGCACTGGCAAAGTATGTGTATTTATTCCTGGCCTGGCTCTCCCCCGCGAATGCAGTGAGCAGGTTTTTCTCTGTCTGTGTGCCCGCATATTTAGATTGTCCCATTATATACCTCCTGAATTCTGCCCCGCTGTGGGGCCACACTTTTTATAGCCTAAAACAATATTCTGCTACTGCCATGCATTATAGACCTTCTGCCTGTGCCTGTCAATTTCTGATGATCGACAAAATCCGTGGGGATTATCGTTCTTCCCTTTCCTCCATCACACTCAGATAGGCCGGGCGGATGATCTTGTTCATACCGATCAGCTCTTCAATCCTGTGCGAACTCCAGCCCGCGATACGTGCCACCGCGAAAATCGGCGTATACAGCTCCAGCGGAATACCCATCATCTCATAGACAAAGCCGCTGTAGAAATCCACATTCGGGCTCACGCCCTTGAAAATCTTGCGTTTCTGGGCAATCAGCCTGGGGGCGATCTCCTCGATACTGTTGTACAGATGCATATCCTTATCCCGATGCTTGGCCGCCGCCAGTTTCTCCACAAATTCTTTAAAGATCCTTTCACGGGGATCGGACAGGGAATACACGGCATGTCCCATACCGTAGATCAATCCTTTGTGGTCAAAGGCTTCCTTATCAAGGATCTTCTTGAGGTAAGCTTCCAGTTCCTCCTCGTCCTCCGTATCCCGCACATTCTCCCGGATATTCTGGATCATCTCCATGACTTTCAGATTGGCCCCGCCGTGTTTAGGCCCTTTCAGGGAGGACATGGCCGCCGCAATGGCCGAATAAGTATCCGATCCCGAGGAGCTCACCACCCTGGTGGTAAAGGTGGAATTGTTACCGCCGCCATGCTCCATATGCAGCATGAGGGCCACATCCAGCACCTGGGCCTCCAGCTTCGTATATTTTTTATCCGGACGCAGCATCAGCAGCAGATTTTCCGCCGTTGACAGCGTGGGATCCGGACGATGGATATACATGCTCTCATCCTGCTCGTAATGATTATAGGCATGGTAGGCATAAGCCGCCAGCATGGGAAATTCGGCGATAAGCTGTATACATTGCCCCAGCGCATTATCCACGTCATTCGTACCTACATTGCGGTCGTAGGAAGCCAACGTGAGGATGCTCCTGGTCATTGTATTCATGATATCCTTGGAGGGGGCTTTCATAATGACATCTCTGGTAAAATTGGTGGGCAGATTCCTGCATTTTGATAAGACAGCGCAAAATTCTTTCATTTCCTGATCCGTAGGCAGAACGCCGAACAAGAGCAGATAGGCGGTTCTCTCAAATCCAAAGCCCTTATCTCCATACTGCTGGATCAGGCTCTTCACCTGATAACCTCTATACCACAGTTCGCCGTCGCAGGGAACACGTCTGCCGTCTTCTGTTTTAAACGATACGATCTTAGATATGGTAGTCAATCCTGTTACAACGCCTTTGCCGTCCAGATCACGCAGGCCCCGATAAACCCCGTACTGGCTGAACAGCTCATCCGAAATGCTGTCATTTTCACGGCAAATCTGTTCTTTTTGTTTTACGTATTCCATGAATTCCTGTTCAAATCCCAATGATACGCCTCCTTTTCTTCCTTACTATCTCCATTCTCTACACTTACTCTATGTATTATAGGGGGTACAATAGGGTTATGTCAACAAAGTATCATGTTGGATTTTACAGGCCATTACTCACATGTAACAGTTCAGCCAAGCTGAACTGTTACACTCATATCCCATGTCAGCAGCTTTTACAGTACGAACTCTCCGTCCCGGGGCAGAACCTCCATATGTAGTTCGCAATCCGACGCATGGGCGTCATTCATATCCAGAACATAGTGCACATCCACCGAAAGCCGTTTTTCCTCCTCCTGCAAGCGGTAAGCGGTGGCGGTGATGCTCATGCGGATGGGCCCGAAGGGAGTCGTGTAAATCGAAAGATTCTTTTTATTCTCCTCAAAGAGCATGTTAGCGCTGATCACGCCGTTTTTAATCACCTCCAGGCGGGAGGAGGTGAGTTTCACCACATTAACATTGGGCTGGTCATAACCTTCCAAAAGCTCTTCATACCGTACATAGTGAGAACCATTCCTTAAATAATACTTTCCCGCCGCCACCATCTCCAATGGTTCGTCAGGCTCCCCTCCGTCGGCCTTCTGCGTACCGCGGATGCGTATGATCACCTCGTCTGTCATATAGGTATCCTCCCTTTTTGCCTGGTACATAACTGCCACAGATCTGTTACAAAAGTTTTCCGGAGGCCCGCGCGTAACACGGCGCAGGCCCGCCCGCATGGCCGCCGTCCCGGATCGGCCACGAAAAACAGCTTACCATATACGGAAGAATATCTCAAGCGCCGGAATCGGCAAATGGTTAAAACGCAGAGAGCAGTTCATTCAGCCTGCTACCTGAAGTGATCCGACGGTAACTGTCCTCGGAGAGCAGCTCCCGCAGCAGGCTGTCCATCTCCCCGGAAAAGCTGTCGGAAGAAAAACACAGGCCCGGATAAAGGATACACCACCAATTTGCGCCGCCCGCCCGCCCGATACGGATCTCCAGGGCGTCATAGAGTCCGGCCGGCAGGGTATAGGATCCGTAGGTTTTGACAGGAAACGCGGTGCGGGTAAGACCGGCGGACGCGGTATAGCCCCATGAACCGGCCAGCTTTCTGGCCTTTTCCTCCGCCTGAGGGAGCAGTTCCCCGATACGGCGGACTGCCTCCTCCTTTCCCCCGCAATCCGACAGGCGGGGCTCCAGCCATTCCAGCATCTGCCGGGTCACCACCATCTTGGCCGTCTGGGCTCCGGCGGAATCGTCGTCGCCTACCACATGGAAACGCCAGACCTTCGCCGCCACCTCCTGCTGTACCAGACGGTTTTCCAGGACGGACAGGGACAGGGCCAAAGCCGCCACTGTGAGAAAAAATGCCGCCAAATATCCCATGAGCCTCGGACAACGGCATGCCGCCGATTCTTTGCTCCGCCGCGGGAAACCTGTTTCCTTTTCTCGGCGAATCCGGTTCTCTGTATTTTGATCACGGTTTTTACTGTATTTCATGCTTTTTTCCACATTTTCCATGTGTGTGTTCCCATGTCCTTTCTCATTCCAGGCAGGGACGGCCCGCCTGAAGTTTTACAACGGGTATCTCCCTGTCATACCGCCCGTTTTCCCATGACGTCAGAAGCTCCCGCAGCTTTAGAGGCTCCCTGGTCTGTTCCTGCTGGTTCTCATAGATACCGCCCAGGTAATCCCCCAGGGAGGAATCTCCCAGATCAGCCTCCGCCAGCTCCCGGACATTCTCGCACTGGTAAACGAAGCTATTCTCATCCATGCGCCACAGGGCGGCCAGCTCCGCAAAAAAGGTCTTTGCCACGGGGCGGTTGGACAGCAGGCTGTCGTCCAGCACCACCGCTTTTACATGGCTCAGATCCAGATAATGTTCATTGGAACGGGCAAATTCATCCAGAGTCTCCCGGAAAGTGGTTCCCACATAGCATTCTTCCTGATCCTGGGCAGACTTCCCGTTCTCCGAAGTGATCCGGCTGTCCTGGCCGGACTGCTTCTGCCCTTCCCGGCCCCCGGAACCGCCCTGGCTCCCCTGGCCTCCTCCGGAACCGTCTTTGCTGCCGCTGGACTCTCCCTGACCTCCGGAACCGCCGGAAGATTCGCCGCCTCCGCCCTCCGGCACCGTTTCCAGAAACCACACTTTATACCCGTCTTGCTGCCAGTCCACGCACATGGCCAGGGCGTAGGCACGGTTCTGGGCTTCCACACAGGAATAACCGTAGATCCATACCGTCACGGCCAGTATCACCAGCGCGGCGCCGTCCTTAACCCGCCGGGCATCCTCCGACAGCCGGGGCAGTCCCAGCGCCCCCAAAAGCTCATCCACTTTGCCCAGGATCAGCCCCATGGCCAGAAGGCCGGAAAAGATCAGCGCCGCCACCCACAGCACATCCAGCCGCTCGATAAACTTCCCCGGCAGGCTCAGTCCCTGCAGCAGACTCACCGTGGGCCATTTGCGGTAGCCCGCCCCCTGTGTGCCATAAACCAGCGCCAGCAGTAAGCAGAAGGCGGCCTGTATCACGCCCATAGCCAGATACAGCCATTCCTTTCCGCCGGGCCAGCGCCTTTTCCCCCGGCCGGCCGGATTCCCCAGCATTACCACATACCAGCTCAGGCCCAGGTACAGCAGCATAGCCTGGGCTATGTGCTGTATATCAATCTGTCCCAGCAATCTTACATAGGAAGTATCGATCTGCCGTGCCGACATGAGCAGGAGCCCGGTGAAAATGACTGCCAGCCATTTCCAGGAAATGTAGACAAACCGCCGCCAGACGGCGCTGCGCCGCCCCACGCCGAGGAGCAGAAAAAACAGATACAGCGCCAGCGCGAACCGCCAGTCCATCCCCTCCAGCACCCAGTCCGCCGTGACCTTTGATAACAGCCACAGTACCGCTGCAAATACCGCCAGCAGCCAGATGATCATCAATCCTGCTGCCAGCTCGTTGTGAGTATTTTTCTCACTCCCGGCCTGTCCGTTTTTTACGCGGTCTGCCGGCGACGCATCCTCCGTTCCCGCTCCGTTTTCTGCCTTTTCCCCGGATCGATCCTCCCACAGCCGCTGCAGCAGGCACAGGCATATGGTGGCCAGCGCCACGCCGATGGCTCCGCTTGTCCCGCAGAAGGCCGGTATCCGGGATGTTACCAGAAGGAAAAATCCCTCCGCTATACCCAAATAGGTATATGGCTGTAAATGATGCTCCCGTCTCATGCCCGACCTCCCTGATTGCTTTTTCTCACTGAACGAGTTTTTTTCACGTTCATTTTTGTTTCTTCCGCTTTCCCGCTGTTTTCCCGGAGACGTACGGCCTGATCCCTGGGGACGTAGTAGGGACGGTAGCGCAGGAAGCGCATGGGCGCGCGCCATATACGGTCATTTTTGTCCAGCGTCTTCGGTTTGCCGATCCGCAGATAGGGCACGCCGAAGCTCTCCAGGCCGCACAGATGGAGCCCCATCAGATACAGCCCCCCGGCAATACCCGCCAGCCCCAGGAATCCGCCCAGCAGGATAAACAGGTATTTGACCAGCCGCAGGGCCGCCGACAACTCCTCATCGGGAACCGCAAAAGAGCTTAAGGCGCTGAAAGCCACCACGATCACCGACATGGGGCTTACCAGGTTGGCCGACACCGCCGCGTCGCCGATAATCAGGCCTCCCACGATGCCGATGGTACCGCTTAGGGGCCCCGGCATCCGTACCCCGGCCTCCCGGATCATCTCAAAAGATATCTCCATGATCAGCACCTCTATGAGCGCCGGAAAGGGTACCCCGGAGCGGGCCTCCGCCAGAGACAATAGAAGAGGCGTGGGCAGGATCTGGGTATGGAAATTAATCACCGACAGATACAGGCCCGAGATCAATAGAGCCGCCAACATGGCCCCGTAACGGAGCAGCCTCTCAAAAGTCACCAGTTCAAACCGGTTGTAGCGATCCTCGCTGACCCGCAGATAGGAGGAAAACCCGGCGGGAAATAGCAGGGCGGTGGGGGAATTGTCGCAGATTACCGCCACCCGCCCGTCCAAAAGCTCCATGGCCGTCCGATCCGGCCGCTGAGTGGATTGAAACTGGGGAAAGGGGGACATCCAGTCCTTTTCCAGAAGCTGTTCCAAAGTACCCCCGTCAAATATGCCGTCGATCACATATTTCTCTAACCCGTCCTGCAGCTGCTTTAAAAAGGAGGGATCCACCAGCTCCTCCATATACAGGATCGCCACGGTGGTGTTGGAACGGATCCCCTTTCGCAGTTCCACTGCTTTCATACCCGTGCTGCGGATCCGCTTGCGCACCAGAGCCTCATTGATTTTCACGGAATCGGTGAAGCCCTCGCTGGATCCCCGGATCACTTTTTCAGCCTCACAGTTTCCCACCGGCTTGCCGGGATACCCCTTGTCCGCCAACTGGATCGCCTTGTCATAGCCATCCACAAAAAGCACCATGTCGCCGGTCAGCATCCCGGCCATGGCGTCCTCCATGGTGGCGAGCTGCTTGCTTCTGGACACACCCATGCGATTTTCCTCGAGAACAGCGGCCAGTTCCCCCGGCGCCAGACCGTCCAGCCTGGCAAACAGCCGTCCCATCACCGACTCCTGCAGGAGCACGTTGGAGGCCGTCACCTCCACGAAAACCAGCAGCCCCTCGGTCTTTTGCTCCTTGCCGAAATGCACTTCCTGCCGGATGATATCCACACAATCTGCGCAGACGGCTTCAACATAAGCTTTATTTTCACGGATATCCATAGATACCGGTGTCTGCATACGATTTCCTCCTCCATAAAAACATTAAAAAAAGAGATACCCTCTGGTACCTCTTTTACTATGTCCTTATTTTTCCTTTTTATTCTTTAAACTTCGGATAATCGCCTGCTGCTGGTTTTCTATATGGCTGCACAGGGCCCGCCGGGCCCGCTCCACATCCCGGGCCGCCAGCGCGTCGCAGATCTCCCCGTGCTCCGCGGCCAGCGTCGCCCGCACGGCGCTGTCTTTCAGATATTCAATCCGGTAACGGTACACCTGCTCCCGCAGATTATTCGTAATACCGCACAGACAGTCGTTGGCTGTGGCTTTATAGATCAGGGCATGGAAATGCTCGTCGGCCTGGGCCAAGGCTGTCAGATCCCCCTTGTCCACCAGGCGCTCAAACTCCTTTGCCGCCTGACGTATCTCCTGCAATTGCTCTTCGGACATCCGCTGGCAGGCAAAGCGCACGGCCATTTCCTCCAGGCCGATCCTCACCTCCAATACCTCGTTCAAATCCTTTTCCGTGATCTGGGCCACATGGGCGCCCCGCCGGGGCATCATGACCACCAGGCCGTCCAGCTCCAGCTTACGGATCGCCTCCCGCACCGGCGTACGGCTGACGCCGAGCCGGTTTGCCAAAGCAATCTCCATCAGCCGTTCCCCCGGCTGCAGTTCCCCTGTCAGTATGGCCTGCCGGAGCGTATTGTACACCACATCCCTCAGAGGGAGATACTCATCCATACGAACCTGAAAATCATTCATCTCTTGTGTTTCCTCCACTGTGAAATCATTTTGTTACAGTTCAGCCCAGGACTTTACGCTGAAGCAAAGTCCGTAAGAACGCATACATTAGGCCAAGAGGAAATTTGCCCCTTTGCCACAGGCAAACTTCAAATGGGCGGATTCCGTCACCGTTCAGCTGCTGGCTGAACGGTGAAATAATTTTGTCAGATACACAATTTTTGCTTTTCCTGACTGACGCAGGATATCCCTGGCCCGTTTTGCCTGACTGCCGTTTTCATACAGCCCGAACACGGTGGGGCCGCTGCCGCTCATCAGGGCCCCCAGAGCGCCGTTTTCCAGCATACATTCCCTGATCTCGCCGATCACCGGACAGGCCGGGATCGTCACCGATTCCAGCACATTGCCGAGGCCCGCTGCCACCCTCCGCAGATCCCCGCTGTTTATGCCGGCGAGCAGACCGTCAATGTCCGGATGGACGGTGGACGAATCCAGCCGGAGACGCTCGTACACATAACGGGTGGACACGTTGACAGGCGGTTTGGCGATCAGCACATGGCAGTCCGGAGCCGGCGGCAGAGGCGTAAGCTTTTCACCGATTCCCTCCGCCAGAACCGTTCCCCGCATCACACAGTAGGGCACGTCGGCTCCCACCTGTACGCCCCGTTTCATCAGCTCGCTCCCGGACAGGCCCAGGCGGAACATCCGATTCACCCCCACCAGTACTGCCGCCGCGTCCGAACTGCCGCCGGCCATCCCGGCCGCCACCGGGATATGCTTGTTCAGCCGGATGTGCAGGCCATTCCGGATATCAAATTCATCCATCAGAAGCTGCGCCGCCCGGTAAACCAGATTTCCCTTATCCACGGGCAGAAAGGGCAGATTGGTCTCCACGGTGATCCCCGGCCTGACCTGCATCGTCAGATCCAGCGTATCATACATATAAACAGTCTGCATGACCATCCGCACATCGTGGTACCCGTCGGCCCGTTTTCCCAATACATCCAGGCCCAGATTGATCTTTGCCATCGCCCGCAGCCTCATCGCCTTCCTCCTTTGTCCCTTTGCACATGATCCGTATTTTGTATACTGTATTTTAAATACTGTAGCATATTTTTTTCAGAACTGTAAAGGCCTTTGTCTCATTTTTTTAACTTTCCACATTTTTCACAAGAAGCAGGGTCTGGCCAGGTCGGAGCTCCGAATCCTCCGGCAGTTCATTCAGCGCCTGGATCTCCCCAATGGTAGTATAAAACCGCTTCGCCAAATCCCACAGCGAATCCTCCGGCCTCACCCGATAGCTGACAATGCCCGGCAGGTCGCGGATGCGGGCCGTATCCAGCTCATTTTCCCGGATCTCCTGCACCAGACACAGCCGGTTCGGGCAAAGCACCAGCGTATTGAAATTCAGTACCGCCTTCAGCTCGATCTCCCGGCTGTCCACCATGGCAGTAGAGAGCTGCTCCAGATCTGTGCGCATATCAAACCGACAGTCCGCCTCGATCTCCGGCACTTCGATCAGATGCTGGAAGGGCACGGAAGCCTCCATGGCGTAAAAGGGCATGTTGTCGTCGCTGACAATATACAGAATGCGCACCATCAGTACGCCCTCCACATAAATCCCCTCTTCCCGGATCTCCGTGCGGTCTACCTTGACAGATCCGTCGCTGTGGCAGATCTGCAGGATCTTCCCCGGCACATCCCCGGCCTCTACCCGGTCGCTGATACGGCATTTCGCATCGTTTTTGATCAGCAGATGCTCCGTATTCTCCTCCCTGCACACAGGAATATAATCCTTTGTCGGCGCATAGGCGTCCATAAGAAGATTGAAAGTCTCCTCCCGCTGGAGACGGATATCCGCTTCCAGCACTACCTCGGCCTGCAAAAGACGCTCCTCACCGTCGGCGTCGGGTTTTGCCGTGACGCTGGCCTGGATCATTTGCAGATCAATGTTCGGGAGCATGTCGGCGCGGCACTGTTCGCATTCCAGGGAATCATTGAAGGGTATGGCCTGCTCGATCCACTCCGGCGGATTATTTTCCTCCCCGCCCATGTACAAAACAAACACAAACAGCTCGCCTTTTAATAGGATCTCCCCGTCGCCGCACCGCATCTCCAGCCCCCGAATCTGGGCGTCGTGCCAGAGGATCTCCTCCACATCCGGCTTGTTGGACGGCAGGGTGATCTCTTCCTTCCTGCGGATCGTGTCCTTTCTATGTACGCAGATACCTAGGATACGGACATCCTGTTTTTTGATGGACACCCCCTCGGCCGCCCGCACATCCTCCGGCAGCATCAGGGCCACATTTTCATGAACCACCGCCTCAAAGGTGATGATTGCCTGAATATTCAGTTTGCGGGGATGGATCAGCCGGATCGTCAGATCCTCCACCTCCCATTTCAAGCGGATCTTATCGCCGTCATGAAGCCCCTCCAGATTCAGCGTCTCGTCTAACGGGATCACTCCGTCCAGGCTGTGGATCCTGCGCTCCTCATCATCCGATACGTACAAAAGGCAGAACGCCAGCCGCCCCGTCAGACCGGCCCGGCCTTCCTGAACTTTCACCTTCTGGATCTGCACGCTTCCTTTCTTCTGTATCATCCGTCCCACATCCGGCCTGCTGTCCGGCACATTGTAATCCTCGTCCAATGTGATCTGGCTGGCTGCACAGCTCTTCTGCCGAATGATCCGATACTCCTTTTTCTGAATCTCCATCTCCTACCTCCTACTATCTTCCATCATTAACCTGCCCCCCTCAGCTCTCAAAGATTACCGGCAGATCCAGATACTCGGTCTTCACCACCAGCCAGGGCACCGTCTCCTCCTCAGCCACCGTCTCCTCCCCCGAAGGGCCGAGAAGCTCCGACTGAAAATAGATCGCTTCGTCAGTGGCCGTCAGCTTCTTCACCTGCACGCTGTACCCGCTGGTCTTCTGGGCCGGATACCCGCAGATCAGATACAGATATTCCTCATACTGACAGGCCGTCTGAAAACCCGTTCCCAGCTGCTGGGACAGCACCGCCTCCACCTCCTCGGGTAATTCCGAACGGGACACCACAGTAAAATCCAGCTCCCGTCCCTCTCCGTCTGTGAAAGAGGAAAAACTACAGCCCCAAAAACCCGTCGTCAAAAGCAGAGCCGCACATAGCCCCCATATCCATTTATGCATTATTTCCTCCTGCGGCGCACAGCGGCGCCCTCCTCACCTGCATACAGCTTTGCTTAATTGTATGAATTTCCGGGAAAAATATGCCGCTTTTCCAATATACATTTCTTGCATACGGGCTGAGGGTCAGCTATAATAGGGAAAGAGCCCGGCATATTCCACAGCCGCGGCAAAGAGAGGATAGTTTATCATGATTCGTCTGTTGCTTGTTGCCTTGTTTTTAATCACATTTCTTATTCTTTCCATTCCCATCTTTTTCATAGAATGGCTGATCGGAAAGAAAAACCCCGCCCTGCGGGACATCTCTTCCCTGCGCATCGTGCAATGGGCCTTCAAAGTCATCCTGTGGCTCTCCGGCTGCCGCCTGACTGTAATCGGCGAGGAAAATGTCCCCAAGGACGAAGCCGTGCTCTACATCGGCAACCACAGAGGCTTTTTTGATATCGTCGCCACCTACGCCCGCTGTCCCCGGCTTACCGGTTACATGGCCAAAAAGGAAATCGAGCGGGTTCCCCTCCTGTCCGTCTGGATGCGGCTGCTGCACTGTCTTTTCCTGGACAGGGACGATATCCGACAGGGGCTTAAAACCATTTTAACGGGCATCGAACATATCAAAAACGGAATTTCTGTCTGTGTATTTCCTGAAGGCACCCGCAGCACCGGATCTGATCAGACGGAACTCTTACCTTTCCGTGAGGGCGCGTTTAAGATCGCCACCAAGACCGACTGCCCGATCATCCCCTTCGCCCTGACCAATACCTCAGCTATTTTTGAGGACCATTTCCCCTTCATCAGGGGAACGCGGGTGACGCTGGAATACGGCAAACCCTTCCGTCCCTCAGAGCTTGATAAAGCGGATAAAAAAACCATCGGAGCCTACACAAGAAATATAATTATAGAAATGGTGAAAAAAAACGCGGCCGGATAGCTCTCTGTCCGACCGCACTTTTATGCCGTTTTTATTTCTCTACGCCGTTCTTCTTTCCCGTCAGACGCTCCACGATCTGACCGAACTCCATAAAATGGGATGCCTTTACAAGAACGGTGTCCCCCGGCTCCGTCTTCTCTGAAACCAGAGGGAGAAATTCCCGCAAAGTGTTGTAATGCTCCACCACGAGCCCTGGATTCTCACTCCGGGCGGCCTCCGCCAGATAGCGGCACAACGGCCCCACCGTATAGAGGGCCTCAATCTTCTGCCTTCCCGCAAATCTGCCCACCTCTTCGTGAAGCTCCACCTCATCATCCCCCAGCTCACCCATATCGCCGAGGATAGCCACCCGCCGCCCCGAACCGTCCTGGAGCATCTCCAGCGACGCTTTCACGGACACCGGGCTGGCATTGTAGCAATCGTCCACCACCGTCATGCCGCCGCATGTAAGGATATTAAACCGTCCTCCCAGGGCCTGCAGCCCTTCGATACCGCTGCAGATCTCTTTAAGATCCATGCCGAAGGCCAGCCCCACAGCCGCCCCGGCCAGGGCATTGTAAACCATGTGCTGCCCCGGCAGAGGGATTGTGAGCTCACTCTCCTGCCCGCCGGCATGAATGCGGCAGCGGATCCCCTTAAGCCCCAGCCCCTCCACATGATCCGCCCACACGGGAAACTCCGGATTCAGGCCGAAAAATACCGACCTCCGGCCTTTGTGTTCCTCCACGCGGCAGAGCATATCGTCGTCGCCGTTTAAAATGATCCGACCCTCCGGCTTAATCCAGTCCAGCAGCTCCGTCTTTGCCTGAAAGACGCCCTCCCGGCTCCTCAGATTCTCCAGATGGCACCAGCCAATATTCGTGATCACGCCCACATCCGGCCGGGCGATCCGGGCCAGACGGCTCATCTCCCCGAAATTGCTGATCCCCATCTCCAGCACGGCGATTTCATGCCCTTCTCTCAGAGAAAACACCGTGAGGGGGAGCCCCAGCTCGTTATTGTGGTTGCCCTGGGTCTTTAACACCCTAAACTTCCTGGCCAGCACCGCCGCAACCACTTCCTTCGTGCTGGTCTTGCCCACACTCCCGGTGACCCCCACCACAGGAATTTTAAGCTCCTTCAGATATTCCTCCGCCATGTACCGTACCGCCCGCAGACAGGACATCACCCGTATGTATGGATAAGGCTGCGGGCCCAGTTCCCGCTCAGACAGCGTGGCCAGCGCTCCCTTATCCATCACCTGGCCTATAAAGGAATGGCCATCCACATGGACACCCACGATGGGCACGAACAGCGCGCCCTCTTCCACCTCGCGGCTGTCGGTGGTGATCGACGATACCTCCTTCTCCAGCAATTCCTCCGGACCATGATATACCCCGCGGCAAGCCTCCGCGATACGCTGCAAAGTCATATGCTTCATATAAGCTTCTCCTTTTTCCTTTATGTAATCCCATTCCCGGAGGAACTTTCACTTACGCAAATGCGGGGATGCCTCATCAGGGGCATCCCCGGATCATATACTTATAGTTTATGCGCCCGTCACCGCATTGACACCTGAATCAGGCGCTCGCAGAATTCTCCGTAACCCATCCCCACAGCCGCCGCCTCCTGGGGAATCAAGCTAGTGGGCGTCATGCCCGGCAGGGTATTGGCCTCCAGGCAGCAGATCCGTCCATCCTCCCGCATAAGAAAATCCAGACGGGAATAGCCCCGAATCCCCAGAGCGTCGTTGCCAAGGACGGCCAGCCGCTGCATTTCGGCAGTCTGTTCCTCTGTGATCCTGGCCGGGCAGGTCTCCACGGTGGCGCCCGCCGAATATTTATTTTTGTAATCGTAAAACCCGTTTAACGGGGCGATCTCGATCACAGGCAGGGCCTCGCCGTCCACAACGCCCACAGAAAACTCCCGGCCCGCCACATACTCCTCGACGATCACTTCCTCCTCGTAGAAAAAGGCTTCCTTGAGAGCCGCCTCGTACTCCTCCTGGCTGTGGGCAATGCTCACGCCCACGCTGGATCCGCCGCAGCAGGGCTTCACCACCACCGGGCATGCCAGCCCCAGACCGTCAAGCCCGGTCTCCATGCCCCGCACCAGCTTCGCTCCCCGGGGCATCGGTACGCCGGCCGACTGCATGAGCTTACGGCTCAGCCCTTTATCCATGGCCAGGGCGCTGCTCAAATGCCCTGTACCCGTGTAGCGGATACCAAACAGATCAAAAGCCGCCTGCACCTTTCCGTTCTCACCGTCGGCGCCGTGGAGGGCCAGAAAGACCACATCCGCCGCTTTGCAAAGCTTCAGCACTTCCGGGCCGAAAAATTCCCGGCCAGAGGCTGCCATCTGCCCGATCTTATCGTCAAAAGAACGGATATAGGCCGCTGCCTCATCCACATCATAGGTCTCCGGGAACATATCACCGGGGGAAACCGCCTCCACCCCGCCGTATACGTCCACCAGAATGGCCCTGTGGCCCCTCTCCCTGAGCGCCCGGCATACACCGGTGCCGGACACGATGGATACGGCTCTTTCCGTGCTGATTCCTCCTGCCAAAACCACAATATTCATACTTTCCTCCCGCGGCCCGCGCCGCGTCCCTTATCTTTATCGGCAACTGAATCATACCTTCACAGCTGCCCCTATACTTAGTATACGATCACCGCCGTCCCGATTTCCACGGTATTATATATTTTCTCCGCCGCGCTGTGGGGCGTATTGACGCAGCCGTGGGAACCGTTATTTTTATAAATGCTCCCGCCGAATTTATTTCTCCAGGCCGCGTCGTGGATACCCACGTTCCCCGTGAAGGGCATCCAGAAGTCCACCGGTGAGCTGTAGCCCATCGTGTCCATGGTGCCCAGAGTGGCATTCCGTTTCTTCGCGTCAATGGCCCACACACTGCCTTTGGGCGTATCGTTGCCCTTGGCCGGACAGCCCGTGACCACGTCCGTTGCCACGATACATGTGCCGTCCTTATAACACCACATCTTCTGAGCGCTGATACTGATCTCTACGTAGGTACCGCCGATATCATTGGCCGAACGGTCTTTTGCCGAATACAGATACACCGGCTCCAGCGTCTGCTTTTCTCCGGACTGGATCGCCTCGATGAGCTGCTCCGTGGTCTTATCTCGATTGATGCACCAGCCGTAATCTCCGCCTTTCAGCTCAATAGTCTTACCGCCGTGGGTCTTGAAGGTGTGAGTCAGGCCGAAGGTATCATATTTGTAGGCCATTTGTGTTTTGACAAATTCCGCCACCTTTTCCTCATCCAGGGTAAATTTGCCGTCGTCGCCCTCCACCAGCCATTCCATAACCTGCTCGGAACCCACCACCACATCGCGGTCCCCGCCGCCAAAATCATAGGTAGTCTCCGAAGTCAGATATTTATTGGAGGATTTCACGAGGTTTTTCAGCCGCTTGTTGTCACTGCGGACTTCCGGCTCCTTATAGCATCCCAGTTCATCCAGATTCACTTCCGTCTCGTTGTTCTCCACCGCCGCATGGACGGCTTTCAAAACCTCGTCCAGCTTCAGCTCATTCCCCTCTACCTCAGGGATGATCTCATAGCTGGTCTCGCCCTTCTCCACCCGAGCATCCTCCGGAGAGATATAATTCCCCTCGGCAAAGGCCTGCAGCGCTTTTACCGACTGATCCGTCCTCTCCTTGTCATATTCCGTGGCGGCGGACACCGTTGTTTCCGCCTCCTTCGACAAGTGGGTGATCCATGTGTGGGGCTTCTGCTCTTCCATCAACCTGTCCACCGACTGGTCGTCCACATACGTCATGCCAAGCTGGGACGCCAGAAGCCGCTCCGTCACACCGCCCCGCTCCTTAACGCTGATCGCATAGGTCATGATTTCATCTTCGATCTTATATTTTACCTCCTCAACGGTCATGTTACTGCAATCTATACCGTTAATGATCGTTCCTTTAAAGAAATGGGTCGTATAATAGTGGGTCACGCCCGCATAGCAGATTCCGCATACTGCCACAATAAACAGCAGGATACCAGCCACCAGCCATTTCCAGATTTTTTTCTTTTTCTTTTTCTGTTTCGCCATACATACCCTCCCCTGTACTTTTTTCATCCCGTATTGTAACACCGATTGCCAAACTGGTAAATAGGTGAAAATATTTCTTTAATTTTCTTTATTTTCTGTTCTGTTGTTTTCATTTTTCCGTTTGCCGGAGGATTCTATGTATCTGGCTGACGAATGGCAGCAGTTCCCTTGTAAAAAAATCTCTATTTGAAAGCGCTGTCCTTTTCGGCTCTGATATAGTATAATGTCACCATTACATTTGAGGAGTTTTATTTATGTGGATTGCCAATAACTGGAATGATTATGAAGTACTGGACGCCTCAGGAGGAGAAAAACTGGAGCGCTGGGGAAAATATCTGCTGATCCGGCCAGATCCCCAGATCATCTGGGATACCCCCCGGGCCCGGCGGGGCTGGAAATACTGCAACGCCCATTACCACCGCAGCGCCAAAGGCGGCGGCGAATGGGAATTCTTCGACCTGCCTGAACAGTGGAACATCCGTTACGGGGAACTGACCTTCAACCTGAAGCCCTTTAGCTTCAAGCACACGGGACTTTTTCCCGAGCAGGCCGCCAACTGGGACTGGTTCGGGGAACTGATCCGCCGTGCGAACCGCCCTGTGAAGGTTCTGAATCTTTTCGCCTACACCGGCGGCGCCACTCTGGCCGCGGCGGCGGCCGGAGCCTCCGTCACCCATGTGGACGCCTCCAAAGGCATGGTAACCTGGGCCAAAGAGAATGCCGCTTCCTCGGGACTTTCCCAAGCGCCGATCCGCTGGATCGTGGACGACTGCGTGAAGTTCGTACAGCGGGAACTCCGGCGGCAGAACCGCTACGACGCCGTCATCATGGATCCGCCCTCCTACGGACGCGGCCCGAAGGGAGAAATCTGGAAGATCGAAGAGGCCATCCATCCTCTGATCAGCCTGTGCGCCCGGCTTTTGTCGGACGATCCCCTTTTTTTCCTGGTCAATTCCTACACCACGGGGCTGGCCCCGGCGGTGCTGACCTATATGATCGCCACGGAATTAAAAGCGCTGGGCGGAAACGTCCGCTCTGAAGAGATCGGGCTGCCGGTGACGGACAGCGGCCTGATCCTGCCCTGCGGCTCGGCCGGAAGGTGGAGCCGGGAATAAAAAGCCTGCCCCTTACCACTCTCGGTCAAGGGCAGGCTTTTCCTGTCTCAAAAACACTTCTTACAACTCTACGTGATTAAAAATCCCCTTCCACCTCAAACAGCAGGTCGCTGTATGTAGGCATGGGCCAGTCTCTCTTATCCATCAGCATCTCCATGGCGTCGATGGGTGCGCGCAGGGCCTCCATGGCCGGCATCACTTTATCGTGATAGAACTTCGCCTGGCCGGCCACGTCCGTCACGGCTATGGCCGCGTCGGTGATCACTTCCAGCTTTTTCAATGCGTTCTGCGCCTCCTTTAAGTGGCCGGCAAGCTGGTTTAGGATCTCCGTCTGCACCTCTGGCTCCACCCCCACCGCTTTCAGGCTGGTGATGGACTGGGCCAAAGTGGTCGTGTATTTCATAATGGCCGGGATAAAGGTCTTTTTGGCCATATCGATCATGGTCTTGGCTTCAATATTGATTACCTTGGCATAGGACTCATACTTGATCTCCACCCGGGACTCCAGCTCTGCTTTCGTAAATACGCCAAACTCCTCGAACAGTTTCACGGCTTTGTCCGTAACCAGAGAAGGAATCGCCTCCACCATGGAGCGGATATTCGGCAGACCTCTGCGGGCCGCTTCTTCCACCCACTCGTCAGAATAACCGTTGCCGTTAAACACGATCCTCTCATGCTCGGTGAACCATTTGCGCACCAGGCCATGGGCCGCCATTTCCAGATCCTCGGCTCCCTCCATAATATCGCAGGCCTCCTTGAAAGCCTCGGCCACGATGGTATTCAGCACCACATTGGGGCCGGAGATGGAATCCTTGGAACCTACCATACGGAACTCAAACTTATTGCCGGTAAAGGCAAAGGGCGATGTACGGTTACGGTCCGTGGCGTCTTTGCGGAAATCGGGCAATGTGCTGACGCCGGTGGACAGGGGCTCTCCTGTCAGGCTGTGGTTGGCCGAGCCGGACTCAATGATCTGATGCAGCACATCCTCCAGCTGCTCTCCCAGGTAGATGGAAATAATAGCCGGCGGCGCCTCGTTGGCACCCAGCCTGTGATCGTTGCCGGGATCCGCCGCAGACTCCCGCAGAAGATCCGCATGGGTATCCACGGCTTTCAGAATACAAGCCAGCACCACCTGGAACTGCAGGTTCTTGTGGGGATTGCGGCCGGGATTGAGCATATTGATACCGTCGTCGGTGGTCAGGGACCAGTTGTTGTGTTTACCGGAACCATTGACGCCGGCAAAGGGTTTTTCATGGAGCAGGCAATGCATACCATGCTGACAGGCCACCCGCTTCAATGTCTGCATAATGATGTGGTTGTGATCCACGGCCACATTTGCCTCCGCATAAATCGGGGCCAGCTCGTGCTGGGCCGGGGCCACCTCATTGTGCTGGGTCTTGGCGGTGACGCCCATCTTCCACAGTTCCTCATTTACCTGTTTCATGTAACCGGCGATCTTCTGCCGGATGGTTCCGAAATAGTGATCCTCCAGTTCCTGGCCCTTGGGCGGCATAGCGCCGAAAAGAGTACGGCCGGTGAAGATCAAATCTTCCCTCTGCAAAAATTTATGCTTATCCACCAGGAAATACTCCTGCTCCGGTCCCACGGAGGGGGTCACCCTCTTGGACGTGGTGTTGCCAAACAGGCGCAGCAGACGCAGGGCCTGGGTATTGATGGCCTGCATGGAACGCAGCAGCGGCGTCTTCTGATCCAGGGCCTCGCCCTTATAGGAGCAGAAAGCCGTCGGGATGCAGAGGATCGCGCCCGCCGCGTCATACCGCACGAACGCCGGGGATGTGCAGTCCCAGGCCGTATAGCCTCTGGCCTCAAAGGTGGCCCGCAATCCCCCTGACGGGAAGGAGGAGGCGTCCGGCTCGCCTTTGATCAGCTCCTTGCCGGAAAAGCTCATCAGCACCTTGCCGTTGGGCATGGGGGCCGTGATGAAGGAATCATGCTTCTCGGCGGTAACGCCGGTCATCGGCTGAAACCAGTGGGTATAGTGGGTCGCGCCCTTATCGATGGCCCATTCCTTCATCTCATGGGCAATGACATCGGCCAGGCTGGGATCCAGATCCTTGCCCTCCTCAATGGTCTTCTTCAGCTCCGCATACACCTTTTTCGGGAGGCGCTCCCGCATGACGCTGTCGTTAAAGACGTTCTCGCCAAAAATTTCCGATACGTTAACGTAATCGCTCATAATATTTCCTCCTCTCGAACCATATACATGCATCTGCAGCCGACTGTGATCATGCGGCATGACCGCCGCAGACTGTCGCTCCCATCGCTGTCACCGGCACTTTTATACATGTCCTGGAATAAAATAGGGGCATCCCACCTATCGTGGAACGCCCTTGTTCTCTACATCATTGAATCTACTATTCAACTCTAACTACGATACAACACCCTGCCTGAAAATGCAAGCCGATTTTTCGTTGTATGAAATTAAATGCAATACATGGATCAGGCTTTGCCAACGGAACCGAACAGCTCCATTTTCTCCTTTACACAGGCAACGATGGCCTCCGCGCCCGGTTTGAGCAGCTTACGGGGATCAAATCCTTTGCCCTGCAGATCCTTGCCCTCCTCAATATATTTACGGGTAGCCTCCGCGAAAGCGATCTGGCACTCGGTATTTACGTTGATCTTGGAAACGCCCAGGCTGATAGCCTTCTTGATCTGATCGGCCGGAATGCCTGTGCCGCCGTGCAGCACCAAGGGCATATCGCCGGTCAGCTTCTGGATGGCATCCAGCGTATCAAAGCTAAGGCCCGCCCAGTTTGCCGGATATTTGCCGTGGATATTACCGATACCTGCCGCCAGCATGTCAACACCCAGGTCTGCGATCATCTTGCACTCTTCGGGATCCGCGCACTCGCCGTTGGACACCACGCCGTCTTCCTCGCCGCCGATACCGCCGACCTCAGCCTCGATGGACATCCCCTTGCCGTGGGTCAGGGCCACCAGCTCTTTGGTCTTCTCCACATTCTCCTCAATGGGATAATGGGAACCGTCAAACATAACAGAGGAAAATCCGGCCGCGATACATTTCATACATCCTTCGTAGCTGCCATGATCCAGATGCAGGGCCACTGGTACGGAAATATTCATCTCCTCCAGCATCCCGTTCACCATACCCACTACGGTACGGTAGCCGGTCATGTATTTGCCCGCGCCCTCAGACACATTCAGGATAACCGGGGAATTGCACTCCTGAGCTGCTGTCAGGATGGCTTTCGTCCACTCCAGATTGTTAATATTGAATGCTCCCACCGCATAATGGCCCGCTTTTGCCTTGTCCAACATTGCTTTAGCTGATACTAACATGACTACCTCCTTGGTTTCTTTCATTAATAATTGCCCCGCGGCATCCGTCTGCCCGGGCGCTAAAAATCCTTTACCATTATAACGCATTCATGGGCCGTTGAAAAGGCTAATCTTGGTATTTTTGAGGAATAACAGGTCAATCCTTCCCCGCCAGATACCCGATGACGCTGTGAGCCGCGATATTACCTTCCCCGACGGCTTTGGCATACTGGTAAGGCCGCCCCGTACAGTCCCCGGCGGCATAGACTCCGGGAAGATTCGTGGCCATCCCCCTGTCCACGGCAATATGCCCGTCCTCCGTCTCAAGCGAAGGCAGCAGGGACGCCAGGGCCACCGAATCCCGCAGACAGAATATGCCGTCCACGGCAAGAGCTTTGCCGCTTTTCAGCTTAACTCCGCTCACCCGCTCTTCGCCCAGGATCCCCACGGCGCGATCCTCCATGATCTCTACATTTTCCCCGGACAATGCCGGATTTTTGTAAATAGGGAAATAATACACCTGATCGGCCAGTCCGGCCAGAAACTCCGCCTCGTGCTCGAACCGGGCCGCATTGCAGACGACCGCAATCGTCCTGCCCCGATACAACCCGCCGTCGCAGGTGGCACAGTAGCTGACGCCCTTCCCCACCCATGCGCTCTCTCCGGGAAGGGTGGCTGTGCGGGCAGTTCCGGTGGCAAGGATCACCGTTCTCGTCTCGTAAAACTCACTCCCGGCCATCAGCGCATAGTTCGCCCCCATGGGCACAATGCTATTCACCATCTGCTCCGTGACTATAAGCCCCATGGCCTCCGCCTGAACCCTAAACACTTCATTCAATTCTTTTCCCGTGGCATGAGGCATCCCGGGATAATTATCGATCCGCTCCGCCTTGCCCGCTTTTTCGCTCAGATCTTTACTTCCGATCCAAATAAAATTTTTCTCATGGATTTTCAGATTCAGAGCCGCCGAAAACCCCGCCGGCCCCGTGCCGATCACCGCCGCGTCATATATCATGATCCTTTGCTCCTTTCGCCGGGCCGTCCGGCCCCGTTCCTGTATTCGCGGGCGCTTTGGTCTGCCGGGGTTATTGCCCGTATATGCCCGCGGGTATATTTTTCCCCCATTTTTCCCAAACAAACCATCATGCGCCCATTGGCACACCACCACGCAAGAAAACCGAAACCGGCGCGCATTAGGCATCCCCGAATGCATGCCGCCTGCGGCGGCGGGTTTTCAATGCAACCGTAATCGTTCAGCGCCTTCACCGTGACAGTGTCTCTGCATTCTTAAAAAGGAAAGGCGGCTCGGCCATTCACGGGCCTCCTTCCCTTTACATACTCCGATTTATCTCTTCAACTTTTCCGCAAAATCCGCCATGGCCTCCGAAATCCCGATCTGCTGAGGACAGACCGCCTCGCAACTCTGACAGCCCAGGCAGGCTCCCGGCTGTTTATCCTCCGGCAGGGACATCAGCGCCATCGGCGCGATAAAGCCGCCCTCCGTAAAACAGTGCTCATTGTACAACCCGATCAGCCAGGGAATATTCAGCTTCTGGGGACAATGATCCACACAGTAGTGACAGGCCGTACAGGGCAGCGTCTTCCTTCCCAGCATACGCTCCGCCACACCCAGCAGGGCCTCCATCTCCTTCTCATCCAGGGGCTTATCCTCCGCGAAGGTACGGATATTTTCTTCCAGCTGATCAAAATTTGACATGCCGGAAAGCACCATGGTCACACCGGGCACCGTCTGCAGAAAACGGAAAGCCCAGGCAGGAATCTTCTCGTCGGGCCGGAGAGCCTTGAGCGCGGCCTCATGCTCATCCGGCAAAGACGCGAGCTTTCCGCCCCGCAGGGGCTCCATCACCCACACCGGGATATGGTACTCTTCCAGAAGCGCCACTTTCCCCCTGGCGTTCTGAAACGTCCAGTCCAGGAAATTGAGCTGGATCTGGCAGAACTCCATATGCTCCCCGTAAGCCTCCAGGAAACGGCGCATCACCTCCACGCTGCCGTGGGCGGAAAATCCGAGATGGCGGATCCGCCCGTTTTCCTTCTGTTTCATCAGATACTCAAAAGTACCGTACTGCCTGTCCAGATACTGCTCGATATTCATCTCACAGACATTGTGAAACAGATAAAAATCAAAATATTCCACGCCGCACTTTTCCAGCTGCTTCTCAAAGATCTCCTCCACCTTCCCCATATTGGAGAGGTCATAGCCCGGAAATTTGGTGGCCAGGTAAAAACTGCCCCGATCATATTTTTTCAGGGCACGGCCCACAGCCAGCTCCGAATTCCCGCCGTGGTAGCCCCAGGCCGTATCGTAATAATTGATCCCCTGCTCCATGGCGTAATCCACCATCTTCTGTACCGCAGGCTCGTCGATCTTCCCGTCATCCCCGTCGATTACCGGCAGACGCATAGCGCCCATCCCCAGAGCGGACAACGGCAGATCCTGAAATTTTCTGTAAATCATAACCATCCTCCTCTTGCAAAACTGATATGATCCGTCATTTGGCCTTTCGGCCTTCTTACTCTTTTTCAGTGTAACATATTCTGGATTTTCCGCAAATACTTATATTCAATGCTTGCCTATACGTGAAAGTTATGACACTCTGGTTCGCCGGACTGTCACCGCCCACATAACTTTCCCCACGGCAGTTGCCAAAAAAACGCAAAGCGGTTATAATGGGGCTTGCGCGAAACACTTTCTGTCTCGCCGGAGAAAAATACACCCGGCATCCCCTGCGCGGATGCCCAGAGAGGAGACACTATGCCGATCCGAATCCCCGATTCCCTTCCGGCCCACGCCGTACTGGAATCTGAAAATATCTTTGTTATGACCGAATACCGGGCCATCCACCAGGATATCCGCCCTTTAAACGTGCTGATCCTGAACCTGATGCCCACCAAGATCGTCACCGAGACCCAGCTTCTTCGGAAGCTGTCCAACACCCCCCTGCAGGTTCAGGTGGAGTTTTTGCAGACTGCCAGCTACAAGTCCACCCACGCCGACCCCAGCCACATGGATCAGTTTTACTACACCTTTGACCAGATCAAAGATAAACGGTACGACGGCATGATCATCACCGGGGCGCCTCTGGATTATGTCCCCTGCGAGGGCGTGGCCTACTGGGAGGAAATCTGTGAGATCATGGAATGGGCCAAAGACCATGTACACTGTACCTTCTATCTCTGCTGGGGCGCTTACGCGGGGCTTTACTACCATTACGGCATCGAAAAGCTGGATCTGGATCAGAAACTATTCGGCATCTACCCCCACAAGATCCTGAAACCCACATCCCCTCTGTTCCGGGGCTTTGACGACATGTTCATGGCCCCCCACTCCCGGGCTACAGACGTACGCCTTGGCGACGTCATGGCCGTTGATGCCCTGGAGGTCATGGCCACCACCACAGAGGGCAGCCTGGCCATCGCCAAGACAAGGGACAGCCGTCAGTTCTTCGTCACCTGCCACGCCGAGTATGACGCCAACACCCTGGCTCTGGAGTATTTCCGGGATATGGAAAAAGGGCTCACCACCGTGGATCTGCCGAAAAACTATTTCCCCGGCGACGACCCCGAACAGGCGCCCGCCGTCACCTGGCGTTCCACCGGCCAGCTTCTGTATTCCAACTGGCTGAATTACTACGTATACCAGAGCACGCCCTATGATATAAAAAGCATTCATTAAAATAAAGGAAGGACGGGGACTGCTCCCGTCTTTCCCTTATTTTTTATCATTCAGATTTCCTCAAACACCGGTTCCTCTTCTTCCGTTTCCAGGCAGATACAGTAATTCTTCCTGTCCCATAGCTCCTCTGGTAGCGTCACGGCAATATAGGCGTCGCCTTCGCAGGTTCTCTCGACTTTCACCTGGCATTCCTGCCCGTCTTCCACCAAATAAGCGCAGGTTACATGGTTTGCGATATTCAAAAGCTCGATGATGCTCTTGGGCTTTAAGATATGTACATACAGCTTATGCTCCTTGTGGGTGAATTCGGCCCAGTCCAGCTCATAGGGATAAACGGCCGTAATCTTTGTATCGTAGATCGCCTCCGCATTACGGCTGACGTATTTTCCCACCTCGTCCAGAATGGCCGCGCAGGCTTCGGGAATCCGCCCCTTCGCATCAGGCCCCACATTCAGCAGGCAGTTGCCGCCCCGGCTGACCGCTTTCAGCAGCAGACGGATCAGCTCATCGGCACTTTTCCACTTGTGGTCATATTTATTGTAACCCCAGGTATCATTGACTGTGGCCGGGATCTCCCAGGCATTTTTGCTGTAGGGAAGCCGGGGAATCGTATTATCACCGGTGGTGATATAATCACCCAGCCCATTGCCGATCCGGCCGCTGACCACACAGTCTGGCTGCAGGGACTTCACCAGCTCCACCAGCTCACGGCTCTGCTCCGGCGTTGTGGACATGGGCGTATCAAACCAGATCAGGCTGATCTTCCCGTACTCCGTAAACAGTTCACGGAGCTGCGGCTTTACCTTGTGATCCAGATAATGCTGGTAGTCCTTGCCGGAATTGTCATAATTGGCCGCCAGCCCGTCGGGGTCATGCCAGTCCTGGGCCTGGGAATAATAGATACCGAAACGGATGCCATACTTTTCACACGACTCTGAAAACTGACGGAGAATATCCTTGCCATAGGGGGTTCTCTTTACCACATTGTAATCATCCGTCTTGGAATCGTACATGGCAAAACCCTCATGATGCTTGGAGGTAAATACCAGATAACGCATCCCCCATTCTTTTGCTTTCCGCACGATACCATCCGCGTCAAAATCCCGGGGATCGAACCGTTCCGCCAGTTTTTCATACTCCTCCACCGGGATATCAAAAGTATTCATAATCCATTCCGCAATGTGATCCGTCCTTCTCCCCTTATACTCCCCCGCAAGGACCGCATAAAGTCCCCAGTGGATAAACATTCCGAATTTCTCTTTTTCAAACCACTGTTTTGTTATCTCGCTCATCCATTACCTCTCTTGCGATATTCGCATTATCTTTGTCCTTTATGCCGGTTTTCCTCCTGCCTGTCAGCCTCTCTCCCTGTCTCTTCTGGCCTCTTCATCCCGCTGGCGGCAAAGCTCCGCCCAGCTGGGGATCTTCTCCAGGGCTTCCGTCAGTTTCTTCATGACACCGGGAACGTCGATCTTCTGCGGACAGACCTTGGCGCATTTCCCGCAGGCCACACAGGCCGACGGCCATTTATCCTCCGGCATCGATTCAACACGCATCCTCGTATTCATAGACGCGGATACACACACGTCGTTATATGTAGTGATCAGCATCGGGATATCCAACCCTTTAGGACACCCGTCACAGCAATAACGGCAGCCCGTACAGGGAACCGAGCTCTTGAGTACGTCCGCAATGGCGTACAGCTTCTCCGTCTCCTTTTCATCCAGAGCCCTGCCGCCGGAAAAGGTCTTCACATTATCCTCCATCTGCGCCATATCGGACATGCCGCTCAGGATCATCTTCACATTGGGCAGCTCCTGCAGCCAGCGGAAGCACCAGGACGCCGTGGATTCCTCCGGACGCAGCTCTTTCAGCTCCGCCGCCGCCGTCTCACCCGGGTTCGCCAGACGGCCGCCGCGCACCGGTTCCATGACCCATACCGGGATGCCCCGCTCTGTCAGAAGTTCATACTTTTCCCTGCCGTTTTGCAGCGTCCAGTCCAGGTAGTTGAGCTGGATCTGGCAAAACTCCATCTCATCCCCGTACTGGTCCAGAAATTCTTTCATCAGCTCCGGGCTCCCGTGGGTGGAAAATCCCAGGTGGCGGATGCGCCCCTGCTTTTTCTGTTCCAGGAAATACTCCATGATGCCCCAGCGCGGATCCCGATAGGTTTCGATGGAATTTTCATATACGTTGTGGAGCAGGTAGAAATCAAAATACTCCACGCCGCATTTTTTCAGCTGCTCCTCAAAGATCTCCGCGGGGTTGTAGGTCTCACTGATCTGATGGCCCGGATATTTTGTGGCCAGATAATAGGAGTCCCGGGGATATTTGCCGAGGACGCGCCCCATCACCCGCTCCGACTGTCCGCCGTGATAGGGATAGGCCGTATCAAAATAGTTGACGCCATGCTCAATCGCATAGCGGGTCATCTTCTCCACCAGGGCCTCGTCCACCCGGCCGTCCTCCCCCGGGGCCAGGGGCAGACGCATGGCCCCAAACCCCAGCCGGGAGAGCTTCATGCCTTTGAAATCACTGTAAATCATGGTATACCTCCATTCCGGCGTTCTCCACGCCAAATCGTTCCTATATTTCATCGGAGGCCGTTTACGGCCTCCGCACTGCGCAGCATTCTTCCGCATCCGACGCTTTATGCCGCTTTACTCCGTCTCTGAGGCCGTGCTTCCCGCCGTCTCCGGGGACTGGCTCTCATCACTCTCCGAAGGCTGACTTCCCTCCGTCTCCGAAGGCTGGCTCTCCTCTGTCTCCGGAGCCTGGCTTTCCTCCGCTTCCTGCGTACTGCTTCCTGATTCCGAAACCTTCTCTGATACCGTGGCATTGGCAATAATAAGATCACTGATCCGCTTCATCATGATGGTCTGCTCCACATTGAAGGTACCATAGTAGGAAATAAATGCATCCTGGTCCATACCGGAGTCCGTAACATACTGTTCTAACAGCGTATGATACTCATCATCCTCATTGGACAGACCTTCGGCGGATTCAATAGCCGCCATGACCAGAAGCTGCGCCGCCAAATTCTCTCCGTAATTCTTTTTCTGCTCCTCATACTCCTCTTTGGACGAACCCACCGTACTCAGATAATCATCCAGAGAAACATTATAATACTGGCAATAGCTCTCCAGCTGATTGGCATAGACCGCGCTTCCGAACTCCACCAGCTTCTCCGGATACTGGTTGATCGTGGATCCCTCCACCACTGTCTGCCACGCCGCGGACTGCAGATTATATTCCGCATTGGCAGCATTGCTCTCCTCCAGCTGCACCCGGGTAGCCCGCCCATAGTCTTCAATACTGGCCGAATCGGTATTGGCCAGCACCCATTCCTCGGAAATCTCCTTGGCCGCCCGCTTCACCGCGTTGACCTTGACCTTAAAAACTACATCTTTGCCGCCCAGCTCCTCATTATAGTTGGCGGGGAATGTCAGATTCAGTTTCTTCTCCTCCCCCGCTTTGCAGCCGACCAGCCCGTCCTCGAATCCGTCAATAAAAGAGTGGCTGCCCAGCACCAGGTCATAGCCCTCCGCGGATCCGCCGTCAAACTCCTCGCCGTCCAGTGTCCCCACATAATCGATATTGACTGTATCTCCCTCGGCAGCCGCCTCATCCACCTCCTGCAGCGTAGTGGATACCGCGCTGTCGATGGCCTTCTGCACATCCTCGTCAGTCACCTGCTGGATCTCCTTTGTCAGGGAAAGCCCTTTATAATCCCCCAGGGTGACGCAAGAGGCCACGTCGATCCCTTCCATCAGCTCCGCGAAGGTGGTGTTTGTCACATCCTCTGTCTGGGAGGACTGCCCCGCCTCCGTAGCTCCCGCCTCCGGGGCTGCTGACGAGGTATTTTTCGCCGCAGAGCTTTCTTCCTGGCCCTTACTGCAGCCGGACGCCAGCAGCCCCAGCGTCAGCACACAGACCGTCCACATTGTCTTCTTTCTCATAATCATTCTCCAATCTTATCAGATATTTATGTCCGTTTTCTGTCAGACGGGCAACCCCGCGGCAGATCCGCGGATCTGCCTCCCGTTACCCAAACAGGGTACTTTTCACGGCCTGGGGCCGCTCAAAGTAACAATTCGGGGCGGCATTCCAAGTTCTGCTACGCAAAAGCCGCCTCTCACTCCTGAATCATTTTTTACGGAATGCGCAGTTCAGCGCATTCCTGGATCGCGAACAGCGACTCAAACAGTACCCATTATAGCACAGTTTCTCCGCGAATAAAGGCAAAACATCATTTTTTCAAAAATAAAAAATAACCGCCGCCCTCCATAAATCTAATTGCTATTTCCTGCAAACAATGGTAGAATATGTCCGTACATTTTGAAAAGACGGGGAGGCACACTATGAAACCATGGCATATCCTGCTGATTATTCTGGCAATTCTTGTTATCGTTTTAGTAGTCCTGTATTTCCTGGGCAAACGCATGGAAAAGAAACAGGCAGAACAGCAAAAACAAATGGAGGCAATGAAACAGAATGTTTCCATGCTCATCATCGATAAAAAGCGTATGCGCATCAAAGATTCGGGGCTTCCGCAGATGGTCATAGACCAGACCCCCAAGTATATGCGGCGCGCAAAACTGCCCATTGTGAAAGCCAAGGTGGGACCGAAAATCGCTTCTTTTATCTGCGAGGACAAGATTTTTGACTTGATTCCGGTCAAAAAGGAAGTCAAAGCAGTTATCAGCGGACTGTACATCACAGATGTGCGGGGACTGCGCGGTTCTCTGAATCAGAAGCCTGAAAAAGTAGGATTTTTCAAACGGATAAAAAACAAGATCAGCGGAAATAATTAGGACGCGAAAAAGCTGCCGGCAAGGGACACTTCACATAAGGAAGTGTCCCTTGCGGCGTTTTAGAGAATTTGTAGAAATGGTCG
>CAJUQO010000025.1:32308-44092 GCA_910588295.1 uncultured Lachnospiraceae bacterium | reverse complement strand
AGTAATCCAAATCTGGCTTTCTTTTGTCAAGCAGCATAGGCATAAGGATATTTTTCTCTACTGTAAGAGTGGGAATCAGATTATAAAACTGGTAAACCAATCCAACCTTTCTTCTTCTGAAAATTGCGGCATCCGTAGCATTTAGCCCGCCAAGGTCAACACCGTCTATTGTTACAGTGCCTTTTGTCGGCTTGTCCACACTGCCCAAAATATGCAGGAGTGTGGATTTTCCAGAGCCAGATGCCCCAATAATTGCGACAAAATCACCTTTTTCAATAGACAGGCTGATTCCATTTAAAGCAGTAACTTGATTATCGCCTTTTCCAAATACTTTTTCGATACCGTTGCATCTTAGTATTTCCATGTTGTCAAATCCTCCTGTTTGTTTTTTCTATTGCACTCGCAGCAGAGCTGCTTGTTAGCTTATGAAGTTCGCCCTTGCAAGCAAGCGAACTCCTTGTAAGCTATATTATAACAAATGAAAGTGACATCTCAGTGACTGCGCTTGAGGCTTCTCCTATCTCATGTGCTTTGCACTATTTTCAAGAGGTATAAAAACGAACCTCAAAACAAGCTCCGCTATTCGGAAGATTAAATGCACGGATGATTCCGTTCTGCATTTCAATGATTGCTTTTGAAAGGGAAAGTCCTATTCCGATTCCAGTATTTTTTGTTTTTTCCCCACGATAGAACCGCTCAAACAAATGTGGCAAGTCCTCTTTTGTAAATCCCTCCCCCTCATCCCATATCCGTATCTGCACATAAAGAGGATTTTTTTCATAGGAACAATGAACAGCAGCGCCTGTTTCTGTTGCTTCCATATAGTTTTTCATCAAATTCATGACCGCTTCCATCGTCCAGTTTAAATCCACATTGATATTCATCTCACCCATTTCTGGAATATCAATCAGAACGCCATTCTGCATGAACAATTCATATAAATTATCCGATGCCAGAGAAAGAATTGTAAAAACATCTGTTGGTTTCCTGTCAAATGCAAGCGTTCCCGCATCAATGCGGGACAATAACAATAACGCTTCTTCTAAATGCATGAGCCTGTTTATCTGCCGTTCTATATCCTTGATATTGGCGTGCATTTTACACGCCATAGAGGTATGCCCTTGTGGTGTTTCTGCGGTACGAGTATTTCCCAAATGTTCTTTCGCCATTTGGACAGTTAAGGACATAGACGTAATCGGTGTTTTAAGCTGATGAGCAATATTAGAAAGATTTTCTGCAAAATTGTTACGTGCTGCCAGGGCTTCTTCCCTCGTCTGGTAAAGTTCCGTTACCGTTTTATATATTTCATCTTGTAGTTTTGAAAATTCATCATCTGAAGATTCCAAAACCAATCCTTGAACGCCCGTATTTATTTTTTCCAAATAATCCGTCAATGCTTGGATGCGGTTGTCCGATTTTCTATGCCAATAACAGAAAGTGAAAAGGAATACTATGCCGCCTGCCAAAAAAACAAAAGCGGCAATCCAGGGGACTGCCGTGTCCGTAATCCCTAAATTCGATGGATAATAACCAAAGTTTGATAATATATTTTCGCCTGTCACATGGAAGTCGTGGGTTTTCAATAATTCCGAAACAGCCTGTCGGGAATCCGGATTATTTTCAATCATACTTTCACAAAATCCTCCCAATATATGAAAACACACATGGCGATAGTAAAGGGTAAGAAGGTATGCAGTCATTGCCGCTACAATAAGACTGACCGACAACACAAACAGAACCGTTATTTTTATATTTGATTTTTTGCTCATATCTCATCCTCCATACGGTAGCCAAAGCTCCGTATTGTTTTTAAGCAGGACGGATGATGGAGCTTTTCTCTAAGCCGTTTCATTGTCACGGTCAACGTGTTGTCATTGACATAATTCCCATGATTATCCCAGATTTGAGTCAGCAGCCGTTCTCTTGTGACGGTTTTTCCCTTATTTTCCATCAAAAGCTGCAATAATTGGTATTCTGCTTGGCTGACAGTAATTTCTTCTTCGCCACAAAATACTGCCGTTTTGTTTTTGTCAATTGAAATAGAGCCGCAGGAAAGATACTGGCTCTGCACATTTCCTGACCTGCGCAGCAATGCGTGAATGCGGGAATACAGAACTTCTAATTCAAAAGGTTTTGTTGCATAATCATCTGCCCCATATCTATAACCAGAAATAATATCACAAGTGTCATCTCGGACAGTCAGAAAAATGACTGGCAATTCTTTCCATCTTGAGCGTATCCATCTGCAAAAGCTATTTCCCTCGCCGTCTGGCATATTCCAGTCAATCAGCGCAAGACTTGGAATATGGTGTTCCAATGCTTTCTTTCCACTTTCCAATGTTCCAAATATAAAAACGGTATACCCTTTTTGGCTTAGATATTCTTTTACAGCCGTTGCAATATTTTTATCATCTTCAATATAATAGATTTCTATCATTTTCCCATCTCCTTGCATTTTTTCCGACGCATATCTGCTGGCTTTTCTGTGTCCCGTGGGATAAGCCATACACGGGTTAGGTGGATAACGCCCTCAATACGGTTTGCCTTGCATAATTTCTGGACTTGCCGTTCGGATATCCCCCATAATTTTGCGGTTTCCTGCACTGTCATGTAATCGAACATAAGATACCTCCCAAAATCAACTAAAAGTATTCTTTATTATAGTCGGTTAAACGAACTAAAGCAAGCCTATAAACATTTATATCCACGTAAAAACGACAAGGTTTGCACCCTGCCGTTTCTCATTGCTTATGTGTAAATAATTTCCTGCTCTACAATTTACTCTTTGTCGCCGCCCAGATCTCTCCACAGGCCTACGATAGAAAACTGCCACCGCAGGGTCTGTCCTTCTCTGGGCCTCATCTCACAGGCCGATACATTGGGAAAGGCGCCGTTTATGCTGTACATCCATCCCGACTGCTGGGAATAATCAAATTCTCCCAGATAGTCCGGCGTATAATCTTTATGTATCTCAAAATTCAGCGCTTTTATGGTATCCCCTGCGTAAAAAGGCACATACTGGGGTAGACCGAAGCCTCGCCTGCTGTTCCAGAGGATATTTGCCCTGTTTCCGGTAAACCCCTGCACTACAGTCCGTCGGATCAGTCGGTGGCCGACAGTTTCCCGCATACTACGACATGCAAACAGGGAACCAAGAAAACATTCTCGGCTCCCTGGATTGTGCCCCCTTATAAATAAGTAACCAGATTTTTATGTTTACTTAATCTATTCAAAGTATAAATCGGGAATTTCTCTAAGTCAGGTTTCATATGGCAACTCACATATATCAATTTCTCCTATGTGGCTGCCTGCTTATCTATTTTTTGCCGCCCACCAGGGCATCGTAGCCTTCCTCCCCGGTACGCACGCGGATGACATTCTCCACATCGTACAGAAAGATCTTTCCGTCGCCGTACTGCCCGGTATGCAGCGCCCTCTTGGCCGCGGCCACCACCAGCTCGGGAGCCACTGTGGATACCACAATATCCACCTGAAGCTTCGGCAGCAGATTCATGCTCATCTCGACGCCGCGGTACTGACCGCTCTTGCCTTTTTGCAGACCGCAGCCCATCACATGGGATACCGTCATGCCGGTAACGCCGATCTGGTTCATGGCATTACGCAAAAGCGCAAATTTCTCTTCCTTGCAGACCACGGTGATCCTGGTAAACCGCCCGGCAGACTCCGCCCGATCCTCGGGCAGAACCGGCGCCAGCTTCTCTTTCCGGAGATCTTCCACCTCCACATAATCGTCGCCCTCGTACTCCAGCCCCATAGTGGCGGAGGATACGGGAAGGAAATCCGCATAGGCCGATACCAGCCCATGCTCCATATAATCAAGACCCAGCACTTCCTCCTCGACGGTGACACGCAAGCCGATGGTATGTTTCAGAACCAGGAACACCAGGGACATGACGATGGCCGTGTAGATTAAGATCGCCGCCGCTCCCGTGAACTGAACAATGAGCTGATGGGCTCCGCCGCCGTAAAACAGGCCGTTGTTATAGTCAAAAAGTCCCACTGCGATGGTACCCCACAGGCCGTTTGCTCCGTGAACAGCAACCGCGCCCACCGGATCGTCCACTTTTATCTTCTGATCCACGACTTCCACCACCACGTCCACCAGGATACCCGACACGATACCGATGACAATGGCGCCCACCGCATCCACATTGGAGCAGCCCGCCGTGATGGCCACCAGGCCGGCCAGAGAGGCGTTCAGGCACATGGAAACATCCGGCTTTCCGTTTTTTGCCCAGGTAAAGATCATACAGGTGACGGTGGCGACTGCCGGGGCCAGGGTCGTAGTGCCGAAGATCTGCGCCATCTGTTCCACAGAAGTGGCCGCCGCGCCGTTAAAACCATACCAGGCAAACCACAGGATGAAGCATCCCAGAGCGCCTAGGGTCAGGGAATGTCCCGGAAAGGCATGGATCGTCACTTCACCAGTCTTCTTATCCTTCGTATATTTGCCGATACGGGGCCCTAAAAGGGCTGCGCCGATGAAAGCCGTAATGCCGCCCACCATATGGATCACGGCGGAACCCGCAAAGTCTACAAATCCCATCTGGGCCAGCCATCCCTGGGCGTTCCACACCCATCCTGCTTCAATGGGATAGACAATCAGGCTGATCACCGCCGAGTAGATGCAATAAGTAATAAATTTCGTCCGCTCGGCCATGGCGCCGGAAACGATGGTGGCCGCCGTAGCACAAAATACAAGCTGGAATACAAAATTTGACCAGTTGAATCCGGCAAAATCGGCAAACATTCCATATTCCGGTACGCCGATCACCCCGGCGATATAGCGCCCGCTGTTCATAATCCCGTAACCAAAGCCGATGAACACCACCGTGCCGATACAGAAGTCCATCAGGTTTTTCATGATTATATTTCCGGCGTTCTTCGCCCTGGTGAAGCCGGTCTCCACCATGGCAAAACCACACTGCATGAAAAATACCAGTATAGCGCCCACCAGATACCAAATACTAAAATCCATAATAATTCTCCTCATTCCAGGTGCATCTCACCGTTTCCTTCGGAAACAAATGCCCTGCACATCAAAAAGGGCGCACAAGCAGTCCTGATCAGGGACTGCTGTACGCCATTGTACAGTCTCTATTCCGGAATAACGGGAAAACCGTCTGCCGCCGCGCCGCACATTTGTCCGTGCGCAAATCCGGGCAGCGGGATTCCACAAAAAAAGCGCCGCGAATCCGGGTTCCATCCCGTTTTCATCAGCACCTTTGCTTGAACAACTTATATTTTACACGTTTTTTCAGAATAATCAATACTAGATTTTTCACAAAATAGCAGATGGGATTCTAAAAATTTCGTTAAGTGTTTACAGAATCCGCCATATGCATAACGCCCCTCCCTCATCGCAGAAGCCTCTCCATCTCTTCCATGCGCTCCCTGAACTGGTCATAGAAATCTCTCTCCTGCCCGTAGGAATCCCGGTAAAAAACCCGCAGGAAAAACAGGTTCAAGTTCCGCACCGTCACATCATCCCCGGCCGTATGGATCCGGCCCTGCAGCTCCTTCTGCAATCCGTGCCAGGTATTGATGAACGCCCGGTTTCTGGCAGGCTCCGGCGTGTCGATCCAGCGTTTTACCTTGACCTTTGTCTTGTTCGGCATGGGACACTCATAGATCTGTAATATGTAGGAATAATCCCCGTCCTCATAGTACCGCCCCAGGGGAAAGATCCGGCAGAAACCCGGCCGGTAAGGATGCACCGTACAACGCCCGTCGCCGCCTAAAAAAGTACATTTCCCTGTCTGGCCATCCATCTTCAGGCTGGGCAGAATCAGGCCGCCCTGCATATGAAGCTCCACATATCGGCCGATCATCTCATCAAAGGTGCAGGCCAGGCGCCCGGCAAGCCGGTACACATCCAGCGGATCCAGGATGATTGTGTCGTCCATCCCCTCACAGCAGGCCGAACAGCCCTTACAGCCGTTACACCCCACCCGAACCATGTCATTCTCCCCATAGGTTTTACCGTCGGTGATCTCCTGTAGATCTATGTAGCGTTCCATACTGCCTCCGTTAATATGCTGTCATGTACGTCACCTCCCTTTCTATGTATTCCGAATATTCGGCCCATCGTTCCGGGAGGCTGTCCACCCTGTCACGAGTGACTTTCCATGAACAATTTTATCATATCTCTGGCTGTATTTCAATGGATTTTACAACCCAAATTTCACTTCCACACAGGTTCCTTCCCCCGGCACGCTGGACAGTTTAAGCTCTGCTCGGTGCTGCTCCACAATGTGTTTCACGATAGCCAGGCCCAGGCCCGTGCCGCCCGTTTCTCTGGAGCGCCCCTTATCCACCCGGTAGAACCGCTCAAAGATCCGCTCCTGATCCTCCTTCGAGATTCCTATGCCGTCATCTCTGACCGTCAGCATTACGCCCCTCTCCCCGTTTTCCACCGACACCCACACATGGCCGCCCGGGCGGTTGTAACGGATAGCATTGTCACAGAGATTGTACAACAACTCTTCCAGCATCCCCCTCTCCCCCTTTACGGGACAGGACGCGTCATTGCCGGCAAACGCCAGGCTGATCCCGTGCTTTTTCGCCTGCATCTGCAGCATCTCCACACAATCTGCCGCCAGCATACCGATGTCCAGCGGTTCCCCGTCGGGCAGCGCTTCCATCGCATCCATCCGGGACAGATGCAGGATATCGTTGATCAGGGCCAGCAGCCTGCCCGCGCACTTATGGATCTCCCCGGCAAAATGGGTTACATCCTCCGCCCCGGCGATCCCGGTCTCCATCAGCTCCGCATAGCCGGATATGGAGGCCAGCGGAGTCTTCAGCTCGTGGGAAACATTGGCCGTAAACTCCTGGCGCAGACGGGCGCTCCGCTTCAGTTCACGGTGCTGCCTGTGGATCTTGTCCATGAAGGGCTGAAGCTCTTCGTAAGTCCGGATCTGCTCATCTTCTTTGTCCAATTTCACGGACAGTTGTTCCACAGGACGTATCATCTGCCTGGCGAGAAAGCGGGCCAGTACAACGCCAAAGGCCACCATAATCAGCAGCAGCAGGATCAGCACTGGAAAAACCGTCTTTAAAAAGCTCCATAGGCTCCCCGCCTCCCTGGCCACCCGCAGTACCCGGCCGTCGTCCAGCCGTTTGGCATAATAATAAGTATTTTTATCCAGGGTACCCGAACGGCGCACTTTATATCCTTCCCCCTCGGAAAATGCCTGCCGGATCTCGGGCCTGTCCCCGTGATTGTCCATATGGCCGATATCCGCATTACTATCATACTCCACCCCGCCGCCGGCATCCACTACCGTTATGCGCAGACCGTCGATGCCGGGATCATACTTCTGTTCCACATAGGAAAGAAATTCCTGGGTAGCCAGAAGGATATGGGTATTCATTTTCAGGTCATCGCGGATCTGAGCCTGGTATTCTCCGTAAAATATACAGCTTGTCAAAAGCACTGTCAGACATACGCTTAGAACTGCCACCAGAGCCATCCGCCGGTTTAATATCCGTTTCATCGAAAACGCCTTCTTTCCTGTTCCCTGACAAGGGCCGTCTGTCTGCCTCCATCACGGAGCATCCGGCCGGGCATAATTCAGCGTGTACCCCACATTCCGCACAGTCTGGATCAGCGCGCCTTTTTTTCCCAGTTTGTGCCGCAACGTCTTGATATGTACGTCCAGCGTCCGGGTCTCACCTTCGTAATCAATTCCCCACACCCGCTCCAGCAGCCTGCCACGGGGGAGCACAATACCGGAATTGTGCAGTAGCACCTTCAAAAGCTCATACTCCTTATATGTCAGCTCCACCGGCTCGCCGTCCACCGTGACCTGCCGTCTGTCCTCTTCCATCCGAATCCCCTCGAAAAAAAACTCCTCGCTGCGCTCCAGAAGCTCCATACGCCGCAGAAGAGCCTTTACCCGGGAGATCAGCTCCATCACTCCAAAGGGTTTGGTCATGTAATCATCCGCCCCCAGTTCCAGCCCCTTCACCTTATCCAGCTCCGTGGATTTCGCGGAAACCAGCAGTATGGGGATTTTGAACGTCCTGCCGTCCAGCCTGAGCCCCCGCAGCAGCTCCAGCCCGTCCCGGTCCGGCAGCATAATATCCAGAATGACCAGCTCCGGCCTGACGCTCTCCAGCCTCTTTAAAAAACCGCGCGCAGTTTTGAACCCCTCCGTCTCATATCCCGCATTCTTAAGCGCAAACTGCTCGATCTCACGGATATTTTCATCATCCTCAACAATAAAAATCTTTGCCAAAGCCCTTCTCCTTTAACAGCCGCTATCCCTCCAGCTTATATTTATCGCGATAAAACTCATACATTTGCCGAAATTCCCTGTTATCCCCATGTTTCATCTCCCGCAGCACGGCATGACGCCCGGTGAGCACATTTTCCTGCTCCAAAATGCTGACCGCCACGCTGGAACAGTGATCTGCCGCCCGCTCTAGGCAGATGACCAGCTCATTTAAGACAAATCCCATCTCGATGGTGCACGAGCCTTTTCTGAGCCGTTCAACATGATTCAGCTTTGTCCGGTCGCTTAAATCATCCACGACCTCTTTCAGCGGCTCTACTTTCCTTGCATCCTCCGGCCTGCGCTCCTTCATCAGAGACGCCGTATTGTGTACCAGCTCCCGGACGGCCCCGGACAGCAGATCGATCTCTTTCCTCCCGTGATTAGAAAAGCTCAGATTTTTATCCTGCATCTCCTTCGCACATTGCTGGATACCCGCCGCATGATCGGATATCCTCTCGATATCACTGATACAGTGCAGCATAATCGACAGGTCATAGCTGTCGCTGTTATTCAGATCCCGCAGGGAGACCTCCATCAGATAACTTCCCAATTTATCTTCATAGGTGTCCACCAGCCGTTCCATTTCCCTGACCAGATGGGCATTTTCTTCATTATACTCATCTAAGAGCCCCACCGCAATATCCAACTGATTGGCCGTGAGCTCTGACATCTCGTGCATGACCTGGCTGCAGTGCTCCATGGCCAAAGCCGGCTGCTCGAGAAACCTGGAATCCAAAAGGCCCAGCCGGTTTTCCATATGGGTTGTCTTTTTCCCGTCCCGGACTGTCCAGCAAGCCAGCTTCTCCAGCATACCCGTAAAGGGAAGCAGCAGACAGGTGGCGCCAATGTTAAAACAGGAATGGATGGCCGCGATCCCCGCCGTCCCCGCCGCCGTCTCCAGAAACGCAAAGGGCCGCAGCGCATTGGCCGTGTAAAACACCGTCATAAAAACCACCGTGCCGATGATATTGAAATACAGATGGATAAACGCCGCCCGCCGGGCATTCTTGCTGGCTCCCACCGACGAGATCATGGCCGTGACGCAGGTGCCGATATTCTGCCCCATGATGATAGGCAGCGCCGTTCCATAGGGCACCGCCCCCGTGGCGCACAGGGCCTGCAGGATACCCACCGACGCTGAGGAAGACTGGATCACCGCCGTCAGAACCGCTCCGGCCAGAAGACCGGCCAGCGGGTGTGAAAACAGGGTCAGCATTCCCGTAAACTCCGGCACGTCCGCCAAAGGTTTCACCGCGTCACTCATGGACTCCATCCCGCTCATCAATATGGCAAAGCCCAAAAACACGCCGCCGATATATTTTTTATGTTCATCCTGGATAAACATATACAGTATGATACCCGCAAAGGCCAGCGCCGGAGCAAAGGTAGACGGTTTCAGCAGACGAAGCCACAGCGCGTCACTCTCAATCCCGGTCAGGCTCAGCATCCAGGAAGTGATGGTGGTTCCGATGTTCGCCCCCATGATAATGCCGGTGGCCTGGGACAGCCGCATGATCCCGGAATTCACAAACCCCACCACCATGACCGTGGTGGCCGAGGAGGACTGGATCACCGCCGTCACCCCCGCCCCCAGAGCCACCGCTTTCAGAGGATTCCCTGTCAGTTTCTCCAGGATCTGCTCCATCTTGCCGCCGGAAGCCCGGGACAGATTGCTTCCCATGTAATCCATACCGAACAAAAACAATGCCAGGCCGCCCGCCATCGCCACTATCGAAAATATATCCATATTATGCCTCCCATTTTCTCTCTCAGATTTCTTCCACTGTAACAGGTGTATCTGTAATTCAAATATGGGTTATGTAAAATCTGTGTAAAATAGGCGGCGGAATTTCTACACACAGTATTTGCGCCCGGATGTTTTTTATGCATCCGGGCGTGGGTGGTGTTATCATACTTGCCAGTTCAGGATCTCTTCGCGTATACGGGGATGTTCTTTCTCTCAGAAACTTAATCACGCAGTTAGGATTACCCCCGCGTATACGGGGAAAACGACCCAGCTATACAGCGGGCTTGCCCGCTGATAGGATCACCCCCGCGTATACGGGGAAAACTCCGGCCGGGATCGAGATAACAAACACTGAGTAGGATCACCCCCGCGTATACGGGGAAAACTCAAAATCTAGCATCATAGTATCTTGCATCAAAGGATCACCCCCGCGTATACGGGGAAAACGCAGCCAGCTTTTCCACTGCTGCGTCCCGGATAGGATCACCCCCGCGTATACGGGGAAAACTTACCGCTTCCGTTGAAAAGCTGGCCGTAAGCAGGATCACCCCCGCGTATACGGGGAAAACCATACCAGGAAATACAGCCGCGGATCCAGCAGAGGATCACCCCCGCGTATACGGGGAAAACTGTCTCTGATAACGCACAATTCTGGTGCATTTAGGATCACCCCCGCGTATACGGGGAAAACTTGTAGATGTACCCTTGGATTGCGATTGCACTAGGATCACCCCCGCGTATACGGGGAAAACGAGAGAGCCAAGTCGGTGTTGATTACAATTGTAGGATCACCCCCGCGTATACGGGGAAAACTTGTAGAGCCACCCGCAAGCCTCACAGCCGAAAGGATCACCCCCGCGTATACGGGGAAAACGAACACATTTTCGATAATATTTTTGCCTCTTTAGGATCACCCCCGCGTATACGGGGAAAACTAAATTCCTTTACCGTTCCATGCCTTGATCCAGGGATCACCCCCGCGTATACGGGGAAAACCGAGAAGGGGAAGAGATGGTGAATAACCTCTCGGGATCACCCCCGCGTATACGGGGAAAACTTTGCGGTTTTGTCTGCGGAGAGTATGATGTTGGGATCACCCCCGCGTATACGGGGAAAACCCGGTCTGCAAAAGTAATGCATACTGATTGTAAGGATCACCCCCGCGTATACGGGGAAAACAAGAGAAAGGGAAGTTTGCGGATATCAAGTTTAGGATCACCCCCGCGTATACGGGGAAAACGGTGACAAGCCCGCCCTTTCTGTGTTCCTGTTAGGATCACCCCCGCGTATACGGGGAAAACTTTTGCACTTCTTCTGCTACCCTGTCGCCTCCAGGATCACCCCCGCGTATACGGGGAAAACGGCGTTCATAAATTCCATTTCTTTCTCCATGTAGGATCACCCCCGCGTATACGGGGAAAACAAATCTGTGCTATGGTTTTAATAATTTAACAGAGGATCACCCCCGCGTATACGGGGAAAACCATTGCAGCGATTGACAGATGAGATTATATTCTGGATCACCCCCGCGTATACGGGGAAAACCAAAGATTGTCAAGATATTCTCCAGCAAATTTAGGATCACCCCCGCGTATACGGGGAAAACGAAACTGCTATTTCTCCTATTGTCGATTTGTTAGGATCACCCCCGCGTATACGGGGAAAACACACTTAACGGATACCTACCGCACAACTGCAAGGGATCACCCCCGCGTATACGGGGAAAACTGAACT
>CAJUQO010000025.1:0-32208 GCA_910588295.1 uncultured Lachnospiraceae bacterium | reverse complement strand
ATCACGGGGAGAAGCAAAGGGGCTTTAGGATCACCCCCGCGTATACGGGGAAAACCATTTGAGTATAGAATGCAAATATGCGATGGTAGGATCACCCCCGCGTATACGGGGAAAACCCGCCGATTGACACTTGGTTAGCAAGCTTAGCAGGATCACCCCCGCGTATACGGGGAAAACTGAACTATCACGGGGAGAAGCAAAGGGGCTTTAGGATCACCCCCGCGTATACGGGGAAAACAAAGTGTAGCTCCCCGGGCAGACACGGCTGAAAGGATCACCCCCGCGTATACGGGGAAAACTGAGTTCGCCTAGTAACTCCACTGGATGGATTAGGATCACCCCCGCGTATACGGGGAAAACACTAAAAAGATCCTTTATATATAGGCATTTTTAAATCAACCCTGTCATATTTCATTCAGTTTCAAAAACACTCTATACAACGTCTCACAATCCGACAATGCTCTATGCTGCTTACAAGGAACAGCAAAATACTCTGCCAAAGATCCCAATTTATAATTGTCGATATCCGCAACCCTTTTTCGCGCAAGTACCAAAGCGTCAATTACCTTTCCAAAAGGTATTTCAAGATGGTTTTTTCTAAACTCTCTCTCTAAAAATGTTATGTCAAAACTTTTGTTAAAACATATCACCACCCTCCCTTTCACTATATCACTTAGCTGCTTCAACGCACAGCGGATTTCCACCCCGCTATCTAACATCTCATCGGTTATATGCGTAAGCTCCGCGATTTTTGCCGGCAATGCCTGATCCTGTTTTACCAGCGTACTCCACGATGATTTAATTTTTGTTTCATCTGCAACGATTGCCGCAATTTCAATAACTTTGCTTTTTTCAAAATCCAGCCCATCTGTTTCGATATCCAAAAAGACCCATTCACACCCTGTATTAACAGTTTTTTTCCTTCGCCTGCCCGCGATCAAACGTTTCGACGCATCGCTGAATCCCTTTTGAAGTGCCTCGCCCGTTTGCTCCGCTGATTGGGGGCGCATCATCAATTTAATGCCGTCAAAATCACGGATTTTCCACGCTGTATTGTGGGTGCGGAATTCAAGATGCTGTTCATTTGCAAAGCTGTACACCATTACAGCCTGTCCGTCTTTTATATTTTGGCAAACTCTGCTCCAAAGCATTTCCCGTACTTTGGCATTTACCTGTCCAACATAGACGCCGGTATGGATTTCAAACAGCCATTTTGTCAAATCGCCGCGCAGCTTTGGCGGACAGCTATTCATGGTCATCACTACCATCTTCCTCTACCCCATTTTCACGATACTGTTTGCCATTTTCCACCCTGTCCGTAATATTATCCCAAAGATAAACCGCTTTTTCTTCCTCCCCCTCTTCGCTGTCGGAAAGTAAATACTTTATATCACGAACCATGCGTTCCAGCAAATGCATTTTGACTATTTCATCCCGCAGCCGCCGCCTTACCATACCGGAAAAGTCCTGCGGCGTTTTATCGTCAAACTCATCGCGAACCTTTGCCGCCATCTCAAATGCTATGGGAATGGTTGTCTCAGCCTTATACAGATCAGCAATATCATACGCAAACGAACATTCATGGCCGACATGCACAAAACCCAGTCCCGCCGAACACCCCAAAGCGCAGATGACAGCGTGGGCCAACCCATACAGGCATACATTTCCTGCAGAAAGAGCCTGGTTTACGGGAGTCCCAGACATAAAATCATCCGGATCATATTCCCGGCCCTTCCAGGGTATGCTCCATTTTTTCGAGTATTCTCTGTACGTCGTCCTCACCCGGCTCCCCTCTCTGCCCCGGAGCTGCTGCAGGGTAAGCCCGCTTACATCCTCATTGGGAAAACGCATCTGATACATCTTTCGGACAACGGAAAGATGCTTCCGGGTATTGGTAACAAGTTCCGCCTGTTTTAACAGAAGCCTCGTATGTGAATTAAGGGCCCGGCCATGAGCATAGTATCTCACACCATGCTCCCCAACCCACGCAACGCCTACGCCGCTGTCGCCGATCAATTCCATTGCACGGTGAGTGATCTTGCACCCAGGCCCCAGCAATAGTGTAGTTATTGCAGCGGCGGGAATACACACATCCCCGTCCATGTCAGTGACTTTTACTGCGCTGTCTTCACGGTTGATGACACAATGCTCTAAATAAATGAACGACATTCTATCGCTGACCTGCGGCAGCTCCATCAGACTCGGTTTTATCATTCCTGTATTACTTTGCATTTTTACACCCTACGATCGTCAGCATTCCCTGGCCATAGGCCTTTTCCCTGCCTATTCCATTACAAAGTGTTTCCTTAAATCGTTCTGCATCGGTTACAGTGAGAACCCCCTCAAAGGTTACGGAAAGCAGGCGAACCCGTGAACTGCCCGCATCGCTCCTTTTTCGGAAATCATACCATTTTGACTGTACCGTTTGAAACTCAGCCTCATGTAATGCAAATCCCAGCTTTTCCCCACGGCCGGCAAGCCATTTCTTTTGATATTCAGGCGTAATGTGCGCCATGATTTTTCCATGGGATTTTGAAACCACCGGATTAGCCGTCAATCTAAACCGCCATCTCTCTCCGTTCGAGATCCTGTCCAAAAGCGGCGAATAATCCTTTGTTTCATATTCGCCGGTATAGCCAAACTGTTCTGCAAAAGATTTTAGATCCGGCACGGCTTCACTTACTATTAAGATGTACTTTTTACCGTTCAGATCGTCAATCCTCCAAAGCCTGCGCGCCCGCGCACCGTCAAACGAACTCTCTACGGCACCGTGAAAAATACTCAGCGATACCAGCGCTTTCATCGTTTCCCGGAGCGCAGTATTTAGTGTTATCCGCGATAAATACATAGCGTCACCCCAATTCCGACATTGCGTCATGTTCGGTCTCATTTAGTTCATATGCCACGAAAAATTCCCTGAGTCTTCGGTAGCCGTAAACCCTTCTGCCCGGATCAAACGAGATCGGCACATCCTGTATCATTCCCGTATCCGGCTGATCTGTTTCCATCTGTACACGCAATAGGTTTTCATGATCCCCATCAAGCGGCGCTTCTTTGCGAAGGGCCGTTTCAAGCGGCAGATCACGGATCCCGATAACGACCGGCAAAGTGGGCGGGCACGACCTCCGTCCCAAAAACAAAGGAAAACGCGGATTTTGTAAGGCAGCCTCCAACTCTTTCAAAAATCCCTCTTCACCCTCTAACCCCGCTAAAAAAACAGCATCTGAAAGATAGTGCCGGTATGTAACATAAGAACTTTTTTCAGAATGGGCCATGTGAAAATCCGTTATATCCTCACCCTCGCGATCCGCGCGGACGCCAAATGTGAGCGCAACCAGTTTTGACAGATCCGCATTTCTTCTCAGCCCCAGCGCCGCCGCTATCATTCCCACAACGCCGCTTTTGGTCGGCATTTTTTCCGTAGTCCGTATCTCAAATTTGGAGCTGCTCCCCCATGACTGCAAAGGAGCCGCAAGCCGTAAAAGCAAGGTCGGCATATCACTCACCCCTGCTTTCGGATATTTTTTCTTCTACGGCAGACTTTACGCCCTCAAGGATCTGCAAAATATCCAGTTCCCCAAACTGCCAGATTCTTTCAGGCGCGCATGCAAATTTCTTATACATTGTATCTGCATACGCTTTAAATCTGTTCTCCGACTCCTCCAGATACCCATTCACACCCGAAACAGGTTTTTCGAAGGCTCCGACAAGATTAACTGGCTGATCGGTTCTTAACGTAATATACACGAAATCCGGGAGCGTCCTATTAGCGAATGTATTCTGCTTTCCTGTCGGCATAGTTTTAATAAATGCCTCGGCAAAACACTTCACGGCATCAGCCGTCTGGCCCCCAAGATTTTTTTGAAGCTCAACAATATTAACCGTTGCATATCTGTAAAGGGTTGCCGAATTAAACTCTACGGTTCCCAGATGTCCTGCTCCCGATTCTTCATCCTGGCTCAGATCATCAACCGCCGTAAAATAATCATACTCATTATGTACCGTATGGGTGGAAATCGCATGGGCGACCTGCGCCGCCGCATCAAAGTTCAAAGACGGGTCAGCAGCCACCATTCTGCCAAACAGCGCCATATCAATAGACGGGGCAGTTTTTAAAACATTCTGATATTCCTTTTTATCTTTGCTCCCATGGATGGTCAACCGCGCCAAAGACTGCGCCTGCGCAGCACTGAAAAACATTAATACAGGCGACAGCCCATCTTTATCTGTTTTGATTCCTGCACTTTTCAGCGCATCGGAAACAAGCTTATTTACCTTTTCATCTTCCAACCCACTGTCAATCCCTTTCACCGCATCTGCGATCATTTGAGTGACTTTTTTCGTGCGGACGCCGACTTCCTCTTTACTTAGTATTTCTTTAAACATCTTCCGCATTTCATGTTTCCATGCCTGGGAAGAAACCCTCGATCTCACCGCACCACCGTATTTGGCAGTTTTCGGGCTGCCCGTATCATCGCGATTGATACAACTTGGCGGAACATTCTGCAAAACATGGATATCTACGTACAAATTATTCTTCATCACTTCTCTCCTTCATTATCCTTTGACTTTTTGCTGCGGTAAAAATCCTGTCCCCATTTCAAACGGATCCTGTCCGCAGATTTTTCAAATTGAAATCCATATAGATCTTTTGCGAGATCCACATAATCCAGTTTAATACCGCTATTGCTAAGAAGCTTCACGAGCATTTTCAAGTGATAAGACAGCTCTGCAGCGTCATCGGATCTGGCTGCAATGCTGAATTTCATCCTGACATTTTCCTCATCCTCTTCGTTCTGAACCAACTTTCGCATGGCCCGTCCCAAATGATCGTCTTCACCCTCCGCGTTCATCGGCTCCGCATGGCCCTGCTGATGAAGGGCAAACAGGGTCAATGCCGTGTAAATGGCCCATTCTGCATAAGAAGGTTCACCGCCTTTGCCCATCAGTTCCTCCGGCAGCTCCTTCAAAAACACGCCCCACAATTCGGGAATCTCTCCCGGCATCTTTCCGACACCCCGGCGGAGCTGTGCCAAATGAGCTTTGGAACTGCTCTGCTCCAGAGCCCTGTCATCTTTTGCCAGCAGCGCAATCTGCGTCCGCACATACTTTCCAATTTCTGTTTCTCTCCCCACTCTGTTCACCTCCTCCGTTACTTTCTTTCTGCGATGTAGAGTCCGCTTAAAAACCGATTCATAGCCTCGGCAGCAGAAAACGTCTCGCTCTTTTTATCTTCAGAACCCGATTTCGCTCTCCCAAATATTGCCGCCGCATCGGCCTGGCGTATGATCTCATTTCCCAATTGTCTCGCTATACCGACACATTTTTTTCGCCACTCCTTTCCTTTCTCCTGAACCAGATCCGCTTCACGGTCCTTATCTATTTCACGATCCCTGCCTGTTTCAGGATTCAGGGTAGAAAGCCATCTTCTGAACGGGCCGTCCAAGCGGTTATAAAAGTCCGCTTTCACTTTTTCCGCAAAAATCTCGGATGATCCTTTACTTTCCTTTGTTCTATTGCTGCCGCCGGAAGCCAGGTTGACATCCTTTGCAAACAACCAAACTTTTTTAGAGATCGTATCGCAAAAATCAATGCTGTCCAGTACCATTGTCCGCCATGCAAAGCCCATATCCGAGATCAGGGACGCATACATTTGCAATGAATCGGAAAAAACATTCGTCACAAAAAAATCTTTATCCCCATACTGTACGGACACGATCCGAAAATATAAACGGGGATTTTTGATCCGTTCTTCATTTTCTAATCCTTTTATCCATGAGATAATTCCCGGCTTATTCTCTTTATCATTTAAAATGGCTGCGGGACACTCTCTCCAAAACTGTTTTGAGGAATCGTGCCGCCATGGAGTATGGGTATTCGTTTTTTTGCCGTCTGAATTTTTCCAAACCGTCATAGGCTCAATAAAAGCATTTTCCCTGTCAAAAAAATCCCCTCCCAATAAAAAATATCCTGTAACACTTTGATCTTTTCTTTTCAGAAACAGACGCCTTGACTGCAATGTGTACAGCTCAGACAAATTTTCCGGACACGCAATTTTCGTGCGTTCCCCGTCCGGTATTTCTTCCCTCTCCCATATCGGCGTTTCTTTTTCAAAAATCTCTCCATTTGGATTTAGCATGACCATGTCCAGCATAAGCGTTTCAAACAAATTGTCTCCTGCTGCAAAAATGATTCCCAATTTTCCAAGCCAACCGACTCCGGTAGACGGCAGTTTAACCCCCCGTTCTTTCGATTCTCTTGAAGGCTTTGCGGATGTATCGTCATAAGCATTTACATATAAAAGCCAGCGCGCCGCCTCTGAAAAAGACATTTCTTCTTTTGCCTTTCCGCTTATATCTGTAAAAAGGCGAAGCTTATTACTGCTCTCAGACAAATTACCGTTTAATTTTGAAGCGGAATATTCTGTTCCCTTTTTTGCATGCCCACATTGGTAAAACGGCCTTTCCGGATGAAACAAATAGAAATTCTCTCTCTGGGACTCCAGATACTCCGTTATCACCTCCGCAGGAAACCTCTTATTTTCCCACAAATCTGCCCAACGGTCTAAAGCACCGTCAGCGTCCTCAAGCGGCCACTCATTTCCATTTACATCATACCGGGAAAACACCGTATGCAAAACAGCCAGCAGCAGCCGCAGCATAGCAAAATCCTGCGTCGGCAATTCGCCGCACAGATCTTTATAGGTATGCGCATGTTTCAATACGTCGATCAACGACACCTCATGAATACTGCATTCCTTATCAATGACTCGAATCCACGGCTCGTCAAGCAAATTAAATTCTCTATCGTTCACACTGCCTCCTTTGTATAAGCAAACCCACTGTCCCGCAAATATGTAATCTTCACCCCGCACAGTTCCGTGCTAAAGCTCTCATCCAGCAAAAGTACAAGCTGGCCTTTTAACCAGCGGGATTTCTGAAATCCCGTTAAATACCGGTCCATTTTCTCCAATTCATTTATCGTCCTGTCTATGTCATAACAAAATCTTGCCGGAAGGCGAAGTTTCTGTTGAGCGATCCATCTGCACTCCTCGTCCGGCGGACAGATGTCGCAGCGGTATCTCCCGTCGCCCTGCCACGGCAAAAGCCCCAGCGTCCCGTCCTCGTATTGTACCAGGATGAGAACCTCTATCGAAAACGTGCCGTCGCGCACGGTTGCCAGGGAACTGCTTTCATCATCCATGGCAGAATTGTGGAGCCAGCCATGGAGATCGCTGCCCCTTTTCCGCTCTTTGGGCCGCGCCATCAAAAAACCCTTCGCCCTCTGCCGCTTATCTCTAAGCAGCGCCCGATAAACTTCCAGAGCGGCTTTTTCTTCCTCACCGTCAGGTTCCACGTCCCGGTACGTCTCATGTACAAGCGGGTCGATATCGCCGGGACACCCGATCTGGGACGGGAGCAGTTTTCTGGTGCGCAAAAGAAGCCATTTTGTGTAAATCTGTTCCGAAGACCTGTCCAACTCCTCCGCGCCCAAAACTATACACTCCGCCGTTTCGTAGCCCTGGGGCCTGTCCTTGCGCGGATGGCGCTGAAGCCGCCCGATCCTCTGAAGCAGGAGATCCATCGGGCAAAGATCCGTGACCAGCATATCAAAATCAATATCGAGGGACTGCTCAAGGACCTGCGTTCCCACAACGACCACACCCCTTCGCATTTCCTTCGTTGACTTTTTCCCAATTGCTTTTTTCAGCGCTTCTTCCCTTTCCATCCTGTCAGGAATAATGTATTGCGCATGGTACAATATCACATTTGCACCATTCCTGCCGCGAACAACCTCCGCAAAATGCTGCGCCCTTATCACCGTATTGCAGATAATGCCGACACATGCCCCGGCACGTACCGCCTCCGTAATCTTTTGGACAGCCATATCCTCATCACCGCGGACAACGTTTACCATTCTTCCGGCGCTCTCTTCCGGCAAAGCCTTTATACACACCTCGTTCCCATCGGTATATGTAAGGCGCGGGTAATCAGCCTCCGGAAGTTCAAACTCGTTTTTCCTGTCATTTATGTAAGCTCCCACCAGCTCCCTCCGCCTTTCAAATGGAAGGGTTGCGGAAAGCAGTATCACGGGAACACCATACTCATGGAGCCATGCCAGAGCCGTGTCCAGATATTGGTTCATATACGCGTCATAGGCGTGGCATTCGTCCACGACCACAACTTTCTGGGAAAGCCCCAGATGCAGCAGCATGACATGTTTTTTTTTCAATGCGGACATCAAAAGCCTGTCCACCGTCGCCACCACAAAATCCGTTAAAAGTGACATCTTACCGCCGCTAAAAAACGCATTTACCACAAGCCCGCTCTCCCCGTCGGCATCCGTCTGCGGCATACGGCCGTCTTTCAGTTCCGCAAAAACAGGCTGAAATTCCGCGTTTCCATGGGCAAGATTAATACCGTGGACAACATCATCCGACTGCGCCCCAGCCCACTGCGCCACGCGCTCAAAAATGCCGTTGGCAGTCGCCTGGGTAGGGAGGCCGAAAAACAAACCGCTTTTATTGCACTTGGTGGCAAGAACCTCCACAGCCGCAAGGGCCGCCTCTGTTTTGCCTGTTCCCATGGGCGCTTCTAAGATGAACAGCCCCGGCTTCACGCTGTTCTCGACTGCCTCTAACATGCTTTTTTGTATCGCATTCATGGCGGGAAATCCGAAACGCTTCCGGAAATCCTCTTCGGAAATCCTCACCTGGCAGGCATCCCAGGACTCGGGCAATTCCAGCCGTTCCAACCCACGGTCACAGCGATTTTTAGGATACTCATTTTCCGATAAGATTACATCTTCATCCAGCAGCCCGAAATTCTCCTGGTTACTTGCCATCCAGTCTGACATGATCAAAAGCGCTGACAGCAGAATCTCCGCCTTTTTACTAAGCACAGGAATTTCAGAAGTATCGCCAAACCCTGCCTGTTCAAGCGAAAAGTCCGCCCACTCTTTATATAGTCCATTCCACAATCTATGGTCGGCCGGTTTCCCAAAAAAATGGACGGGATACTTATCCATATGATGAAACAAATCCTCAGTCGGCATACCATGATGGGCCCCCACTATAGAAGAAAAACCATCGGGAAACCCCATATCCACCAAAATTGCCTCGCCGCATTTTGTGTGGTGAGATTTATCCTTATTCGTGCAATTTTCAGGAATGTTATGAATGCCATAATGTTCAAACAGGGAACGCCTTGCGGGCAGGGATTTTAATATTTGCGACTGGAAAAGGGGTGTGATCTTGCCCGTATCATGGAGATAGGCAAGCAGCACCGCTGTCTTTTTGAAATCGTTAAAGGACATTCCGCATAACTGTGAGAGCGATGCATACCGCAAATGAATAAGCTCGCTTATCACATTCGCCGTATCCGTTGCATGCATCCAAAGCGGAAGCCATTTGTTGCCATCGCCGGATTTTGCAATCATTAATCTCATTTCCCGTGATAATTTCATTTTTCAGTACTCCCCGAATTTTGTATTATGAAATAGACTTTTTATACTCGCGAGCGCTATGATTTGCCAACGTTATCGCCCGATATGCCCGCAAGCGCCAATGAATCTGGAAAACTTTTGTGCTCGCGGGTATAATCGCACCAATCATATCCTCTCCAAAAACTCTGCCGGCATCAGGGCAGCCACTTTGCTCCCTGCAAAATCCCTGATATTTCTGGTTATAATATAATCGGCCTTGATACGGGAAGCACAAGCGCTCTGAACAGCATCCTCATAATCCCTGAAATTCATCTCAGCCGCTTTTCTCAGATCACCTGTTTTCAAATCCTCAATAGTAAAAATTAAGGACAGTTTATTTAAAATTATCTTCGTTTTATGAGTATCCAGTTCCTTCCGCATAATATATACAATATTGGGAACCGAAAGAGCCGACACCACACCGAAAATCTTCTTAATCTCGCAAAATTTCCACACCCGGGCGGAATCTTCATAAAACCCGGACCGTTTGCACAAAACATCCAGAATGATATTCGTATCAATCAACACTTTCATATTTACTCATACGCTCCGTTCTGATCTGTTTGTCATCATAATCGCCTTTCAGAACCCCTGTAAGCGAATCTGTCAAAAAAGAAACACTTTTTTCATGTGAAACCAGACGGGCGACTTCCTTTCCGTTCTTTACAACAATAATCTCGCCGCCAGTCTGTACCATGCGCAGGTATTTTCCAAAATTATTCTGGATTTCTGTAGCCGTAGCCATTGTCATACGATCGCCTCCCTGTTTTGGCTAATATTACTATATGTAATCTTCACCATTTTGTCAAGAAGAACTCTAATATCCGCATAGCCTTCACCCATTTTCCGGTTGAAAAAAATCCCCCATCAGGCCTTCACACCTAAAATTCCAAACAGAACCCCATGGTAAAAGTCTTCTTTCATATCCGTTCTTACGGCTGTATCACGGATACTGATGGTCTTTCTTAAAAAGTGTTTCAGCATGCTCATATTTATCAATCCCTTTATATTGCTCCTGCCACATGATAACGAAAAGAAAAAAGCAGAACATCCCCAGAGAAAATCAGGAGCCAAAAACTCCTTGATTTCTCCGGGGATGTTCTTATTTGACGCCATAGGGACTAAGATCGCTGTTAAGCGGCAAGCCCCTGTCTGACAGCCTGCCATATTACACGCTCATATTCTCCTTAATCCCCTCCGCAAAAGGCCCTGCCAGGGGCGCAGTCCCTCTCTTTTTCCCAAAGTAATCGCAGTCAAACACAATCGGCGAGCCGTCGGGATTCTCAAAACGCTGTTCCGGCTCGAAAGCTTCCCCCAAAGTCGCGGTACTCACAAAAGGAATCTCAAACCGGGGCAGATATTCATACAGATCCGTCTTCAGCCGGTACGTGCCGTCCTGCTCCTCCAGGGCGAGCTCCACATGATGATCTTTGTCAACCCTGTAGTTTTCTTCCGCGTCACAGGGCACGGCCCCGTTAAAGTATACGTTCCCGCCGGTATAGACAGGCATATGGTCATAGTAGATGTCCTTCCCCCAGTGGTCGATGGCTGTCTCGGGCGTAAAGCGGGCGAAATATTCCTCCGCGGTGGGATAGCCGTCGTAGGGCTTTGTCCCGCAGACAAACTGGCACTCCGCCGCCATATCCGACTTTGCGGCAAAAGCCGTCAGATCATCCCGGATCTCCTGCTGTACGAAAATATTGTTGTAGAATCGGGCGTCCCCATGGAGGAAGGTCATAAAGCCCGCCACCTCCGTGCGGTGGGGCACATGGTAGGGCGTGTACCGCGGCGTGGGGAGACGGCGCCCACCGTTATCCGTCCCTGCGCCGACCCAGGTGAAGGAACCGGCGACCAAATTGTGGACAAAAGCGATGCCCTGGGCGCTGATGCGGGCGGAACAATTAGACAAAAGCAGATTATTGTCCACCAGCGTGGGCCCGTGGGATACCTCAATGAAGATATCCTCTCCCAGAGCCAGGCCGTCCGCGATATCCGTATCCACAGGCGGCACGTTATCGTGGAACAGATTGGCCGTCACACGGGTTCCCTGGGCCTGCCAATCCAGCCAGAGCCCCCGGGTGCAGTGATGGAAATGGTTGCGGCGAATCACCACGTCGATAGCCGCGTGCATTTTAATACCGCCGATCTCCGCTCCGGCCAGGTTCTGCTTATTATTAATATGATGGATATGGTTGTCCTCAATCACGGAGAACACACCGCCCAGATGGCCCACGATCCCCGTCTGTCCGCAGTCATGGATATGGCAGCGGCGGACGATATGGGAACCGATATGCTCCTTTGTCCACCCCTCCCGCTGGGCCTGGCAGATGGCGTCCCGCTCCGTCTGGGTGCCGTCCTTGTAAAGCTTCGTCGTCCACTTGTTCTCATTTTCCGGCTGCAAATATTTCCCCAGGGATATGCCGGAGCATTTCGAATGGGAGATCTCGCAGTCTTCAATCACCCAGCCCTTCGACCAGTGGGGACCCACCATGCCTTCCTGATAAGCCGTGGGCGGCGCCCAGTTGGTGGCTGCCTTTTCCACTTTGAAACCGGAAAGTGTGATATAGCCGATGCCCGTCCGATCCGGGTAGAAGCAATTACGGCGGACATTGATCTCCACATCCTCCTCATTGGGATCCATGCCCTGGAAATTGGCATAGATCACCGTGTGATCATTATCCTGCTTTGTATACCAGACATACACGGTAAAATCCGGATCCCAGGAACTTTTATAGGGCACAGGATCACATACCGCTTCAAGAGAAAAAACCTCATACAGAGATTTTCCGTTCAGATATACCTCCCCGGTGTGGGCCGGAGTCACCGCATTGTACCAGTCCCCCTTTATCACGGTGGTATAGGGATTGTAGTCCCCGAAAATCCCATTCGGTATGCGGGCCATCCATACATTTCCCTCATACCGCTTCCAATTCTTCACCGGCTCCGCGCCGGTGATCACCGCCCCCAGCGGAACCTCGCTGCGGTAGGTAATGCGATGCTCTTCGTCCACACCGCCCCGGGCGGGATTCACATACTCACGGTAGACACCGGGAGCCACCGATACTTCATCCCCCGGCCCGGCCACGGCTGCCGCCGCGCCGATTGTCTGAAACGGATGTTCCTTTGTGCCGCAGCCCCTGCGGGAAGCGTCGGCCGATACATAATACTTCATAAAACAAATCCTCCTGTGCTTGACTCGTCATCTCATTGATAGATATAATTATACTGCATAGCAAACAGTGTATAAATAAATATACTGACTGAAAATATAACAATCCCGCCAACCGGCCAATTGTCCGGCCAAAGACAGCCAGTCATTCCACCCGGATACAATACATGCGGCACATGAGCGGCCGTCACCGGGGAAAAACAGTATCTACGGTATTACGAGGGAAACATATGAACGAATGGGAAAAAGAACGGATAGACACTAACAGAAAAGAGCGGATCGTCTTCGAGAGCCAGATGCTGCATTACGGCCTGTACATGCCCGATCCCGAAAACGGGCTTGCCGCCGATATCCCCTGGCACTGGCACGATGCATTTGAATTCGGCTATGTGGCGGGCGGAAGTATCCTTTACAAAACAAACCGCCGCGAATATGTCCTCCGCAATGGGGACGGTATTTTTATCAATTCGGGCGCGCTCCATTATCTGCATCCCCTGGAGCCCGCGGCTGAGGCCACACTCTATCCGCAGTTTTTTGATAAATCCTTCCTGGCCGGAGCCCCCGGCAGCCTCTACGACCTCAAATATATAACGCCCGTGCAGGAAATGAAGATCCTGGACGCCATGCCGCTGTACCGGCATAACCCACAGGATCTTCCCTTCCTGGAAAAGCTACGCAGATGCAGGGATCTCAGCATGGAGAGAGAACCCTTTTTTGAGCTGCGCATCCGAAACCTTTTTTCCGAGATGTGGGAGACCGTCTACGCCCGGGCCATGGCCCAAAAAAACAGGGAATTGTCCTATGACCCCACGGAGGACGGGCGGATCAAAAAGATGCTGTCCCTGCTCCAGGAACGCTACAGCGAAAAAATAACCGCCGCTGATCTGGCCCGGGCCGCCCATATCAGCGAGCGGGAATGCTACCGCATTTTTCAGCACGTTTTAGGTATCACGCCGGGAGACTACCTGCTGTCCCTCCGGCTGCAAAAAGCCCAGGAGCTTCTGTGGCATACCGACAAGAGTATTCTGGAGATTGCCCTGGAAACCGGCATGGGCACCGGCAGCTATCTCTGCAAGCGGTTCAAAGCCTGTTACCACGTAACCCCCGGGCAATACCGGCAACAAAAAAAGCAGTTCCGCAGCCCGCCACCAACGCCAAAGAACAGGCGTCAGTGAACCAGGTACACAAAATACACAACATAGGAAACCAGCATCACCACGCCCACCGGGCGGGTCAGCTTTCTCTTCGGCAGTACTCCCGCAAAGAGAAGCAGCACCGCAGCCGCGGCAAACATGGAGTCAATGAAAAATCCCGCCTCATAGGCCACCGGCGTGATCAGGGCCGTAGTGCCCAACACAAACAGGATATTGAAAATATTGCTTCCCACGATATTACCGATGGCAATATCCGCATTGTGCTTCCTGGCCGCCGTCACCGAGGTGACAAGCTCCGGCAAAGACGTCCCCAACGCTACAATAGTCAAACCGATGAACCGCTCGCTCATGCCGAAGATCCTTGCCAGGGCCGTGGCGGCATCCACCGTAAGATCACTCCCCCATATTACCAGTACGATACCGACACCTCCGGAGAGCAGAAGCCGCAGGATACTTTTTTCTCCGGACGATTCCTCCGGTTCGCTCACCCCGTGCCGGGACATCCACAACAGATAGCCCAGATACAGCAGCATGAACAGCCACAGAACGGCGCCTTCACCTCGTCCGATCACATCACCGCTCATTCCGAGAAACATCATGAGTGCTGTCATCAAAAAGGTGAACGGAATCTCATAGTGCAGTGTGGATGCCTGTATGGCCAGCGGCGTAATCACCGCCGTCAGCCCCAGAATAATCAGTACATTGATAATGTTGCTGCCCACCACATTGCCGACGCAGATGCCCGCGTCCCCTTTAAGCGCCGCCGTGATACTGACGGCCGCCTCCGGCGCGCTGGTGCCCATAGCCACGATCGTCAGGCCGATGACCAGCTGGGGAATGCCGAATTTCCGCGCGATCCCCGCCGCGCCTTCCACAAACCAGTCCGCCCCCACCACTAGCATCGCAAATCCCGCCGCGATCAGTACAAGCTGTATCAGGATATCCATATTGTTTCCTCCTTCCATACGTCAGAAAAGTTTGAGACGGCAGCCGTTCAGAAGACCAGAACTGCCGCCTGGAGTTTCCCCATGCGACAAAAAAGAGACTCCTGCCGCACTTATGTACGACAAAAGTCTCGTTACTTCGTTACACACCGGGCCCCATGCAAGGACAGGAACCGTACTGACGGTCATGCAAACGCCCTGCGGACGTCAACTACTCCCTTTTATCTTGTCTCATTGTAACCATTCACCCCAAAAATGTCAACGGTCTTTTTAAGAATTACTCCGCATAAATAATCAGAAAATTTTCTATCGGATCTGCCTCAAAATATTCGGATCCTTGATCTTTGTATCCTCCGCAAACAGTAAAATCTTAGACATGATCTCCGCCGTCTTCGGATCGTCGTCCACAAAGGGCAGGAAGATCCGCCCCCTGTGCTGGGAATGCACCGGCACGACGAATAGCATGGCGTTTCCGATCTGGTGCACCACGCCGCTTCCCAGATGTACCGTGTACTGTCCCAGTTTTCCGTCGATGATCGCATGGTTGCCGTCCAGACGCACATTCTTAATCTTAAAGAGTTCAAGATTACAGGCCACGATCGCCTGACGCATCTCTATCGTTGAATGGCTGGTCTCCGGATCCACCCCGCCCGCATGGGCCACGCTGACCGCCAGATCCACATCCCGCATGACCTCGCTGTAGATCACATCCGGGATCTCCCGGATCTTTAACTGCTTCCCTGTCTTCCGATCCGCGAACACCACCCACTCCAGCGTCGGCGCCTCCACGTCGCTGGGCGAGAACCAGTCGGCCATCGCATAGATGCGGGCAACGATATTTTCCTTATAATAGATCTTCTGCAGGCCGTCGTCATAGTCGGCCACCCAGCGACGGCTCCGCAATGCGCCAACGGTCTTCTGGGGCTGGATCTGATTGCCGGAAAACAGCATGGACTCCTCTTTATCCAGCTCCTCCTCCAGTTTCACATAGAGCTCCCGGAATACCTGTTTAAAGGGCTGTCTGATCTGCTTTTCAAACAAAAGCTTCTGGTATGCCTGCCAGTCCCCGTCCCTGTACAGGTCATAGGGATGCGCAATCCATACTTTATCCTCCGGGCGAGCCGGCGTGATAACGCCGAAAGCATCCACAAGCCCTTCCAAGGTGAGAAATCCCAGTTTCGGACGCCGGCCAACCGCCGTCATCACGTCGAAATCCCCTGCGATCCGCACCTCAGTCTCCTCCGCTTCCGCCTTTCCGCCTGCATCCTTCGCAGACACCTTATCCCCCAGCATCACCACCAGATTCTCGGTAATCGGCCGCGCCACCGGATTTTTATACAGCTCCAGAAACTCCCAGACCTCGAAAGCCGTCCGGTCTTCCATGGCCTGCTCCATCATCTGCTTCGTCCGGCTGTACTGCTCCTTCAGTTTTTTATGAACCTCCTGGAACTGTTTCACCATCTCGTGCTTTTTATATTTCGCCGGAACCGACTTTAAGAGTTTGCCGCCCTTCCGGCATTTCAGCGCACTCTTTCCGTTCTCGTCCACGGCCACCATGAGCTCAATCTCCTCCACGGGCTGCCAGTCGAAATACGCCGCGGACTGCTCCACCAGCTTCCCGTCCATCCGGAGGGTCAGCCTCGTCACATCCGTAAAGCCCGCATTGACACTCAGGTTCCGAAGAGCCAGCTCCACGGCCCGCCCCTCGCTGGCCCTGCGCTGGGCGCCGAACTGCCTACTTTCCTTTTTATATTTCTGGATAAACTGATAGCGGTCCAGAAGCTCCTCCTCCCGCCGCAGTTTCCCGTCAGAGAGAGGCAGCAGTCCCATGCTCATCAGCAGATCTTTGTTGCGCTTCGCGTCGATCTCCGCCTTCAGATCTCCTATCTTTACTTTGCCCAGGGCGGCGTCCGCGTATTTTCTCGCCCGGCCATGGGCTGTCCCGCTGGAGGAATACTTGGCCGCATCGTAGAGAAGACGGAAATTTTTCTCCCCCAGTTTCCCGTAAGCCTCAAAAAACCAGCGGACATCAAAAGCCCCGTCGCCAAGCTCCTCCGGGGAAAGGGGCGTATATTTCGCAATCACCGACTTTGCCTGATCGTCCAGGCCCTCGCTGGTATGGGCGATAAAATAGTAGCAGGCGCTGGCAAAGCCGGGCAGTTCCAGATATTCCTCGATCATCGGAATCCACTGCTGGGCGTACATGGCCAGCTCTGCCAGACGCTTCTTTGTGATATCCGTCCCTTTCAGGGCTGCTTTCAGATCTTTAGCCGTCTCTCCTGGCCCAGGCATGGACACCTTGAGCAGATGGCTCAGCACCGACTTTCTCTCGGTATCGGAGGAATAGTAGCTGTATCCCCGCTGCAGCGGATCCTTCCCCAGAGCCGTCAGAATCTGGATCATATAGTCGATGCCGTAAATAGCCTGGATGCTGTGGGCTGCCTTTGAAAACGGCGTGGGCCGCTCGCCCCGCTTCAGCTCCACCTTCAGAACCACCGGCAGCGCCTCTTTATAGAGGGTGTGGGCAAAGGCCATCTCCGGCATGTCCCCCAGGGTATCAAAACGATATTTTCCGTCGACGGGTTTGATTGCTCCCGAGCCGAAAAACGCATGCAGAGCGCCAACCCTGGCCTTCCGGGATGATACGGCTCCTTTCTGTTCCACCGTGCTGACCGGCTCCAGGATACTGGATATGGTAAGGAACGTAAACACTGCTTTGTAAAACAGATCCTTGTCCCATACGCCCCGCACATAACACTGTACATAGTCCGAAAGGTTCAGATAACCATCCCGGCTGCTGTTGTAAGCATAATAGGGTTTCTTTTCCCTGTCCTTCTGTTTCCGGTAATACTGCTGCAGACGGAACCTAAGGGTAAAGGCGCTTCCCCAGTCTTTCTCCCCGGCCTTTGAAAGCCAGAAACACATATCCGCAAAGATCGGAAGGGCCGCCGCCCGCTCCGTATACGTCTCGACCTGCCCGTTCCAGCTCTTGGTCTGCACGGTAAACAGATCATTGGAGGTATCCAGCACGGAAAGCAGTTTCGCAATTCCCCGCAGACCCATATGGGCCTCCAGCTCCTCCGGGACATACTGCTCAGAGAGCGCGGCCAGAATCTTCCGCACCTGGGCGCCATAGGTCAGGCCCAGTACCAGATTCGAAAAAGGCGGTTTTTTCAGCATACCGCTGCCGAATACCTTTTTATAGAGCTTGAGATTCTGCTCATAATAATTCCGGCTATCCATACACTGCCGGTAAAGCTCCACCTCCAGCAAAAGCTCAGGCGTGCGTATCTCTTCTTTGTAAAATTTTTCCCATATTTCCCGGAACGGATAGGCATCCAGAGGCTCCAGCGTGGGATCTGTGTGCGTCCAGCGGCATTTCTCCAGCCCGGCTCCCAGCACCGCATCCTCGTTCCACGCCGTCTTGTAGGAGAGCTCGCGGTTCTGGTCGATCAGCGCATCCAGCTTTTTAAACACGCGGATGCACGCCTCCTCCCCGCAGGTAAAGAGCCCTGACGCCTCGTTTTCATCCACATCCACCGGCGGCAGTACCCAGTCCTTCTCCACATCATACAAGCCGTAGCCCGGGGTATTCAAAATATCCTGGGCCTCGCTCTCCGCCCCCAAAAGTTCCTCCAGAAGCACCTGCTCCTTTCCGGTGGGATCCGAAAACTCCCGAAGATGGGGAAGAACCTCCGCAAAGCTCTCCGCATCCTCTTTTTTCAGCTGCAAGGCCAGATCCAGGGCGCCCATATGGCATTCTTCGTATTTTGCCGCCAGCAGTCTGCCGATACAGGCCGTCAGCTCCTTTTTGTCCTGTCTGCGCAGCAGGGCCAGCGTCCCCGCCCGTCCTTTCTTATATTTCAGATTTTTCTCGATCTGAATGTAATCCTCCGCCGACAGCTCCATATCCTCCACGAGACAGTGGGCCGTCTGGTTGGTGTACTCTTCCGGATTATGCAAAAGCTCAAAAAGAACCTTTTTCCTCACCCCGGACGCAGGACGGTAGAGCAGCACCCTGGCCGCGGCGGCCCTAGGCATACCGCTGTAGCTGCCGCCCTGCCCGATCAGGGGAATCCAGCCCGCGGCCTCATCCAGGAGCTCCTCCCGCTGCAACATCCACGCGATCAGGCCGAGCCGGATGGCAACATCCGACGGGGTCATCGCCACCTGATGCCAGGGGAAGATACAGGGCGCAATCGTCAGCCCCTTTTTCGGAAGCCGCCCCAGAATGTCCTTTAACAATCCGTAAAAACGCTCCGCCTCCCCAGCGTCCGCAAAGAACTCCGTCATCTCCATTCTTTTCGGGCGGATGACCTTCGCATCCCGGATAGAATAGACGCTGCTGCTCTCCTCCTTAACCAGACTGTAAAAACGGGAATTTGCCGAAGCCATAAATCCCGGCATAAAACAGGCCACGAATTCCAGATCCTCCGGCGCGGAGAGGATCGCTTCCTTGGACACCTGCATTCTCAGCTTCTCATCCTGCAGGGAATAACTGAAATAGGAGGCCGTCATCTTCTGCTGCCGGGTTCCCCGGCAGATCAGGCGGATAACCGCATCAACGGCGTCCCCCGCATCGTAAAAACCTTTCGCCCAGAGGGCGCAGCTGATCGCAACGGCATCGTTTGTCGCAAGCTGTTCATCAAGAAACGCCGGTTCCCGCAGACACCGCCCCATCAGGCGCAGCAGCTTGTCGCTGATCCTGTCCACGCTCTTTTCATTAAAGATCCCGATCCAGGTGCTGACCGCCCGTTTGACAGAAGAATAGCGGATCAAGTCGTTCTCCTCGATCACGGAAAACAGGCGGAGAAACGCCTCCGGCCGCCCCGCGTCCATAGTCTCGCAGACCGCCTGCCGGGCTCCTTCCTGGAGCCTGGCCGCCAGCAGGAACTTGCCCAGGTCGTCGTACAACTCCTCATTCTTCCCCATCACGATGCCCCGGATCATCTCATGGCTCAGCATGGCCGTATTGCCCTCGCCGAAGAGAATATCCTTCACCGCTCGGATCGTCTTCTCCTCGCCCCGGTCAATCTGGGCCGCCAGGATCCCCGCATAGGCAAAGTACTCGTTCCGGGCATGGTCGTAGATCTCCGGCTCCACATTCCCTGTCAGAATATCCGCCAGATCCCCGCCGTAAAATGCCAGCTTCGCATAGGCCCGCAACAGCTGGACGCTCTGATCCACAAAGGGCACATAGCTGTCGGAGCGGAGGCTTCTTCGGAACCATCCCGCCGTCATCTGATAGGCGTTCATCTCGTCCAGCGCGTAATAAAATTCTTCCCGCCGCTCCCCGGAAACGCAGACCGCCACCACGTTTTTGAACCGTTTCTTATACAGCTCACTTAACGTTTTGTATTTCCCGCTCCGCAAAAGCTGCCGCATAGTATCGCAGACGTCCCGAGGCATTGTATAGTAATAGAGATCCGGCAGCAGTTCCTTTTCCTCTTTGGAGAGTCCCTTCCCTTTTTCTCCGATACCGGCAACCCATGTCTCGCTCAGCTTTCTTCTCGTCTGATAGGTAAATTCCGCCATATGTTTTTCCTTCCTCCTGTATATATGCCCGGATTACCACCCGGCCAGCATAGTCAGCCTGACAAACGTAAATACCAGATCCTTTGTCCAGGGTATCGCATCCGTCAGTGCCGTAAGCTCATCCTCCCCGGCAAATACCCGGTAAATACCGTCTTCAAAACACCGGAAAGTATTTTCCACGGCATCCTCCTCCACGGCATCCTTCCCGCCGCGCAGCCCGAAGGACACCTTCCCACGGGCGGCCTGTCCGTCGATCTCCTCCTTTGTCAGAAAGGCCAGCACCTGTCCCTCGTCTTTTCTTGCGTTGTACGCCCTCACCCCCAGCTCCGTCAGGCCTGCCAGCAGCTCCCGCACGGTATCCGGTCTTTTTTCCAGGACAAAGGGAACCGTCTGCAGATCCCGGCTCCTTTGCTTTCCCAGTTTCTTCATTCTCACATATATAGTAAATGACATGCCCTTTCCTCCATGGCGTGGCCAAAAAAATGCCGGGCCTCCGATTCCCCACCGCGGCCCGGCATCCTCTTCCCTGTTTTCCTTAACCTGCCAGTCGGTTAAACACGCCGTAAAACCATCCTGTGGACGCCGGATCCGAAGATTTGAAATTATAGACATCTGACTGATTTGCCCTCCGCCAGCCGGTTTTCTTTCCCTTCTGGAACTGCAAATACACCCTGCTGCCGCTGACCTTTATTTTTTTCAATGTCAGCTTATCCTGCTTCCGGGCCGTAAAAGCCGTTTTGTTCAGGCTGGTGTCTGTGTAGAATGTAAGCGGCTTGGCCGCTATAAACTGATTTTTCTCAAAATATTTCCCGTAATCATCCTGACCCGCCGCCATCCGGCCAAGGCTGCTCTTTACACTGGCTGTGGAAGATTTCAGCTTAAATATTCCTTTTTTATATGTATACGTAAACTTCCAGTTGATCCATCCCGTCTCCTCGGGCTGCAGCCTGTGACGGATCTGGATCTCCTTGCCTGTCGCTTTGACCACATCCTCAGCCGTACTCAGCCCGCCATTATACAAATCCAGGGCCGGCACAAGCTTTTTCTTCTTATTATCATACCGGTAGATACGGTTAAAGGTATGATCGTCATTATCTGTATGGCTTATGATCTGCAGAAAAGTTTTGCTCTTTGACCCTTCCACATTGCCGCATATACGCAGTTTCCATCACGCCTCATTTTCCTCATACTCCCGTATATCCACATCCTGGATCATCACCGGTTTCCCCGTCTTCTGATACATCTGCACCAGAGAGCTTCCATCCCCATAATACCCGTCGCTGATGGCAATGGCTCTGTCCACATCGGGCGTGTCATCATAAATGCCCCAGCCCTCCGCCAGATATTCCATCCGCAGCAGCTCATAATCCTTCCACAGAGCAGGACGCATGGAGGCAATGGTGGCTTTGATCAGCGGATGGGGGCGCCACAGCAGGGCCACCTCTTCCCGGTTCTCCTTAAACACCCGGAATACATCCCGCATCTTTGCCAGCATTTTGTCCTCATACTGCAAAAGAGCCGCCACACTGGTGTTATACAGGATGATTTTCTTTCGGCCGCCGCCGGGTTTCTCAATGACGCTCTGCCATTCCTCCGGTATCTCCTGCTCCTCTCCCTGGGCGCTCAATACCCGGTCAAATTTCGGTGAGCCGATCCCCAAGATTTTCTCCTCCCAGTAGCTCCTGGTATTCCCCCCCGTCTCCTCGGTCATGACATCAATATACACCTGACGCATGTCCTCTGACTGAACGATCACCTTGTCCGCGTGGATCACCCCCGGGGTGGTGCAGAAATGGCGCATACTCTCCACAGCGTTTTTATCGTCAGGCTTAAAATCCCACAGCACAAAATAAGGGATGTAAATCAGCTTGTCCGTATACTTTTTCAGATTGGGACAGTAAAAGAACGGATCCACACTGGTCACATAATTATACTGGTCGTAGGGGTTGTGAATGAATATCATATCGGGATGATGGGACTGGAAATCAAACTCATCATAAGCCGTGATGGGCACATAATCCGGATACTGGTCTCCCTCATAATGCATCTCCCCAAAGCTGCCGTCCTGGTTTTTATCGTAGTAGGGGATCGGGATCACATAGGCGTCGCAGTCGGGATCCTCATCCGCCGCCTTCCACACGCTCTCCAGGGAATCCCACATGGATGCTTTATAGGGGAGAAACACCGCCTCCATGCGCACCGGAATATCTTTTTCCACGCTGTTTTTGATCTGAACCATGGCTCTGTGCAGACTTTTATGCGCCTGGCTGCCGTCCACGTACCGCCCCTGCCGAAGCTTATCATGGAACTGATAGACCAGCTCGCAGTAATCCTCCAGAAGCCTTATAGTCACAAATTCCTCCCCCTGGGCTTCTTCGATCAAATTTCCCGCCAGGATGGCTCCCTCCTGGCACTGGGTCAAAAGCTCCATGGCTCCGTCCCATTTCCTCGCCTTCAACGCTATCTTTATCGCACTGTGGGCCCTGCTCAGCAGCGCCACATAATCTTCTACCTGTTTTTTCTGTGCTTGTCTCATGGTCTTGCTCCTTATGTATTCGCTATGCTTTTATTATAACCAGACCACCCCCGAAAAACAACCCGAATATCAAAGCCGCGTAAGATGTCTGTGCAAAAACATCTTACGCGGCCTGTTCTACGATAAACCCGTATGTCCTCATTTTTAAGGGCCTCCTTTGTATTCTTGCATTATCCCGGAATCCTCAAGCCTTTTGACAGGGCTTTTTCTCCTGCACCCATTTTCCACCGTAACAAGGGGAGTATCCCGCGCTATCAGAATACTCCCCTCGTCTTATAAATCTCCATATTTTATAAACAATTAATACCGCTTATTTCCGCATCTTCGGCTGGAAGATCACGCTGGCCAGCCAGCCAAAGATCAACGCCGCGCTGGTTCCCGCGGCCCCCGCTTTGAAACCGCCAAGGAACAGCCCGATAAAGCCCTGCTCGTCCACGGCCTCTTTTACGCCCGTCCAGAGCACGTTTCCGAAGCCCAACAGAGGCACCGACGCACCGGCATGGGCAAAATCCTGGAACATATCGTAAATCCCCAAAGCCCCCAGCACCGCGCCGGAACACACCAGGATCACCATGACCCGGCCCGGCATCAGCTTCGTCTTATCCAGCAGGATTTGCACCAGGGCGCAGATCGCGCCGCCCACGAGAAACGCAATTATATAATCCATCATCATCACACCCTCCTCATTTCTCTTTCATCCGCTCGATCCGCACCGCATGGGCGATAGCCGGAATCGTGCGCCCCTCGGCGAAGCTGACTTTGGAGAGCAGCGCCCCCGTGGGCACAAAGAGCACCCTCTCCCACGTCCCGGCCCGCATCTCCGGCAGGATATACGCGCAGAGCACCGTGGCCGCGCAGCCGCAGCCGCTGCCCCCCGCATGGACGTCCTGTTTATCTATATCATACATCATCACGCCGCAGTCCTGATGAACCCGCTCCAGATCGTATCCCTTCTCGCCCAGCTTCTCCTCCAGGATCTGGCTGCCTACCACGCCCAGATCCCCGGTAAAGATCCGGTCGTAATATTTCGGCCCGCAGCCCATATCCTCGAAATGGGCCAGCAGGGTGTCCACTGCGGCCGGGGCCATACACGCCCCCATATTAAAGGAATCCTTCAGGCCGTAATCCACGATTTTCCCCGGCGTACAGGCCGTGATCCCCAGCGAACCCTTCCTCTTTCCCAGCACACAGGCGCCGCTGCCCGTCACCGTCCAGCTGGCCGACAGGGGCCTCTGGTTGCCGTACTCCAGGGGAAACCGAAATTCCTTCTCCGCGCTGGCAAAATGGCTGGAGGTCACGGCCATCGTGTAGTCCGCAAAGCCTCCCGCAATGGTCATGCTGCCCAGAATCAAAGTCTCTCCCATGGTGGAGCAGGCTCCGAACACGCCGAAATGAGGGATCTCCAACTGGCTGAGTCCAAAAGAACTGGCCACACTCTGGGCCTGCAGATCCCCGGCAAAAAGGAACCGGATATCCTTCTTATTTAGTCCCGCCTTTTTCAACGCGGTCTGTACCGCCTCAACCTGAAGTTCGCTCTCCGCCTCTTCCCAGGTGTCCTTCCCCGCCATGGGATCGTCCTTCACAATGTCGAACAATTTCCCCAACGGGCCCTCCCCCTCTTTCTGGCCGACCACCGAGCCCTCGCCGTTAAAATAAACCGGCCGGTCATAGGCCAGCGTCCTCGTACCTTTCTGCATACACACCTCCAAATATGATCCGTCCCGGGCCGCTTCGTCCGTCCCGGGTATGCACATGTCCTTTTTACACGGCAAAATGCGCCGCTTTCGCCGTGCGATACTATAATGTGTGTAAAATCTGCATTTTTATACCACCTGGTACTGTACTTTCTATGCGCCAGGTGCGGCGGACACACCTGGCGCCTTTATAGCTTCTATGGCTTTCCCTTTTTCTATGTTTAATATGGCATATCTGATAGCAGGGCGCAAGTGTCAAACACACGTTTCAGGGCTGCAAATCCACCGTCACATCATCCAGGGCGGACAGAAGACGCTCCCGTTCCAAAGGCTTGTAGACAAAGGCTTTTGTCCCGATCGCCTGCGCCTCGTCGATGGACTCGTCATACGCCAATGAGGACACCATCACCACCCTGGCGTCCGGATGATCCTCAATCAATATGCGGGCCGCATCCAATCCGTCCATACCCGGCATAAGGATATCCATCGTCACCAGATCCGGCTGTACCTCATCATACAGGTCAATGGCAGTAGCTCCGTCCGCACAGTATGCGGCAATCTCATAATCCGTGTCCTCCAGCATGCTTTTCAGTTGTCGGGCAAAAGCACGGGAGTCGTCAACCACCATGATTCTTTTTCCCATAAGTATCACCTCTTTCAATAAAAATATCGCGGGGCGTATAGTGAATGAGGCGGACAGCCTCATTCCGGTCACTGGAATAGTGAATCGCAAACTGTTCCCTGTGTCCGTCCGGCCGGTAAATACCTACATAAAACGCGGGTATACTGAAACGCAGGGCAACCTTCGTTGCCTGGAACAGGCGCACGGTAATATTTCCGCACAGCACGTTGAAAAAATCCGTTGCAAAATCCTCCACATCCTGGAACGTTACTTCCTCGCTTTTCAGCATATAGCGGGTCAGCCGGGTAAACACCTCCAGATCCGCGTGAAGAGCCAGAATAGATTCAAGACCCCTTTCAAACCCCACATGCACCGTACACATACTATTATTCGGCGGCGCATTCATCTGGTATAAGCGAATACCGCCCACACGCTCTGTGATATCACGGATACTCTGATCAAACACCTTCTGTAAAATTTCCTCTGACATCATAGTTCCGCCCTCCCTGCATTATAAAAATCTTACTTCTCCTTCCTGCAGCCCGATGGTGCATTTTGACGTCTCATTCTCAACCCGCAGGGTATCCTCACCGATCGTCACTTCCGTCCCCGCGTACACAATACCGCAGGCCAGCCGGTGGCTCTCCGGCCTCGGCTGCTCTTCATCCCCGTTTCCTATTTCCTTCCCATATTTTAACAGGCCGTCCTTATACTGCTGCAGCTTTTCCCGGTTGACGGACAGTTTCATCCGCACCATCGGCAGCCTCCTGGCCTTTGCCGGGTTATCCGGCTGGCGCTCAAGTTCCGCATACTCCTGCTCCAGCTCCATGATTTCCCTCACAAGATCTTCGTACTCAAAATCCTGGCTGGGCGTGCCGCCGAGTTTTATCTCGGTGAGACACTCAGACCTTGAGCCGATGATTTTAGCTTTCACGGAAGATGCCTGTATTTTCCCGCCGACGATAACGCCCCGGCCGGATGTCGTCTGGACTGTGCCGTCACTGTAAACATTACAATTGATGATACAGTCTGCATGCAGGTCGCTCTGGGTACAGACATTACTGCTCTCCAGATATTTGGCATAAATACCCTCGCAGGCTTTTATCAGCGCCTGACCGTCGCCTTTAATGCCCTTCCCCACGGTCAGCCTCCCGCCGGCGATCACCGTGCTTGCCTCCACCACGCCGTCCACAATGATATTGCCCATGGCCCGCACCGTAAAGCCGTTGAGCACATCGCCGTGCACATGAATATCTCCCAGAAAATTCAAATTTCCCGTAGAATAATCCACGTTTTTCGGAATATCCAAAAGGGGCATCACCCGGAAATTCCGTCCGTCAAACTCCAGATGGCCCGTCTTCGATGCGATCAATTCTTTCCCATCCTTGGAAAGCTTGGTATTGCGCCCCATAGGCGCCTTTGCCTTTTTCCCCTCCCTGGGCGTGAGCGTCCTCCCCGCCACGGTCTTGCCCGGCACGCCGGGTACGGGCGGAACGATCTCACAGATCACTTCCCCCTCCTCCACGTTGCGCACCATATTGAGCTCCGTGTAATCTGCGTTGTTGTCCTCATCCATTCCGATGACCCGCTGGGTCTCCCGGGAGAATTTCTCCACCACATAACCATCCTTGCCGGCTGCAGGCTGTTTACCTGCCGCCGCGTAATATAGCTGAAAATACCGCCGGGAGCTTTGGGGCAGGCTTTGAAGCAGCGCCTCATCTATGCCATAGACCACTTCATTCTCCCTCATTGCCTGGTTCAGCATGGGCCGGTCTACCTCCCGGCCCTCCCCCACGGGCGGGTAAATGAAAAGCCAGGCATGCATCTGATCCTTGCTGGAAAAAACTACGGCCTGAGCATCCAGATTCGGAATCTGCGGTTCGGGAGATTGCTCCGTTTCCTCCGTCTGCGGCGACATCACGGGCTCCGATTTCCTGAACCGCGCAACCGCCGTATCCGTGATCTTTTTCTCCAGACGGGCCAGTTCCCGGCGCATCTCATTCTCCGTCAGAATCTCATACCGGTCAGGAGGCCCCTCCAGACGCAACGTCGGCATGGCCAGAGCCTTTTCCTCCGAAACCCACATCCGCCAAAGCTTATACAGCGCATGATCCGAAGGCAGCCGGAGAAAGTCCGCATCCAGCGGCGGGGACGGCGGGCTGTCAGCCGTTTCCGGCGGAAGCGCATTTTCCTTTACCTCCTCAGCGGCGTCTCCTTTCGTCTTTCCGCTTTTGTATGCAGAGAATACAGATTCGATCCACTTCCCTATCATAGTATCCTTTAGCAACATACCCCCACCTCCTGTCTGTCTTTCAAAACAGATGAAACCATGTATCTATCCACACCCTCACTATTACCCACTTTTGATTCTCCGTCCTGCACAAACTCCCAGTATTTTCTGAAAATTACTATAATATATTATTTTTTTCTGGATTAAGTTCTTTTATATTCATATATTACAGTTTTTGTTGTCGTATGTCAATGAACCGTAAATATTTTTACAGGATAATTTCGGATACGCTCTATGCATATATTTTTTCCTGTCCAAGGTATGCTCCCAGCCATCCACTACCCCCTGGCAGATCAGCCCGCCTCACAGCGCCCTGTACCTATTCCCGCCCGTGCACCCGCGGATTGTGTCAAATTAGGTATTGACACCCCGTTTTTTTACGCTATAATCGTATTAATGTTTACCGTTACTAAACTCAGAGATTATTATTAGAGTGACCAATACAAAACCGGAAAGGGGGCGGCCCACGCCGGCCATACGTCGGGCCGTAATTTATGGAAATCGGAAAAAAGATCAAAGATCTGCGCATACAAAAGGGGCTTACCCAGGAGGAACTGGCCAACCGCACGGAGCTGTCGAAGGGGTTCATCTCCCAGCTGGAAAGGGATCTGACTTCCCCCTCCATCGCCACCCTCCAGGATATCCTCCAGTGCCTGGGTACCGACTTAAGCGAATTTTTCCGTAAGAGAACCGGGGAGCAAATCGTATTTTCCAAGGAGGATTATTTCACAAAAGAGGAGCCCCAGCTGCATGCCACCACCCAGTGGATCATACCGAACGCCCAGAAAAACCAGATGGAACCGATCCTGCTGCGTTTAGAGCCCGGCGGATCCACCTACCCTGACAATCCCCACGAGGGGGAGGAGTTCGGCTATGTGCTGAAGGGCGACGTGACCGTCCATCTGGACGGCCACACCCACACGGCCAGAAGTGGGGAATCCTTCTACTTCACCCCCGCCACCCAGCACTACCTGACCTCCCGGCGAGGCGCCACGCTGATCTGGGTCAGCACCCCGCCCAGCTTCTGATGCAACCACTGTATTGCCCCGGGCAATCCATGGGAACAGGCCGCGTCCGCACCCATCATTACCACAGGAGGAACTCACCTTGAGCAAAAAGCCACTGATTGATCTTGTCCATATCTCCAAAGCCTTCGACGGCGAGACGGTTCTGGATGACTTGAGCCTTTCCATCCGCGAAAATGAATTTCTGACCCTTCTAGGCCCCTCGGGCTGCGGCAAGACCACGACGCTGCGCATCCTGGGCGGCTTTGTCACCCCCGACCGGGGCCGTGTAATCTTTGACGGGGAGGATATCACCATGCTTCCGCCCAACAAGCGGAATCTGAACACCGTATTCCAGAAATATGCTCTGTTCCCCCATATGAATATCGCGGAAAATATCGCCTTTGGCCTGAAGATCAGCGGAAAAAGCGACGCCTATATCCGGGATAAGATCGCTTATGCCCTGAAACTGGTAAACCTGGAGGGCTACGAGAAGCGGAATCCCACCGCTTTAAGCGGCGGCCAGCAGCAGCGTATCGCCATCGCCCGGGCCATTGTCAACGAACCGAAGGTGCTGCTTTTAGACGAGCCCTTGGGAGCCCTGGATTTAAAGCTCCGCCAGGAGATGCAGTACGAGCTGATCCGCCTGAAAAACGAGCTGGGCATCACCTTCATCTATGTCACTCACGACCAGGAGGAAGCCCTGACCATGTCCGACACGGTGGTGGTCATGAATCAGGGCTATATCCAGCAGATGGGCACCCCGGAGGATATTTACAACGAACCGGAGAACGCCTTCGTGGCCGACTTCATCGGCGACAGCAATATCATCGACGGCATCATGCTCCGGGACGGGCTGGTGGAGATCCTGGGCGTGCGTTTTCCCTGCGTAGACGCGGGTTTCCCAAAAAATCTGCCGGTGGACGTGGTGATCCGTCCCGAGGACGTGATCCTGGGCGATCCGGGCAAGGGCCTTCTGGACGGCGTGGTCTCCCACCTGATTTTCAAAGGCGTCCATTACGAGATGGAGGTTCAGGCCGGGGGATTTGAATGGCTGGTACAAAGCACCGTGGCCCATCCGGTGGGCACGCCCGTCAGCATCAACGTGATTCCCTTCAATATACAGATTATGAACAAACCTGTGTCGGAGGATGAGAAAGCCGTGGCTCTGGATGAATAGACAAAGATTTCTCGCCGGCCCTTATCTGGTGTGGGCCGCCGGTTTCATTATCCTGCCCCTGATCATGGTGCTGTATTACGGCCTGACCGGGGACGGAGGGCAACTGACCCTGGAACATCTCGCCGCCATCGCGGACCCGATCCATGTGAAGGCCCTTTGGGAATCCCTGCTGATCGCCGTGGGCAGCACCGCCATCTGCCTGGTCATTGCCTACCCGCTGGCTTATATCTTAAGCCGCGCCAACATCCGGCAGTCCGGCACCGTGATCATGTTGTTCATCCTGCCCATGTGGATCAATTTTCTGCTGCGCATCCTGGCTCTGCAGATGATCCTGGCCAACACCGGGATCCTGAACGCCATCCTGCAGTTTTTCGGTCTGCCCAGGCTGCACCTGATGTACAGCCACGGAGCCATCCTGATCGGCATGGTCTATGAATACCTGCCCTTTATGATCCTGCCGATCTACAATATCCTGTGCAAGATCGACCGGGACGTCATCGACGCCGCCAGGGATCTGGGGGCCGACGGCGTCACCGTATTCCGCCGGATCATCCTGCCCCTGTCCCTGCCCGGCGTCATGAGCGGCGTGATCATGGTATTCATTCCCGGCATATCCGAGTTTGTCATCGCGGATATTCTGGGAGGCTCCAAAATTCTGCTGATCGGCAACGTCATCGAACAGGAATTCTCCCTGGCCAATGACTGGGGGCTGGGAAGCGGCCTGTCTCTGGTATTGATGCTTTTCATCTTTGTCAGTATGCCGCTGATGAACAAATACGACAAAACGGGGGAGGGACAGATCCTATGGTAAGGACAAAAGCTTTTCTGAAACGTTTTTATGTAGGGCTGGTCTTTTTCCTGCTCTACGCTCCGATCCTGGTCATGATCATCTGTTCCTTCAACAACTCCAAGGCCCGGACGGTCTGGGGCGGTTTTACCTTTGGCTGGTACATACAGCTCTTCCGGAACGGGGCGGTGCTGGAGGCCGTGCGCACCTCCCTGCTTTTGACTGCCTCGGCGGCCCTTATCGCCACAGTGCTGGGAACCCTGGCCTGCCTGGGTATGGCGGCCATGGGAAAACAGAGCCAGGGCGTCCTCACCAGCATCACCAATATCCCCATGCTGAACGCGGACATCGTCACGGGCATCGCCATCATGCTCCTCTTTGTGCGCTTTATGAACCTAGGGTATACCTCAATGCTGATTGCCCACATTACGCTGTGCATCCCCTACATCATCCTGAATGTCATGCCCAAACTGCGCCAGACAAATAAAAGCATCTATGAAGCCGCCCTGGATCTGGGGGCCACACCGGTCTACGCTTTTATGAAAGTCGTGCTGCCGGATCTCATGCCCGCGATTTTCTCCGGCTTCCTGCTGGCTTTCACGATATCCCTTGACGACTTTATCATCACTTATTTTACCAAGGGGGCCGGGATCAACACCATCTCCACCATGCTCTACCAGGAGGTGCGCCGGGGCATCAACCCGGAGATGTACGCCATGTCCACGCTGCTGTTTTTGGCCATTCTGCTGATTCTTTTCGCGGCCAACCGTTTTCAAGGGAACCAGGAGGATAAAGAGAACATTTGAAATTCCGGACAAATTTGACACATGGGCGAAAAAAGCGGAAAAAATGTTCGGAGGCAGCATATAAAGAGGGTTTTCATGGACAACAAAAGAAATATTTTCATCTATGCATTACAAAAAACCATCCCGGTCATGGTGGGCTACCTGTTTTTGGGAATGGCCTACGGCATCTTGATGGAGACCCGGGGCTACGGGGCTGGCTGGGCGCTGGCCACGAGCGTTTTTGTCTATGCGGGAAGCCTGCAATATGCCAGCATCCCCATGCTGGCTGCCGGCATACAGCGGCACAGGGAGCCGAAAACCGTACCTGATCTTCGGCCTGACCGACGAGACCTTTTCCGTCATATGTGCCGAAAAGATTCCGGAACATATGGACAGGGGAAAGCTGCATATGCTGATCACCCTGTTTGACCAGTGCTACTGGGTTTTGGGCACGCTGCTGGGATGCGCCGCCGGCAGACTCGTCACTTTCAACAGCACCGGACTGGATTTCGCGCTGACCGCCCTGGCAGCCGGGACGATACTCACTCGGTTTCTCCCTTTCCTGCTCTTTCCGACGGCGGAAAAAACGCCGCCCTTCGTCACCTGGCTCGGCGAAAAGCTTCCCTACGCCAGCATGGGCCAGCATGGGCCTGCTGGTCGTCTACTGCTTAAAAGATATTTCGATCACCACCGGTTCCCACGGCATCCCGGAATGTGCCGCCGTGGCCCTCACAGCAATCCTGCAGGTGTGGAAAAAAAATGTGCTGTTGAGCATCGGCGTGGGGACGGTCTGCTATATGCTGCTGGTTCAGTTCGTATTTTTATGATATGCCTTGTTCCCTTGTCATTTCCGGCAAACCTGTTCCACTGCCGCCGCAAATGCCGCGAAAACTTTTAGCCCTTTTCCATTCATCTGGACTGTGTTGCTTTTAAGATTAAGGAGGCAACGGGAAATGTGCTACTACAAAACTTTTTCCATAACCATATGTTTACATGACAGGTAAGTGGCAATGAAATATCCACCA
>CAJUQO010000024.1 GCA_910588295.1 uncultured Lachnospiraceae bacterium | reverse complement strand
GAAGGCTATGGATAAGATACTGCGTAAATAAAGAGGCGGCATATGGGGCTGTCATAGGGCATCTCTTCGGAGATGCTTTTTCTGTTGGAGGCTTCTGTATGGGAAGGCATCGCTTTGGAGGTGCTTTTCTTTTGTGTATTTTAGGTGTGTATGGTATTTGAGTTTGCAGCGGAGGAGGCTGCTATAAAAACAGGGTCAATATAAGTTAAGACAGAGCGGGAGATTGCCGATTTAATTTGTCTTACATATGGAAATGGGGTTCGCGCAGTATTTTTGAGGAGGAGAATATGATACAGATAATTAAAGCGGACGAACTGTTTTTAGAGGAAGTAAATCAGCCGCCAGTGGAGCTGCAGGCGGAGGACTATCTGCTGCGTGTGAAGCTTTTACGGGAGCGCATGGCGCGGCTGGGGCTGACCCATGTGGTCATCTATGGGGATCGGGAGCATTTTGCCAGTATAGAATATTTTACCCGGTACGACTGCAGGTTTGAAGAAGCCCTTTTTATCCTGGATGAGGACGGGGAAATGTCTCTGCTGGTGGGAAATGAGGGTATGGGATTCAGTCAGATCGTTCCTTACCCAGTGCACCGATATTTGTACCAGAATTTCAGTCTCCAGGGCCAGCCCAGGGATCAGTCGGAGATATTGGGGAAGATTTTAAACAGAACCGGGATTGGGGCGGATTCCCGCCTGGGTATTGTCGGCTACAAATATTATGAGACGCCGTATATCACTACGGATCCCGAAAAAATCTATGATATCTCCCACTATATCCTGGAGGAAATTCTGGCGGCATGCCCTAATGCCCGGAATATGACAAAAGAGATTACGGGGCTGCCGGACAGTATACGGATGACGCTGTACTCCGCAAAGGAGGTTGCCTGGGCGGAATCCGCGGGAAATCGCCGCGCGGCGGTGGAACAGCGCATGATTAAGAATCTGAGGCCGGGGATCCGTGAATATGAGCTGTCTGCCGCAAACGGCGCTGGGGATGGATTCTCCGGGGGCGGCTGTGCTGAAGACGGGAGAGGTGTGCGGGCTTTGCTATGGGTATGATACAGTGATGTCCCTGATCGGCGGTCCGGAGTTTGGGGTATCTCTGAATCCGGGCCACCATACGGGCTGTGACGAATGGACAAATTCAGCTATCTGTAAGGGGTCGGAAATACCGCTGGCCGACGGCGCGTTTATGCAGGTGGATATGATTGCGTCGGCTTCCGATCCGGTCAGGACCGCCATCTGCGAGGATGCCGTGGTGATTGCCGTGGTGATTGCCGGGGAAGGGCTGCGGGCGGAGCTCGGGAAAGAATTTTCAGAGGTTCATGAGAGGATTCTTCGGCGGCAGGAAGCCATGCGCCGCGTGCTGGGCCTGGATATCCGTGACGATGTGCTGCCCATGAGCAACCTGACAGGGGTATATTTCCCCTATATGCTGAACCCCGCTTTCGTGTTCGGGAAACGCGAGGAGTAGGGCGATCGTGCGGATGGCAGTGTGGCTATATGATTTAGTGACCGGCATATTCTGTTGTTATTTTCTTTGACGGTATTCTTTAGGTGTCATACCGCGGACTTTTCGGAATTGCTTTCCCATATAGGCGCTGTCTGTAAAGCCACAGCGATAACTGATTTCTGCGATGGCCAGATCCGAACGGGAAAGCAGATCCTTTGCCATACCCAGGCGGTAATTCAACAGATACTCAAAAGGCGTCTGTTGTATTGTTTTTTGAAAAATACGATCGGCTTCTCTGGCTGAAATATTGGCAGCCGCGGCGATTTCCTCCAAAGTTATCTAAAATATTAAATTTCCAATGTTCGGTAGTTGGGCTTTTGACCCTAGCATCATGTCATGGCAATATCTCTGGGCCAGACTGTCATGGGGATGTGGCTCTGGGATCTTATGCGCCTGGCGGATTACGCCCTCACCTGTGATTGTGTGAACGGTCATATATCCTGTGTGGGGTTTTCCGGCGGCGGTATGCAGTCGCTGCTCATCAACTATAATTGCCATTGTAATTATGTCCCCAATCTCTGGAAGACGGCGGATATCGGGGACATAGGCGCACTGATCTGCCCAAGGCCGGTGCTGATTGAGACAGGGAACCGGGACAGCCTCAACGGAAAAGACGGGCTTCATAATGTGTTGCCCCAGGTGGAGACCGTGAGGCGGGCCATGGCCCTGTTCGGATGCGAAGACCGCCTGTATCATGATATTTTCGAAGGGGAACACCGGTGGCACGGAAAAATGGCATATCGCTGGCTGCTGTCCCATACCCCGCCGAACAGGGAGGAGAGGAGATGACATCGAAGGAAAGAGTTTTAACAGCAATCGGCCACAGGGAGCCGGACTGGGTTCCCGTGGGGGAGTGGGGGATTGACCATGACCATGTGACGGAAATTCTGGGGCGCCATACGTATTGGAGGAACAGGCGGGATACCACGCGGGCCCTCTGGGATAACCGTCGGGATGAGGTCGTCGAGAGCATGAAGACGGATTACGCGGAGCTGGTGGAAAAGCTGGATTATGATATCGTGACGGTGGAACCGGTGCCGCCCAAAAGCCATCATGTGGAACAGAAGCCGAAAGAAATAGCCCCGGGCACCTGGGAGGATGCCGCCGGGAACGTGTTCAAATATGCCGCCAGTAATGATTCGATCATGTACGTTTCCAAACGGGAAGGTCAGGATGAGATCACGGAGGAGGATGTGCAGAAGGCCCTGGCAGAGGTGGACGCCATGGATGATTCCCGGTTTGTGCTCATTGACTATTGCTGTGACCGTTTCGGGAAAGAAAGGGCTATTTTGTGCCGGGATATCAACATCTATACGCCTATTTTCCAGGCCTTCGGCGGGGATTTCGATTCGGATTTGATCCGCACGGTGACCTGTCCGGAGGAAATTGAGAAGCTGCGCCCGGTCTACTATGCATTTAACCGGAAGCTGATCGACCATTGTGCCGGAAAAGGAGTAACAATTATGATGCAGGGCCAGGATTTTGGCATGAATACGGGGTGTATATACAGTCCGGAGAGCATCCGCCAGATCTTTATACCGGTGATGACGCAGGTGAACGCGGATATCGCCGCGGCCGGGATGATCCCCTTTTATCATTGCTGCGGCCGTATCTGGGATATCCTGTGGATCGGCGTACAGTGTGAGACGCTGATCAAGGGCAGCCTTGCCGATGTGGAGAATGAGGTGTTGAAAAATCTGGAGCTTTTGATGCCCGGCGGCGGATATCTGTTCGGATCCACCAATTCCGTGCAGTTTGGGGCAAAGACGGAAAATTATCTCAGGGCATTGGAATTAGTGAGGGAGAGAGGGATTTACTGACTATGCGGATAAAAAATAATAAAGCAGAGGATGTGCGGATTACTTACATCGGGGGCGGATCCCGGGGCTGGGCCTGGAATCTGATGAGCGACCTGGCCACGGAGGAAAAAATGGGCGTCGTCGTGACGCTCTACGATATAGATATGGAAGCGGCCCGGAATAATGTGGTCATCGGGACGAAGCTGCCGAAGGAGGGCGGACGGGAGAATTTCACCTATCGTGCCTGTGCCGACCTGAGAGAAGCATTGCTGGCCAGGCTGGCGGAAAAAGAATATGGTGTGGAAAAAATCAGCCGGGACGAGATTATGGATCCCAGTATCCTGAATCTGATGAATCCCCATATCTATACCCAGAATGCCGTAATCCGGGCGTGCCTGACCCGGTTCATGGAGCCTGCGTACCAGGCGTTTGCCCAGGATCTGCTGGTATTGCTGCCCATTGACGAGGTAAGGCGCCTGTTTGAGGAGATGGCAGAGAAAACCTCTGCCTATCTGGATTATTACGGCCGCGGAAGCAGCCCGTCAGCCCCTTGACGCGGGACGGGTGAAGATATAAAATGTAAAAGAATTATCTTTTGAGAGGTGGCGGCACAAATGAAAACAACGGATCAGTGGAACTTTATATCTACCTGGAAAATGTCCCGGGGGGGCGTCCTCCGCGCTTCCCGCCTGCTGGGTGAGGGGCAGCGCCTTGAGCGGGCGGTGGCGGAGGCGGTAAAGGCTGTGGAGGATGAGGCGTCTTATTGTTCCGTGGGATATGGAGGGCTTCCCAACCGGAACGGTGAAGTGGAGCTGGACGCCGCCTACATGGACGGGGATACCCTGAAAGCCGGCGGCGTCATGGCGGTTCGTGATATCAGGAATCCCATAGAGGTGGCCTGCGCGTTGAGCAAGCTTGACCGCAACTGCTTTCTGGCCGGGGAGGGGGCTATGGCTTTTGCCCGGAAACAGGGGGTTGCGTTCCGGAATATGCTGACGCCGGCGGCCATGGAAAGGTTTGAAAGTGCGGTGGCAAAGGCGGGCGTGCCGGAGCGCCAGGAGGCATACGACGGCCACGACACGGTCTGCGTCATCGGCCGGGACGCCGGCGGTTCCATGGCCTGCGGCGTATCCACCTCCGGCCTGTTTCTCAAACATCCCGGAAGGGTGGGGGACAGCCCGCTCATAGGCTCGGGATTTTATGCCGATTCCCGCGTGGGCGCGGCCGCGGCTACCGGAGTGGGCGAGGATATCATGCGGGGATGCCTTTCTTATGCCATCGTGGAACGGATGGCGGCGGGCTATCCGGCCCAGGAGGCCTGTGAGGCGGTACTGGCGGCCCACGTCGAAAAACTCCGGCAGATTGGAGGCTCCTGCGGGAGTATGTCCGTGATTGCCATGGATCGGGAGGGAAGGGCCGGCGCGGCAACCAGCCTGGATCTGTTCCCGTTCGTGGTGGGGAATGCGGCGGGAGAGTGCCGTGTCATGGCCGTGGGGCAGGCGGATGGCAGAATGAGGGTTTTCCAGCCGGATGAGGAGGAATGGAAAAAATACGAGGGGGACTGAAGTACAGTTTAGAAATAAAAAGAGCGTGGTAAAAATGCTTCCCGGATTGTCTGTTTTGATTGGAAACAGTTTCAGGACAATCCGGGAAGTATTTTTGATATCTTTGGTAATTTTTTACATTTTTTAACAATTATTTTTTATTTTGTGTTTTAATTTTACATTTCGTGTGTATTTGACATTAACTGATTGACAGTAAATAAAAAAAAGTATATAATTTTTTGGGAATAAATAAGGATATGTGATTAAGTTATTAAGCTTTTGGACTTTAGCGTTTTAAAGCTTTAAATAGAGACGCAAGTATCATGGTTTTCTTGAGGCAGAAAAAAGTGTACTCGGGAGTTGAGTACATTCTTTTTTTGATTTTATAGATACATTTGATAAAGGTGGGATGAAGAATGACAAAGTATATGGTGCGACGGGTGGTTATGGCATTTGTGACTTTGACGGTTGTGGCCTGCACGACGTTTTTCCTGATGAATGCGATTCCGGGAAATCCATGGCTGTCCGAGAAAACACCGACACAGGCGACGATTGACGCGCTGAACGCTAAATATGGCCTGGATCAGCCGCTGCTTGTCCAATTGGGGAAGTACTTGGGGAATTTGGTGCAGGGTGATTTCGGCACGTCCATTAAGATGCAGAAAAATCGTCCCGTATTGCAGATTATCCTTGAAATGTTTCCCGTATCGGCGAAGGTCGGCGTCCTGGCTATTTTGTGGGCTGTGGTGGCGGGCGTACCCCTGGGGTGTCTGGCCGCTTTCAAGCGGGGTACCTGGGTAGACAGTTTTCTTCGGATTGTTTGTACGATCGGTATATCCATGCCGGGGTTTGTTGTGGCGACTCTGTTACTGCATACCCTGTGCGGCGGTATAGCGGGGTTAAAACTGTTTCCGGCGCTTTTTGACGGGACGCCGGCCAGCTATGTGCTGCCCTGCCTTGCCCTTGGGTTTTATCCGATGTGTTACCTGTCCCGGCAGACCAGGACGGCGATGCTGGATTCGATCAACCAGGAATACATTAAAACGGCGCGTGCAAAGGGTTTAAAAAACGGCGTGATCATTTTCAAACATGCGCTGCGCAACGCCCTGATTCCGGTCATTACGTATTTGGGTCCGCAGATTGCGTTTACCCTGTGCGGCGGGCTTGTTGTAGAAACGGTATTTTCTATTCCCGGGCTGGGCAGATATTTTATCCAGTCCATTCAGAACCGGGATTATCCGCTGATCATGGGGACGACAATTTTTCTTGCGGCGTTCATTATCATAATGAACCTGCTGGTGGATGTGTGTTATAAGATTGTCGACCCAAGGATAAATTTGACAAGGGGGAACTGACCGATGGCCGAGACGAAAAAGTATAATAAAGTGGGATCTCTCCAGCCCAATATTGATGATATCCTGGACTGGAATTCATTACCGGAAAACGCTTTTGAACCGGCGACGGAAAGTGAAAAGGAAAACTTTATCCAGGAACGGGAGAATGTTTCCTATTGGAAAGATGCCTGGCGTCGTTTGAAAAAGAATACGGTGGCGATGGTAGCGCTTGTGGTTATCATATTGTTAGCGCTTTTCGCTTTTGCGGGACCGCAAATCGTACCCTATTCTTACAAGGAGCAGATCCGCGGCTCCGAGACGCTTGATCCGTGGCATTATACACTGGAAGACCAGCAAAAAATCAACGACTATATAGAGGAGCATTCAGGCTCCAAAGTGCTTTCGGCGGAAGAGGCGGTAGAACAGGCCCGTGCGGAAGCGGAGGCAAAGGGTGAAAAGCTGAGTAAGGTGGAGGAAGCTAAGATCCGCGCTTCGGCAAATGTGAGCCAGGAGTCGGCGGAAGAAACGGCCATGACGCCCCAGCAGGCGGCAAAGGATCTGGGAATCAAAACAAAAATATTCGGGTATTCGGATCGGGAACTGCAGAGAATGGCCGATGGTGAAAAGGTGTTCCCCCATGTTTTCGGTACGGACGACCAGGGACGCGACATTATGGTCCGTGTGATGGTCGGGGCCAGGGTGTCGATTATCGTGGGTATCTGTGCGGCCATTCTGGTATTGATTATCGGCGCCGTGTACGGTTCGATATCCGGGTACTGCGGCGGCATGGTGGACAGTGTCATGCAGCGTATTGTGGAGATTATCTATTCTATTCCGGAAATGCTTATTATCTTACTTTTATCGGCCACGTTGAAACCGGCGCTGGAGCAGTTCCAGAATTCCGGCGACGGCGTCATGCAGAGCCTGGTTACGCTGCTGGGCCCGAACCTGATTTCCATGTTTATTGCGTTTGGTTTGCTGTACTGGGTGACGATGAGCCGTATCATCCGCGGGCAGATCCTGCAGCTGAAGCAGCAGGAGTACGTGACGGCGGCCCGCGCTCTGGGTGCAAAAGGCAGCCGGATCATAGGAAGGCATCTCCTGCCGAACTGTGTGGGGCAGATTGTGACGACCACGTTCCTGCAGATCCCCTCGGCAATCTTTTTGGAATCATTCCTTTCATTTGTCGGCGTCGGTGTGTCGGCTCCGTTGACGAGTCTGGGTTCCATGTGTTCGGAGGCGCTGAGCGGGCTTACTTCTTATTCCTATCGGCTGTTTATTCCGGCTGCGATCCTGAGTGTGCTGATCCTGTCACTGAACCTGTTTGGCGACGGACTGCGCGACGCTCTTGACCCGAGGTTGAAGAAGTAGGAGAGGAGATTACTTATGGAACAGGAAAGAAAAACAGAAAAATTACTGGAAGTAAAAGATCTCCAGGTATCTTTCTTTACGCCGGCGGGAGAAGTGAAGGCGGTAAACGGGATCACATACGATCTGAATTATGATGAAGTCATGGGGGTCGTGGGAGAGTCCGGTTCAGGAAAAAGTGTGGAGGCCTATTCGATTATCGGCCTGCTGCAGTCGCCGGGAAAAGTAGTCGGCGGCAGTATTACCCTGGAGGGAGAGGACGTGCTGGCCAAGTCGGCAAGCGAGATGGTCGAGTTTCGCGGATCCCAGGTGGCTATGATTTTTCAGAACCCCATGACCTGCCTGAATCCTGTCTATACGATCGGGAACCAGTTGATGGAAGCCCTGCGGGCGCACAATAAAGATATTTCGAAAGAAGACGCTGCCCAAAGGGCCATGGAAATGCTTGAGCAGGTAGGTATTAATAATGTAGAAAAGCGGATGAACCAGTATCCCCATGAGCTTTCCGGCGGTATGCGCCAGCGTGTTATGATTGCGATGGGTCTGATCTGCCATCCGAAGCTTCTGATCGCGGACGAGCCAACGACTGCCCTGGACGTTACGATTCAGGCCCAGATCCTGGAGCTGATGAAGGAGCTTCAGAAAAAGAACCATATGGGAATCGTATTTATCACCCACAATCTGGGGGTGGTGGCGGAGATCTGCGACAAAGTATCCGTTATGTATGCGGGAAAAATGGTAGAACAGGGTCCTGTGGATGATATTTTTTATAATCCGGGACATCCTTATACAAAAGGGCTGCTCCGTTCCATGCCCCGCGTGGATGCGGAAAGCTATGAGCGCCTGATACCGATCGAAGGTACGCCTGTCGATATGTTGAATCCGCCGGAGGGCTGTCCTTTTGCGCCGCGGTGTGAACATACGATGAAAATATGTCTCCAGAAAATGCCCCCCTATGTAAATATGGGCGACGCCCATCGGGCCGCCTGCTGGCTGCGGATCCAGGAGCAGATGGGGAATCGGAAAGATGAGACGGAGGGCAGTGAAAATGAGTAAGAATGACGATATCCTCGTTTCAGTAGAACATTTGAAAAAATATTTCCCCGTTAAGGGGGTGAAAGGCCCCGGCGTACAGGCGGTAGAAGACATTTCCATGTATATAAAACGGGGAGAGACCCTCGGCCTGGTCGGTGAGTCCGGGTGTGGGAAAACGACGCTGGGCCGGACGATTTTGCAGCTGCATCCGCCGACGTCAGGAAAGATCACTTATGACGGCGAAGTCATTTATGAGGGCGCGAACCCATGGGAAACGGGGGAGAATGGCGTTATGAAGGCCGTGAAAGTCCCGAAGCCCAAACAGGTAAATATGCTGCCCTACCGCCGCAAAATGCAGATTATCTTCCAGGATCCGTCCGCCAGCCTTGATCCGCGTATGACGGTGGGGGAGATCATCGGCGAGGCCCTGGATATCCACAAACTGTTCAGTTCCAAGACAGACCGTTTAGACCGGATCAAAGAGCTGCTTTCAACGGTGGGGCTGAATACAGAACATGCGAACCGTTATCCCCATGAGTTTTCGGGAGGGCAGCAGCAGCGTGTCGGTATTGCCCGCGCCCTGGCCGTGAATCCGGAGTTTATTGTGTGCGATGAGCCGATTTCTGCGTTGGATGTTTCTATCCAGTCCCAGGTGGTGAATATGCTGGAGGATATGCAGAAGGAGCTGGGGCTGACCTATCTGTTTATTGCCCATGACCTGTCTGTCGTGCGCCATATCTCCAACAGGATAGGCGTTATGTACCTGGGGAGCATGGTGGAACTGGCTGAAAGCTATGAATTAAACCGTAACCCGCTGCATCCGTATACGCAGACGCTGCTTTCCGCAGTGCCTGTCCCAGATCCCCAGCTGAGCCGCAGCAGGCAGCGTATCATACTGGAGGGGGATATCCCGTCTCCCATGAACCCGCCCACCGGCTGCCGTTTTCATACGCGCTGTCCCCATGCGACAGATAAATGCCGCGGGGTGGTTCCGGAATTTAAAGAGTATGCGCCGGATCATTGGGCGGCGTGCCACAATTTATAATATTTCTGGGTAATACAGCACAAGGCTGTTTATCAAATAAAATTTTATATGGAGGGAACTATGAAATTGAAAAAGCTTACAGCTCTTGCACTTACAGCTGCCATGAGCGTTTCTGTGCTCTCGGGATGCGGAAGTAATTCCGGCTCCTCGTCACAGGAAAGCGCCGGAAGCGCGGCTCCAGCAGAGTCATCATCCACAGAGACAGAAGAGTCTTCGGCGGCGTCCGATGCGGGCGAGGCCGCTTCATCCGCCGCAAGCGAAGCCGGCGCCGTATCTTGGGACGGAAAGAATATCACGGTAAATGTGGCTTCCGAGCCGCAGACCATTGACCCGGCGCTGAATTCCGCCGTAGACGGCGCCATGATGACGCTGCATCTGTTTGAAGGTCTTATGAAATGGGAAGATACCGGTACAGAAGTAGACGGTACTGACGGTACGGCAAACAGTGCACAGATCACTTACGGACAGGCGGAGAGCTACGATAAGAAAGCGAACGACGACGGAACGGTAACCTATACCTTTAAGCTCCGCGACGACATCAAATGGTCGGACGGACAGCCTGTAACGGCCGGCGATTTTGAATATGCATGGAAACGTCTTGTTACGCCGGAAACGGCCGCTGACTACAACTACATGCTGGACTGTGTCGTAAATGCCAGTGAGATCATGGCAGGTGAAAAGGATCCGTCCGAGCTGGCGGCAAAAGCGCTGGATGATAAGACTTTTGAGGTAACGATCACTACAGATCTGCCGTATTTTGAGGAGCTGTGCGCATTCCCGGCTATGCTCCCGGTGCGTCAGGATACGATCGAGGCAAATGGCGATCAGTGGACTTTTGATCCGGCTACCTACATTTCCAATGGTTCTTATAAGCTTCAGGCATGGAATCATAATTCCGAGATCATTATGGAAAAGAATGATCAGTATTATGATTACGCTAATCTGGGACCGGATACCATCACCTGGAAGCTCATGGACGACGCGAACGCCATGCTGTCCGGTTTCAATTCCGGTGAATTGAATTTCATTGAGAATGTACCCCAGGCAGAGATCGCCAATAAGATTGCTTCCGGCGATCTGAAGATCGTTGACTATATCGGTACCTACTATGTATGCTACCAGACACAGAAAGCTCCCTTTGACGATCCGCTGGTACGTCAGGCTTTCACACTGGCTGTTGACCGTACCTATATCGTAAACCAGGTAACCCAGTCTGGACAGGTAGAGGCGAATGGTTTCGTACCGGCCGGTATCTATGACGCGGCAGGCGCTTCCAGCGATGATTTCCGTACCGTCGGCGGCGGCTACTATGCGGAGACAGACGCGGATTATGAGGCAAACTGTGAAAAAGCCAAAGAGCTGCTGGCAGAAGCCGGCTATCCAGGCGGCGAGGGCTTCCCGGTAGTTGAGTATCTGTATAACACAGATGATAACCACAAAGCAGTGGCGGAAGCTCTGCAGTTTATGTGGGAGGATGTACTCGGCGTTAAGGTTACCCTGAACAACCAGGAGTGGAATACCTTCCTGCAGACCCGTAAAGACGGCGACTATTCTATCGCCCGTAACGGCTGGATTGCCGATTACAACGATCCCATGTCCTTCCTGGATATGTGGCTGACAGACGGAGGAAACAACGACGCCCAGTATGCGAACGCGGATTATGATAAACTGATCCAGGAGGCAAAATCTGCCACAGATACAGGCGAGCGCATGAAGCTGATGCATGAGGCCGAGGATCTGATCATGGGACAGGATTGGGTACTGAACCCGCTGTACTTCTATACCCAGAAATATATGATTTCTGACGGTATCCAGGGTATGTATTATTGCCCGCTGGGATATTTCTTCTTCGGTTATGTCCATCCGTAGGAATGTCTTTATGATGTAGATGATGAAAATGACAGAGTAACCATAGAAAGCGCTTTTGGGGCTTTTGATGGTAAAAAAGTCCGGATGCTGTAAAAGGTATCCGGGCTTTTTCCTATGGAATAATATATTTAAGGGAATGAGGAAAACATACAGAAAGAGACCTGTTGCCAGGCCTCTTTCCAAAGTTTAAATGAGGGGGGGAGATAGTTAGTGGTTAATCAACTATCCGGTTAACATTATAGCGGGAGTTTGTGAACAAGCTGTGTCCAATCAATAAAAGAAAATAAAAGAAAATGATAAAAGTATGAACGAAGCGGCGGGTTAGCTTGCCATGTGGATTGAATTTTTCCTATCCCCTGCCATTGAAAACGGATTCTATCTATGGTATGCTATTTTCGGCGTGCCTTTGGCACAAGTCTATTTATATCAATCATTAGGAGGCTGAGTATGAAATTATCTGCTTTAGTCGAAGACATACAGGTAAAAATCCTGCAGGGGAGCCTGGATACGGAAGTTACAGATATTGCCTGCGATTCCCGGGAATCGAAAGAAGGCTCACTGTTTATCTGCATTAGCGGGGCGAACGTAGACGGCCATGATTTTACTGCCCAGGTCATAGAGAAAGGCGCTGCTGCCCTGGTTACAGAGCGTGCGGTGGAGGCGCCGGAGCATGTTACCGTGCTGCAGGTGGAGGATTCTCGTTATGCCATGGCCTGTATAGCGGCTGCCTGGTATGGCCATCCTGCCGACAGGCTTCGTGTCATCGGTGTGACCGGCACCAAGGGCAAAACCACGACTACATATCTGGTGAAATCCATTCTGGAGAACGCCGGATATAAGGTGGGACTCATAGGCACCATAGAGACGATTATCGGGGAGAAAAAAATTCCTTCCTTAAATACGACCCCGGAATCCCATTTGATTCAGAAATATTTTTCTGAAATGGTGGAGGCGGGCTGCGACTGTGTGATTATGGAGGTATCCTCCCAGGGGCTTAAGCTGCACCGTACTGCTGGCTTTATCTTCGATATCGGCATTTTTACGAATATTGAGCCGGATCATATCGGACCCAATGAGCATGAGAGCTTTGAGGAATATCTGGAGTGTAAGAGCCGTCTGCTCCGCCAGTGCCGTACGGGCATCGTCAATGCTGATGATGAACATCTGGAACGGATGATCGCCGGACATACCTGCCGTCTGGAAACGTTTGGTTTTTCGGAGAGGGCCGATTTGCGGGCGGTGGATGTGAAACTGGTTTCAGGGCAGGGCGTCCTGGGTATTTCTTACCGCACAGAGGGGCTGATGCATTTTCCTGTGGAGATTGATCTTCCGGGTAAATTCAGTATTTATAATTCACTGACGGCGATTGCCATCTGCCGTCATTTTTCTGTGTCTGAGGAGGACATTATTCGAGCGCTCAAGAACGCGAAGGTGAAAGGCCGTATTGAGATGGTCAAGGTTTCGGATCAATATACATTGATGATTGACTACGCCCACAATGCTATGAGCCTGGAGAGCCTTCTTACGACTCTGCGGGAATACCGGCCCCACCGGCTGGTGTGTGTATTTGGCTGCGGAGGCAACCGTTCCCGGCTGCGTCGTTACGAGATGGGAGAGGTATCCGGCCGATTGGCGGATCTCTCCGTGATTACCTCGGATAACCCGCGGTTTGAGGAACCACAGGCGATTATTGATGACATCAAGGAGGGGATCGGAAAAACCACGGGCAAGTACGTCGAGATCATTGACCGGAAGGAGGCGATCGCTTATGCGATCCATCATGGGGAGCCGGGAGATATCATTGTGCTGGCCGGGAAAGGGCATGAGGATTACCAGGAGATCAGGGGGAAGAAATATCCGATGGATGAGCGGGATTTGATCCGTGACATATTGCGGGAGGATCAGAACAGATAAAAGGTAGAATATTGATCTGTAGAAAAGGGGAGCTATGAAATTTGCAGATGTTATCGTAGATATTTCCGCGGAGCGGCTGGACCGGAAGTTCCAGTACAGGATTCCGATCATGCTGGAGCAGAGTATCCATCCGGGCGTCCAGGTAGAGGCGCCGTTCGGGAAGGGGAACCGGACGGTGAGCGGCTACGTGATCCGTGTGACGGACAAACCGGATTATGAGTTGGAAAAGATCAAGTATATACAGGGGATATCGCAAAAAAAACAGTCTTTGGAAGGACGGCTCATTGAGCTGGCCGCCTGGATACGGGAGAGCTACGGCTGTACTATGCTCCAGGCGTTAAAGACGGTTCTGCCGGTCAGGCAGAAGACCGGCAGGAGAACCAGCCGCAGGATCGTGCTCAGACTTTCGAAAGAGGAAGCGTCCTGTATTCTTGAGGAAGAAAAACGCAGGAGCCATACGGCCAGGGTACGCCTTCTGGAACGTCTCATCGCCGATGGCTCGGAGGATTATGCAGCCTGTTTAAAGGAACTGAATTTGTCTGCGTCGGTCGTGCGGGCCCTGGAGAGAAAAGGCGTGCTTTTTGTGGAAGACGAGTCCGGCGATCCATATTCTTTTCAGGAGGGGGACAGGGAGGCATCTTTCCCGGAGCTTACCGGGGAGCAGGGCAGGGCCGTGGATGAAATATGGGAGGAATGGCACAGTAAAAACCCCCGTCCGGTTTTGCTTCACGGCGTCACGGGAAGCGGGAAGACAGTGGTGTATATGAGCCTGATCGCCATGATGCTGGAACAGGGCCGTCAGGTGATCCTGCTGGTGCCGGAGATCGCCCTGACGTACCAGAACGTGCAGCGTTTCTGTGAATGTTTCGGTAAGGATGTGGCGATTATTCATTCGCGGCTCTCCCAGGGAGAACGGGCAGAGCAGTTTGGCAGAGCTGCCAGAGGGGAGGCACGGATCATGATCGGCCCCCGCTCTGCGTTGTTTGCCCCTTTTCCGTCTTTGGGGCTGATCATTGTGGATGAGGAGCAGGAAGGATCCTATCACAGTGAAATGACGCCCCGCTACCATGCCCGGGAGACGGCGGTGAAGCGGGCCGGGCTTGAGGAGGCCCGGGTGCTGCTCGGATCGGCTACGCCGTCCATGGAAGCCCGCTATCGCTGTGAGACAGGCGAGTACCGGGAGGTGAGGATGACCCGGCGTTACGGTTCCCAGGGACTGGCCCGGGTTAAGATTACAGATATGCGGGAAGAATTAAGAAAAGGCAACCGCTCGATGCTGGGAAGCGAGCTGCGCCAGGGCCTTACCGATTGTCTGGCACGGGGGGAGCAGGCCATGCTTTTTCTGAACCGGCGGGGTTATGCCGGTTTTGTTTCCTGCCGTACCTGTGGATATGTGATTAAATGCCCCCACTGTGACGTCTCCACGACGATCCATAAGCACGGCCGTCTGGTCTGTCATTACTGCGGGCATGAGGCGGCGGCAGTCCACAATTGCCCTTCCTGCGGCTCGGCCTATATCGGCGGTTTCCGGGCGGGCACTCAGCAGATGGAAGAGGTACTCTCCCGGGAATTTCCAGAGGCCCGGGTGCTTCGCATGGATATGGATACTACCCGCCATAAAAACGACCATGAGAAGCTGCTGCGGGCTTTCGGGGAGGGCCAGGCGGATATCCTGGTGGGAACCCAGATGATTGTAAAAGGCCATGATTTTCCCCGGGTGACGCTGGTGGGAGCCCTGGCGGCCGATCTCTCCTTGTATACAGGAGATTACCGTGCCGCGGAGCGGACTTTTCAGCTTCTGACCCAGGCGGTGGGGCGTGCCGGCCGTGCTGACCGGCCCGGCATGGCGGTGATCCAGACGTATCACCCCGAACACTATGCCATCCAGGCGGCCGCCCGCCAGGACGATGACATATTTTACGAAGAGGAGCTGGGATACCGGCGCCTGATGGGGTATCCGCCGGTGGAGAATCTGCTGGCGATCCATGCCAGCAGCGCCGACGAGCTCCGGCTTAATACGGCGGTGGAATATCTGAAACGCTATCTTTTCCGGGCGGCAGGCCGGGAGAAGGTGCAGATCATAGGCCCTGCGGACGAAGCGGTATCCAAGGTGAAGGATATGTACCGGAAAGTAATTTACGTTAAACATAAAGCCTACGGGACGCTGACCCGCCTGAAAGATAAAACAGAACAGTATGTGGAGATTAACAGTGGTTTCCGCGGTATCTATATACAATACGATTTTAACGCATAAAGGAGAATAAATATGGCAATCCGAAATATCAGAATTATGGGCGACCGGGTGCTGAACAAGAAATCCCGGCCTGTGGAAGTAATGACGCCGAAGCTGCGCGTCCTCATCCAGGATATGTTTGACACCATGTATGAGGCGACAGGCGTGGGTCTGGCAGCCCCCCAGGTGGGGATTTTAAAACGCATCGTGGTGATTGATGTGGAGGAAGAGGGAGGAGAACCCTACGTATTTGTGAATCCCGAGATCCTAGAGACCTCCGGCAGCCAGACAGGGGATGAGGCGTGCCTGAGCGTACCGGGCAAGGCCGGCACCGTGACCAGGCCGGATCATGTGAAGGTAAAGGCGTTTGACGAGAATATGGAGCCCTTTGTCCTGGAAGCGGACGATCTGCTGGCCCGGGCGATCTGCCATGAGTGCGAACATCTGGACGGCATCCTCTATGTGGAGCATGTGGAGGGCGAACTGCGCGACGTGAGTATGGAGGAGGAAGAGGAATAAAATATGAGAGCAGTTTTTATGGGGACGCCGGATTTTGCGGTGGGAGCCCTGGACAGCCTGGTGGCTGCCGGACATGAGGTGGCGCTGGTGATCACCCAGCCCGACAAGCCCAAAGGAAGAAAGAAGACGCCCACTCCTCCCCCTGTGAAGGCGAGGGCTCTGGAGCACGGTCTGTCGGTGTACCAGCCGGCCAGGGTGCGCGGGGCGGAATGCATAGAGAAGCTGAAAGAGATCGCGCCGGACGTGATCGTGGTGGCGGCTTTCGGGCAGATCATCCCGAAAGAGATCCTTGAGCTGCCCCGGTATGGCTGTATCAATATCCATGCCTCGCTGCTGCCCAAATACCGGGGGGCGGCGCCGATCCAGTGGGCCGTCATCGACGGAGAGAAGGAATCGGGCGTGACATTGATGCGCATGGACGAAGGGCTGGATACGGGAGATATGATCGCCCGGGCCGTGGTGTCTCTGGCGGAGGACGAGACGGGCGGCAGCCTTTTTGACAGGCTGAGCGCGGCGGGGGCCAGGCTTCTGGCCGACACGCTGCCCCTTCTGGAGCAGGGGACGGTATCGTATGAGAGGCAGCCGGCAGAGAGTCCTACGCCCTATGCCCGGATGATGACAAAGGAGATGGGACGTATCGACTGGGAAAAGCCTGCGGCGGAGCTGGAGCGCCTGGTCCGCGGCCTCAATCCATGGCCGACAGCCTATACCAGCCTGGACGGACGGCAGGTTAAGCTGTGGAAAGCCCGTGTGGACGGATCGGACGCGGGAGCCCGTCCCGGCGAGGTTCTGGAGAGCTCCGGCGGTGTGCTGGCCGTTCAGACCGGCGACGGCGTGCTGGAGATCCTGGAGCTGCAGATGGAGGGGAAAAAGCGTATGGATGCGGAAGCCTTTCTGCGGGGACACCGGATCGGCAAGGGAACGGTGCTGGGTCAGTGAGCCGGCGGCATATAAAAGGAAAGGGGTGATCGGATGGCGGCGGTGAGCCAGATCAGGGAATTACTGGTAGAGATGCTTCTGGAAGTGGATCAGGAAGAGCGTTACAGCCATCTGGTTCTCCGGGAGACCCTGGAAAAATATCAGTTTCTGCCCAAACAGGACCGGGCCTTTATCACCCGGGTCTTTGAGGGGACGATAGAGAACCGGATACGGATTGATTACTGGATCAACGGCATTTCCAGCGTGGGCGTGGACAGGATGAAGCCCATGATCCGGGAGATTATCCGCGTCGGCGTGTATCAGATCGTATATATGGACAGCGTGCCGGACTCGGCGGCCTGTAATGAGGCCGTGAAGCTGGCGCAGAAAAAGGGCTTTTACAATTTGAAGGGATTTGTGAACGGCGTGCTGAGAAACATCAGCCGCCAGAAGGAGCGTCTGCCCCTGCCCTCTAAAGAGTTTCCGCGGGATTATCTGTCCGTGCGCTACTCCATGCCGGAGTGGCTGGTCCGGCGCTGGCTGGCGTCCTACGGGAAGGAGACGACGGAAGCCATGCTGGAGGCGTTTCTGCAGGAGAGGCCCACGACGGTGCGGTGCCGTCAGTTCTGCACGGATCAGAAGGATACAGAAGCCATGTTGAGAGACCAGGGTGTGACGGTACGGCCCGCTCTCTGGCTGCCCTATGCGCGGTACATTTCTGGTTTCAATTATATACCGGCGCTGTATGCATTCCGCGAAGGGCGGATCCAGGTGCAGGATGTGAGCTCCATGCTGGTGGGAGAGCTGGCCGCGCCCAGGCCCGGAGACCGTGTCCTGGATATGTGCGCGGCGCCAGGGGGCAAAAGCCTTCATATAGCGGATATGCTAAAGGGTACCGGATTGGTAGAGGCCAGGGATCTGACCGAGTATAAAGTGGGGCTTATTGAAGAGAATATAGAGAGAAGCGGCGTGATCAATGTGGTGGCCAGACGGCAGGATGCCACCATACCGGATCGGAAATCCGTGAAGGCATTTGACATTGTGCTGGCCGACCTGCCCTGCTCCGGCCTGGGTGTGATCGGGAAAAAGACAGATATCAAATATCGGATCACACCGGACAGGATCCGGGAGCTGGTACAGCTTCAAAGGCAGATGCTTCACAATGCCGCCGACTATGTGAAACCGGGCGGGCTGCTGATCTACAGTACCTGTACGATCTGCGAAGAAGAGAATGAGGAGAATGTACAGTGGTTTCTGGCCCATTATCCTTTTACGGCGGACAGTCTGGAGGAATATCTTCCCGAAGAGCTGAAAAACGAGGATATTGGCCAGGGATACATTCAGCTTCTCCCGGGCATACATGGCGCCGACGGCTTTTTTATAGCCAGGATGCGCAGAAATCAGGAATAACATGGATCATTTGGATTATAAATCGCTGCTGCCGGAGGAGCTTGCAGAGAGAGTGGCCGCCATGGGCGAAAAGCCCTTCCGGGCAAAACAGCTTTTTGCGTGGATGCATAAAAAACAGGCAGTTTCTTATGACGAGATGACGAACCTGCCCGGGGCATTTCGGGACAGGCTGAAAGAGGAGCCTCTGACCGTGCTGGAATGCGTGCGGACGCAGGTTTCCGCCATAGACGGTACGAGGAAGTATCTGTTCCGGCTGCCGGACGGCCATGTGGTGGAGAGCGTGTGGATGCGCTATCATCACGGCAACAGTGTCTGCATTTCCACCCAGGTAGGCTGCCGGATGGGCTGTGCGTTCTGTGCGTCCACACTGGACGGCTGGCTGCGCAACCTGACGCCTTCGGAGATGCTGGAACAGGTTTACCGGATTCAGCGCCTTACCGGTGAGCGGGTGTCCCATGTGGTACTGATGGGGACAGGAGAGCCCATGGACAATTATAGTCATGTGGTCCGCTTTATCCGTCTGGTCTCCCACAGCCAGGGAAATGATATCAGCCAGAGAAATATCACGGTATCGACCTGCGGCCTGGTTCCGAAAATCAGGCAGTTTGCCGACGAGGGGCTTGTGGTGACGCTGGCATTGTCTCTCCATGCGCCGAATGACGAAAAGAGGCGGGGGCTGATGCCCGTCGCCCGCCGTTATACGATCCGCGAGACGGTGGATGCCTGCAGGTACTATTACGAACGCACCGGCCGGCGTCTGACCTTTGAGTACAGCCTGGTGGCCGGTGAAAACGACAGCGGGGATGACGCCGCCGAACTGGCCGGGGTGCTGAAGGGGCTTAATTGCCATGTCAACCTGATTCCCGTAAATCCCATCAAAGAGCGTACTTTCAGGCCGTCAGGTCAAAAAAATATCCTCCGTTTTAAAAATAAACTTGAAAAATGCGGGATTAATGTTACAATCAGAAGGGAAATGGGCCGGGATATTGACGGCGCCTGCGGTCAGCTTAGAAAGAGTTATATGGAAAAAGAAGGAGTAGCGGACAGAAGATGAAGTCATATGCAATGACGGATATAGGCAGAATACGCAATATAAATCAGGACTATCTGTTTGCCTCGGACACATCTGTCGGCAATCTGCCGAATCTGTTTGTGGTGGCGGACGGTATGGGCGGCCATAATGCGGGGGATTACGCGTCCCACTGCGCCGTTGAGACTATGCTCTCCTGTGTCCGGGATAACAAGGAATTCAATCCGGTCAAGATCCTCCGAGCGGCTATTGAGAAAGCCAATCTGGAGATCTATGAACGCGCCCGGGAGGATTCGGAGCTGCATGGCATGGGGACTACGATGGTGGCTGTTACTGTTGTGGGCATGTATGCCTATGTGGCGAATGTGGGCGACAGCCGGCTGTATGTGATCGGCGACGGTATCCATCAGATCACGAGGGATCACTCCCTGGTGGGGGAGATGGTGCGTATGGGCGAGCTGACAGAGGAGGAAGGGCGGGTACATCCTGATAAAAATATCATTACCAGGGCCCTTGGTACGGATGGTTCCGTCCGGGTGGATTTTTTTGATGTGAAGTTGGAGGAGGACAGCCAGATCCTGCTGTGTTCCGACGGGCTTAGCAATATGGTAAGCAATGAGGAGATTTACCGCACAGTGCTTGAAGACGGGGGGGACTCTGACAAGGCAAAGCGGCTGATTGACCGGGCAAATGAAAATGGCGGGAAGGACAATATCGCTGTAATTGTAATAGAACCCTTTGCGGATGAGGTGAAAGTATGTTAGAAACAGGAGTGAATATAGGACAGAGATACGAGATCATAGATCGGATCGGTTCCGGCGGCATGGCGGATGTTTACAAGGCCATGGATGCAAAGCTAAACCGCCTCGTGGCTGTCAAGGTACTGCGGCAGGAGTTCCGGATCGACAAGACCTTTGTGTCCAAATTTCAGAAGGAGGCCCAGGCCGCTGCGGGATTATCTCATCCCAATATTGTCAATGTGTTCGACGTGGGCGAGGATGTCAATGCGAATTTTATCGTGATGGAACTGGTGGAGGGCATCACGCTCAAGGACTACATTACCAGAAAGAAAAGGCTGAGCGTCAAAGAGGCTACCAGTATCGCGATACAGGTATCTTTGGGCCTGGAGGCGGCTCACCAGAGCGGCATCGTCCACCGGGATGTCAAACCGCAGAATATTATGATTTCCACGGACGGAAAGGTGAAGCTGTCGGACTTTGGTATTGCCAGGGCTGCATCCTCCAATACCATCAGTTCTAATGTTATGGGCTCCGTGCATTACAGCTCCCCGGAGCAGGTGCGGGGCGGTTTTGCCAATGCCCAGAGCGATATCTATTCCCTGGGTATCACTTTATATGAGATGCTGACAGGCCGCGTGCCCTTTGAGGGGGACACTACAGTAGCCATTGCCATAAAACATTTGCAGGAAGAGATCGTTCCTCCGTCAAAATATACGCCCAATCTGCCCCACAGCCTTGAGCAGATCATTCTGAAATGTACGCAGAAGAGTGTGGACAGGCGGTATGCCACCATGGGCCAGGTGATTATGGATCTGAAACGTTCCCTGGTGGATCCGGACGGTGATTTTGTTGTCATTGCCCCGCTTTCCAGCCATGCGCAGACCATCATGCTCTCCCAGTCGGAGATGGAGGATATTCGCAACGGCGCTGCTGCGGGCAGGAGCCAGGAGCCGGAGGAGGATTATGGGCCCCGCTCCCAAAGATATGAGGAGTCGGATGACGATGACGACGATGATGACGATGATGATCAGGACGGTATCAGCGGCGCCCTTGAGAAGGCGGTGACGATCGGAGGCTTTATCATCGGCGGTATCATTATTATCCTGCTGGGTGTGTTCATCGCCCATGCGGCGGGATTGTTTGGCGGCGGTTCGTCATCTTCTTCAAGGGAGGAGTCTTCGGTGCTGTCATCTAGTTCGGAGCTTTCTTCGGGGACAGAGACGGAGGGCCAGGTGGAGGTGCCGAAAATTGTAGGCCACACGGTAGACGAGGCCCAGAAAATGCTTAACGACCTGCAGCTTGGTATCGCCAAGGGAGGTGAGGAAGCATCTGATCAGTATCCGGAAGGACAGATCATTTCCCAGAGCATTCCGGAGGGAACAAAAGTAGATATTCATACTGCCGTTACCTATGTGATCAGTACAGGTAAGGCAGATGTCGAGGTGCCGGATGTGGTGGGGGATACCCAGACGGTGGCGGAGACCACGTTAAAGAGCCTGGGGCTGGAAACCACAGTTACCCAGGAGTACAGCAGCGACGTAAAGATCGGGAGAGTCATCCGCACATCACCCAAAGCGGGTACAGAAGTTTCATCAGGAGCTACCGTGGAGGTGGTGGTAAGTCTTGGCGAAGAGGATACTCAGGTACAGGTGCCCAGTGTACTGGGTGTGTCGGAGTCCACGGCGAAAAAGACCCTGACTAATTTGGGCCTTAAAGTGACGGTAGATACCGGTACCAGTTCCAAATATAAAGAGGGAGAGGTCATGGCCCAGAGCATCTCTGAGGGAACAAAAGTGGATACGGGAACTGAGATTACGATCACAGTCAGCAGCGGTCAGGAAGAAGATGAGGAAGAAGATGAGGAAGAGGAGGAACCCAGCAGCAGTAGCAGCAGTGAGGAACCCTCCGATGACGGCTCTGACGATGAGGAGGCCTCTGCGGGTTCCGGGATATGGTCATGCAGCGAACGGCTGAACGCGCCGGGCAATTATGAAAACGGCCCGATCCGGCTGACATTGTCCCAGGTGGTGGACGGCGATACGAAGGAGACGACAGTATTGGAGTCCGATGCGCCCACCTTCCCGTTGCGGTTTGAGACCACCGGAGAGCCGGGTGTCAGTGTTGGGACAGTATATCTGTATGAGAAGGTAGACGGAGAATATGTGAAACGGGCGAAATATACGGTACCTTTCTCCGAGCAGTAATATGACAGGGATAATTATTAAAGGAATTGCCGGATTCTACTACGTTTATGTGGTGGAATCCGGTATTTATGAATGTAAAGCGAAGGGTATATTCCGGAAGGATAAGCAGAAGCCCCTGGTGGGGGACCGGGTTCGGATTGAGATACTGGACGAAAAAGACCGGGAAGGCAATCTGGTTCAGATCCTGCCCAGGAAGAACGCGCTGATCCGTCCTGCCGTGGCCAATGTGGATCAGGCTATGGTGATTTTTGCGGCAGATTATCCCAAACCGAATTTTTCTCTTCTGGATCGTTTTCTGATCATGATGGAACGGCAACAGGTGTCCACAGTGGTCTGTTTTAATAAGACAGATCTTCTGGGGCAAAAAGAAATAGAGGAATTGCACCGGCATTATGAGCCGGCGGGATACAGGGTTCTGACAATCAGTGTGAAAGAAAACAGAGGCGTGGAGGAGGTAAAAGGACTTCTAAGGGGGCGGACTACCGTGGTGGCCGGTCCTTCCGGTGTGGGAAAGTCTTCCCTGACTAATGCGGTTCAGCAGGAGGTCTGCATGGAGACAGGGGATATCAGCCGTAAGCTGAACAGGGGGAAGCATACGACCCGCCATTCCCAGATGATTCCGCTGGGGGCGGATACCTGGTTTGTGGATACGCCGGGTTTTTCTTCCCTTTATGTGCCGGATATGGAAAAGGAGGAACTGCGGGAATATTATCCTGAGTTCCGTGCCTATGAGGGGTGCTGCCGCTTCCAGGGGTGTACCCATACCCATGAGCCGGGCTGCGCGGTCAAGGATGCCCTGGATGCGGCGGTGATTGACCGACAGCGTTATGACGGGTATCTGGAGCTGTACGGAGAATTAAAAGACAGGAGAAAGTATTGAGAACATTAATTATCAGCGGGGGCACGATCGACCGGGATTTTGCCCTCTCCTTTATTCGGGGATACCGCCCGGAATACTGTGTGGCCGCCGACAGGGGCCTGGCTTTCTGCGAGGCGGCGGGTTTGCAGCCGGACTATATTGTGGGGGATTTTGACAGCCTTCCCGCCGGACGGCTGGAGAAGTATCTGTCCGGCCACAAGGTGCCGGTGCGTACTTTCAACCCGGTCAAAGATTACTCTGACACGGAGATTGCCCTTTGCCATGCCATAGAAGCCGGAGCCGGTCAGATTGCGCTGTTGGGAGCGACGGGCAGCCGTATTGACCACGTCCTAGCCGGTCTGCAGTGTCTCCATATTCCTCTGAAGGCGGGAATCCCTGCCTGGATCGTCGATGCATGCAACCGCATCAGCCTTCATGACCATGATTTTATTATTAGGAAAAATGAGCAGTTCGGTACGTTTGTTTCTTTTTTTCCGGCCGGGGAGGCCGTGGAGGATCTGACCCTGGAGGGCTTTAAATATCCGCTGCACAATCATCGCATGGTTAACAGCGACAGCTTGGGAGTAAGTAACGAGATACAGGAAGACACGGCCAGAGTATCCTTTACCGCCGGTCGGCTGTACATGGTGCAGTCCCAAGATGGGAGGGATAATTAACCTTGCCATCCCTATAGCCCCTGTGCTAAAATAACTCAAGTCACATGAAGGGACAGTAAAATTTTACGAAAAGAAGAGAGGAATATATATGAAACTAGGTATCGTCGGCCTGCCCAATGTGGGAAAGAGCACTTTGTTCAATTCTCTGACAAAGGCGGGCGCAGAGTCAGCCAATTATCCGTTCTGTACCATAGATCCCAATGTGGGGGTGGTGGCCGTGCCCGATCCCCGCTTAAAGCTGCTGGGAGATTTTTATCATTCCAAAAAGGTAACTCCCGCCGTTATTGAGTTCGTGGATATTGCCGGACTGGTCAAGGGCGCTTCCAAAGGAGAGGGCCTGGGCAACCAGTTCCTGGCCAACATCCGAGAGGTGGACGCCATTCTCCATGTGGTCCGCTGCTTTGCGGATGACAATGTGATCCATGTGGACGGCAGCGTGGATCCTCTGCGGGATATTGAGACCATCAACCTGGAACTGATCTTTGCTGATCTGGAGGTGATCGAGCGGCGCATGGCCAAGGTGGGGCGTACGGCCAAGATGGACAAGGGCGCCGGTAAGGAGTATGCACTGCTGGAACGGATCAAAGCCCATCTGGAGGGCGGCCAGCCGGCCAAAACCCTGGAGATGGAGGACGAGGATCAGCAGACGGCCATGAAAGAGTACAATCTGTTGACGGCCAAACCGGTCATCTATGCCGCTAACGTGTCCGAGGATGATCTGGAGGAGGATGCCGCGGGCAATGAGCTGGTGCAGAAGGTGCGCGGTTATGCGGACACGGAGGGCAGCGAGGTGTTTGTGATCTGCGCCCAGATCGAGGAGGAGATCTCCGAGCTTGAGGAGGATGAGAAAAAAGAATTCTTGGAGGATCTGGGGATCGCCGAGTCCGGCCTGGACAAACTGATCACAGCCAGTTACCGTCTGCTGGGGCTTTTGAGTTTTCTGACCTCGGGGGAGGACGAGACCAGGGCCTGGACCATTAAAGTGGGGACAAAGGCGCCCCAGGCGGCGGGCAAGATCCACACGGATTTTGAGCGCGGCTTTATCAAGGCGGAGGTGGTGAATTATCAGGATCTTCTGGATTGCGGTTCCTACGCCGGGGCCAGGGAAAAGGGCCTGGTGCGCATGGAAGGTAAGGAGTACGTGGTGCAGGACGGTGATGTGATCCTGTTCCGCTTTAATGTTTGAGGAACAGGAGGCATTTGTCTATGGATATGCAGATTTACTTCCCCCACCTGGGCATCCGCCTTGAGCATGTGGGAAAGACATTTTCGATATTCGGTTTCCCCATTGCCTATTACGGCGTGGTGATCGTGTGCGGGATGCTTTTGGCTCTTGCGCTGGTCATGCATGAGGCCAAACGGTCCGGACAGGATCCGGAGATGTATTACAACATGGGGCTTCTGGCCATTTTGTTTGGTATTATCGGTGCCAGGATCTATTATGTGGTCTTTGACTGGGAGCTCTATAAAAATAATCTGCTGGAGATATTCCATATCAGAAACGGCGGTTTGGCCATCTATGGCGGAGTTATAGGCGGTGTCCTGACGGTTTTTATATACGCAAAATACAAGAAGATAAGCTTTCCCATGCTCACGGATACGGCCTGTATCGGCCTGGTGCTGGGGCAGATCGTGGGGCGCTGGGGCAATTTTTTTAACCGGGAAGCTTTCGGAGACTATACGGACGGGCTCCTGGCCATGCAGCTTCCCGTGTCGGCGGTGCGCCAGCACGAGATTACTCCGGCCATGTGGGAGCATGTGCAGACCATCGGCGGCGTGGAATTCATACAGGTGAGCCCCACTTTTCTGTATGAAAGTCTCTGGAATGTGGCGGTGCTGGCGGTTTTGCTGGTCATGTGCCGGAAAAAAGTTTTTGACGGGCAGGTATTTCTGTGCTACCTGATCGGCTACGGCCTGGGACGGCTCTGGATCGAAGGGCTGCGCACGGATCAGCTGCTCCTCCCGGTGGTGGGGATTCCCGTTTCCCAACTCCTTTCCGGATGTCTGGTGGTGATCTCGGCGGCAATGATGTACCTGGGCCTGGCGAAGCGGCGTCGGGAGAAAAAGAACGCCGGATAGTGGGACAGCCTCCCACTTTTGGAAAATCGAATAATGAGTGACATTGCATATAGCCTGTTGGTTGGGCATTTTTGGGGTTGAACGGAAAATAATCCCCACAAATGCCCCCAGCGGGTTTTTTTGTCTACAAAAAAGGGCGTAAAATATGGAAAATATTTCCGCATCCGTAAAAAAAACGTAAAACTTTTTCGGGATTTTTTACTTGTATTTTCCCCTCCGGTAGAGTAGAATAGGTGTCAAGTGGTAAGAAGTGGTGAAAAGTGGTAGCAAATGGGGAGAAAGTGGCAGATCTCGCTGCGATTGCTGCCGGTGTGCTGTTGGGGGAGCTTCGGTACACCAGACATAAGAGGTTATTACATTATGTTTATGGGAGAATACAGTCATTCGATTGACGCCAAGGGAAGATTGATCATACCCTCCAAATTCAGGGAACAACTGGGAGAAGAGTTCGTACTGACAAAGGGTTTGGATGGCTGCCTTTCGATTTATCCCATGAACGAATGGCAGGCCTTTGAAGAAAAGTTAAAAGCGCTGCCTCTTACCAATAAAAACGCCCGAACCTTTTCAAGGTTTTTTGTGGCGGGTGCGACATCCTGTGAGCTGGATCGGCAGGGGAGAGTTCTCATACCGGCTACGCTGAGAGAATTTGCCGGTCTGGAAAAGGATGTGGTGCTGACAGGAAACATTACCCGGATCGAGATCTGGAGTAAAGCGAAGTGGGAGGAGAACAGTAACTACGACGATATGGATGCCATAGCAGAAAGCATGCAGGACATGGGGATTGTCATTTAGGTATGCATTTTCGCAGTCCGCACTGGAGGTAGGATGGAATTCAGACACAGATCCGTATTGCTGGAGGAGACCATTAGCAATCTGAAGGTTCAGGCGAACGGGATTTATGTGGACGGCACATTAGGAGGCGCCGGCCACGCCCTGGAGATTTGTAAGCAGTTATCTGCCACGGGGAGATTTATAGGAATAGACCAGGACGAAGCCGCAATAGTTGCTGCTGGTAATCGTTTATCTGCGTATGAGAAACAGGTGACGATTATTCGCAGCAATTATTGTGATATGGTCCAGGAATTGAACAAAAGAGATATTACCGGCGTGGATGGGATCCTGCTGGATCTGGGTGTGTCCTCTTATCAGCTGGATACGGCTGAGAGAGGATTTACTTATCGGTATGACGCGCCGCTGGACATGCGAATGGACCAGAGGCAGGAACAGACAGCCGGAACAATCGTTAATGCATATACAGAAGCAGAGCTATACAGAGTCATTCGTGAGTATGGTGAAGAACAATTTGCAAAGAATATAGCGAAGCATATCTGTGCGGAGAGGCAAAAGGCGCCGATTCGTACCACAGGGGAACTGGTAGAGATCATCAAGCAGTCGATCCCGATGAAAATGCGGGCCACCGGCGGCCATCCGGCCAAAAAGACCTTTCAGGCTCTGCGTATTGAGCTGAACCAGGAACTGGCCGTTCTTGAAAAATCTCTTGATGGGATGATCCGATTTCTCAACGATGGGGGACGGATCTGTGTGATCACCTTCCATTCTCTGGAGGACAGGATTGTCAAATCCATTTTCCGGAAAAATGAGAATCCCTGTATCTGCCCGCCGAATTTTCCGGTGTGCGTGTGCGGCAGGGTATCTCAGGGACGGGTGATAACCCGCAAGCCGATTCTTCCGGGCCGGGAGGAGCTGGAAGAGAATCCGCGTTCCAAGAGCGCGAAGCTGCGCGTCTTTGAGCGGAGAACGTAAAAATGAGGTGACAAATATAGATGAGCAGGAGAAACAGCCTTGCACCGATAGAGGAAAACGCATATTACTATGACGGCAATACTGTCCGGGTCGGCGAGCTGGCCCCGGAAGTGGAGCAGCAGCCGGAAATACAGAGGCGGCTCAGCAAAAAGACTAGGAAAAACAGGGCGAAGGCCCTGAGCGTAAACCGCGGCTATGTGGTTTTCCTAGCCGTGGTATCCACCGTCGCCGTATTTATGTGTGTATCTTATATACAATTGAAAACCGAGATCACGAGCCAGTCGAAAAGGATAGCTGCCAGGCAGACAGCGCTTACGGAGATCCGTGCGGACAATGACGCGCTGGAGAATTCCCTATATGCTTCAGTGGATCTGGACGAGGTATACCAGATCGCCACACAGAAGCTGGGGATGCATTATCCCGATCAGGATCAGATTGTGCAGTACAGCACGGACGGGAGCGGTTATCTGAGGCAATATACGGATGTACCGGATACAGATAAATAGAAGGCAGCGGTTCGGCCTGTACGGAACTGGCGCATTTGGCATCCCTGAATGGATGCCGCCTGGCGGCGGATTTATAAAGTAAAGGAGCAGATGTGGCATTGGAAGAAAATAAGAAGGTGGATCCCATATACAGGAGGAAACCGAACGGAAAGATGCGAACGAAGCTGGTAGGACTTTTTTTGGTGGTCATGCTGGCTTTTGTTGCTTTAGCCATAAGAATTACCGTGATTAACGCAAAAAGCGGGGATACCTATAAGAAAAAGGTGCTGACTCAGTCCCAGCAGCAGTACTCAAGCCGTACCATACCTTTCAAACGGGGGGATATTCTGGATACCAACGGAACGGTGCTGGCAACCAGTGAAAAGGTGTACAATCTGATTCTGGACTGCAAGGTGGTCAACAGCAGGGAAGAGTATCTGGAACCGACGGTAGAGGCTCTCCTACAGCATTTTGCCGTGGATGAGACGGACGTGCGGAAACGCCTCAGCGACGCAACCACGGCAGCCAGCCAGTATCAGATCCTGCTCAAAGATGTCACCATCGAGCAAAAGAAAAATTTTGAGAATTACCTGAGTCCCGACGAGGAGACTACGGAGCTGAGCGATGAGGAGAAGTTAAAAAGAAGCCGCGTCAAGGGTATCTGGTTTGAAGAAAATTACCGGAGGGCCTATCCTCTGAAGTCGCTGGCCTGTGACGTGATTGGCTTTACCTACGACGGGACGGAGGCCGAATGGGGCATCGAGGGATACTACAGCAGCGTGCTGAACGGAACCAACGGCCGCCAGTATGGGTATATCACCGGTAATGATACGGCGGAGCAGACGATTATACCTGCCCAGGACGGCAATACCGTGGTATCGACCATTGATGTGAATATCCAGAAAATGGTGGAGGAGAAGGTGGACGACCTCTGGACGGCGCTCTCGGGGGGGCCCCATGGCAAAAACGGCGCCGCGAACATAGGCGTGGTGGTGCAGAATCCCAAAAACGGGCAGATCCTGGCCATGGCCAGCTCCGAGCCCTATGATCTGAATAATCCCCGGGATCTGACGCCTTTCTATAGTGATATGGACATTTCGCTGATGAATGATGATATGATGCTGGAGAATCTGCAGAAACTCTGGCAGAACTACTGTATCAGCTCGGCTTTTGAGCCGGGTTCCACATTTAAACCCATGACGGTGGCCGGGGCCCTGGAAGCCGGTGTGATCTCCGAGGACAGCACCTACTATTGCGACGGCCTTCAGAAATTTGGCCCAAACGACGAAATCCATTGCAGCATTTATCCCTCCGGCCATGGCCAGTTGGATCTGGCAGGATCTCTGATGGTGTCCTGTAATGACGCCATGATGCAGATCAGCAAGAAGATGGGCGCCTCACAGTTTTTAAAGTATCAGAAAACCTATGGCTTCGGCTCCCGGACAGGCATTGATCTGCCGGGTGAGGCTTCGGGAACACTTTTTACCGAGGACGGCCTGGGGGCTGTGGAACTGGCAACTTCATCCTTCGGGCAGGGATTTACCTGCACGATGCTGCAGGAGGTCAACGCATTTTCTTCGGTGGTCAACGGCGGCTATCTGTATCAGCCCCGCATCGTGCGGGAGATACGCAACAGCGCGGGGGCCGTAGTGCAGAGCAATGAGCCTGTGCTGGTACGCCAGACGGCTTCCACGGAGGTGTCCGACGAGGTGAAAGATTATCTTGCCTCTGTTACATCTCTCCAGGGCAGCGGAAAATACGCAAAAGTCAACGGTTACAGTATGGGCGGAAAGACGGGCACGGCGCAGAAGCTGCGGGAAGGCCCCGACAAATATCTGGTATCCTTTATCGGTTTTGCGCCCCTAGATGACCCGAAGGTGGTGATCTATGTAGTGGTGGACGAGCCGAACCTGGCGGATCAGGCGGACAGCAAATACCCGCAGTACCTCTGTAAACAGATCATGACGGAACTGCTTCCTTATCTGAATCTGTTTCCCGATGAGGATGAGGTGACGCCTCCGGAGAAGGTACAGGCTTTTGACACCATGATGGCGGATCTGATTGCCAGGAAGAAGGGAGGGCAGGCATTGGGTCAGGAGGCGCCGGAGGGAACCGGGGATACGGCCGAACCGGGCCGGGAGGCGCCCGGTACAGGCCAGGGAGTGACAGCGGATCCCCAGGATCCAGAGGCTTCCTACAACCAGGACGCCCCGGAAGGAGCGGATAATGCCAATCTGCCGGAGCCGCCCCAGGATAAGCAGCAGATCACCGGCGGCGACCAGTTAGATTCCGACGGCGTGTCCAACGGCGATCTCAAATTCATCCAGTAAAGACGGACCGGAGGTATAACCCCATAGATTCTTCCATAAATTAAAAGGATGAATCTGTGGGGGTTTTTATGCAGAAAAACAAGATTTTTCACAGAAGAAAGGTATATCTTCTATTTCTTGTATTTGTGGCTATTCTGGGCCTTTTATCGGTGCGGCTGTTTTATCTGATGGTATTTCGGGGGGATTATTACTCGGATAAAGCGCAGCAGCTCCACGAGAGGGAGAGGCCCATCAAAGCGGCCCGGGGGCTGATCCTTGACCGGAACGGAACAGTGCTGGCCTCCAATGAGCCGGTCTGCACGATCTCCGTGGTGCACAGCCAGATCGAGGATGAAGATGAAGTGACCCGCACTCTCTGCGAGATACTGTCTCTGGATGAGGAGCGGGTGAGAAAAAAGGTAGAGAAGGTTTCCTCCATGGAACGGATCGCTTCCAATGTGCCCAAGGAGACCGGCGATGCGGTTCGGGCGCTCAAGCTGCCGGGGGTGAAAGTGGATGAAGATTATAAACGGACGTACCCCTATGATTCCTTGGCGTCCCGGGTATTGGGTTTTACGGGAGCGGATAACCAGGGAATCGTAGGGCTGGAAGTAGAATATGATAAATGGCTTCAGGGCACGGCGGGGACGATCCTCGTGGAGACCGACGCCAAGGGGGTGGATCTGCCCGATGCGGGCGAAAACCGGATCGAGCCGGTGGACGGCTGGAATCTGACCACCAGCCTGGACGTGAATATGCAGATGTACGCCACCCAGGCCGCGGAGAAAGTGCTGGAGGAAAAACAGGCCGACAGTGTCTCCATCCTTCTGATGAACCCGAAAAACGGGGAGATTTACGCCATGGTGAACGCGCCGGAATTTAACCTGAACGATCCGTTCACTCTGCCGGATACGGGGGAAAACAAAGGTTTGTCCGGCGACGCCCTTCAGGATAAACTGAACGGGATGTGGCGCAACGCCTGTCTCAATGATACCTATGAGCCGGGCTCTGCCTTCAAAATCATCACGGCCTCGGCAGCTCTGGAGCAGGGAGTGGTCACACTGGAGGATTCCTTTTCCTGCGGCGGTTACCGTGTGGTGGAGGACAGACGGATCCACTGTCATAAGCGGACCGGCCATGGAGCGGAGACTTTTCTGCAGGGCATTGAGAATTCCTGCAATCCCGTTTTTATGGATGTGGCCCTGCGGCTGGGGGCGGAAACCTTCTATAATTATTTTAAAAAATTTAAGCTGTTTGAGAAAACGGGGATTGACCTGCCAGGTGAGGCGGGAACGATCATGCATGACCTGAAAAATATCGGGCAGGTGGAGCTGGCCACCATGGCCTTCGGCCAGTCCTTCCAGATCACGCCGATCCGGCTGGCGTCTACGGTCTGCGCTCTGGTAAACGGCGGTACCACAGTGACGCCCCATATCGGCGTGTCCCTGGAGAGCGCCGACGGCAGCTATATCCGCGTGCTGGACTACGGGGAGGGGGAGAGGATCGTATCCGCCGAAGTATCCGAGACCATGCAGTTTGCCTTGGAAAAAGTGGTGTCCGAGGGCGGAGGGAAGAACGCCTATATCGAAGGTTATGCCATCGGCGGAAAGACGGCCACCTCCCAGACCCTGCCCCGGAGCGCAAACCGTTATATTGCTTCCTTTGTGGGCTTCGCCCCGGCGGATGATCCCGAGATCCTGGGGATCTGCATTATCCGCAATCCTCAGGGAGTATATTATGGCGGCACCATTGCCGCCCCGGTGATCCGAGGGATCTATGAGAATATCCTTCCCTGGCTGGGCATTGAAAAGGCTCCTGTAAAAGAGGACGGCAGCGAAGCCGATAAAATAGTTGATTAATGAAGAAAAAGGACGTATACTGGTAACGATTCAGGAACCGGGCAATTGTGTTACCGCGGAAATACTGAGGGCAAATTTAGCGCAGAGATGCGCTTGTGGAGGGAAATATGGATACAAGTATTGTGATACCTGTGATTGTGGCTTTTGTGATCAGCGTGGCTCTGGCGCCGTTTATTATTCCTTTTCTGCGCAGGCTGAAGGTGGGGCAGACGGAGAGGGAGGACGGTGTCCAGTCCCATTTGAAGAAAGCCGGTACGCCCACCATGGGCGGCCTGATTTTTCTGATCGCGACTACAGTTACGTCACTTTTTTTTGTCAGGAGCAATCCGGATATCATTCCCGTGCTGTTTCTGACCCTGGGTTTCGGCCTGATCGGTTTTCTGGATGACTATCTCAAGGTGGTGCTGCATCGCTCGGACGGCCTGTTTCCCAGGCAAAAGATGGCGCTGCAGCTTGTGGTGACGGGTATATTCGCACTGTATCTGATCTTATATACAAACATACCGCTGACGCTGCAGATCCCTTTTACCGGCGGGTATCATCTGGATATCGGCTGGCTGGCGGTTCCCGTACTGTTTTTTGCGGTGGTGGGTACGGTAAACGGTGTAAACTTTACTGACGGCCTGGACGGCCTGGCCTCTAGCGTGACGGTGATGGTGGCTATTTTTTTCACAGTGGCGGCCCTCATGAAGGGCAGCGGGATCACGCCGATCACCTGCGCGGTGACAGGGGCGTTGATGGGGTTTTTGCTGTTCAACTGCTTTCCGGCCAGCGTATTTATGGGTGATACCGGCTCCCTGGCCCTGGGTGGTTTTGTGGCCGGGTCGGCTTACATGCTGCAGATGCCGATCTTTTTGCTGCTGGTGGGACTGGTCTATGTGGTGGAGGTATTGTCCGTGATGCTCCAGGTGACTTATTTCAAGGCCACCGGGGGAAAGAGGATATTCAAGATGGCTCCGATCCATCATCATTTTGAGCTCTGCGGCTGGTCCGAGACAAGGGTGGTATTTGTGTTTGCTATTCTGACGGCGATACTTTGTATGATTGGCTTTTTGGGTATGTAGGAGGAGACCATGGATATGGAAAATAAACGGGTGCTGGTATTCGGCACAGGAGTGAGCGGTATAGGGGCAGCGGATCTTTTGCTGGAAAAGGGGGCCGGAGTAATCCTCTATGACGGAAACGATAGGCAGGAGCCGGAGGAGATCCTGGCAAAGCTGAAGAAAAGGGAAGGCGCCCGGGTGATCCTGGGAGAATTACCGGAGGAGGCGCTGGATGATCTGGATCTGGCTGTCTTGAGTCCCGGAGTGCCTACGGATCTGCCGGATGTTCTGCGGATCAAGGAAAAGGTTCCCGTGTGGGGCGAGGTGGAGCTGGCCTGGCAGGCCGGGCAGGGGACGGTGCTGGCGATCACCGGGACCAACGGGAAAACTACCACCACAGCCCTGCTGGGACGGATCATGGCGGACGCCCGGGACAGTGTCTATGTGGTGGGTAACATCGGTACGCCCTATACCTCCGTAGCCCTTGAGATGGTGCCGGACACAGTGACGGTGGCGGAAATCAGCAGCTTTCAGCTGGAGACGGTTCACACCTTCCATCCCCGGGTCAGCGCGATCTTAAATATCACCGAAGATCATCTGAACCGCCATCATACCATGGCGGAATACATTCGTGTAAAGGAGCAGATCTGCCGGAATCAGACCAAAGAGGATACGGTGGTGCTGAATTACGAGGACGAGGCGCTCCGGGAGTTCGGAAAAACGGCGCCGGCGTCGGTCATGTATTTTTCCAGTAAGCGGGAGCTGCCCGAAGGAATCTATCTGCGGGGGGAGACGATCGTGCTCTCCGTGGAAGGCAGGGAAATAGATGTGCTCGATACCAATGAGCTACATCTGCTGGGTCGCCATAACCATGAAAACGTGATGGCTGCCGTGGCGATGGCCTGGCGGGCCGGAGTGCCCATGGACAGCATCCGCCATTCAGTGAGAAATTTTCACGCTGTAGAACATCGGATCGAGTATGTGACTGAAAAAAACGGCGTGGTTTACTATAATGATTCCAAGGGAACGAACCCCGACGCTGCGATTAAGGGTATTCGGGCCATGAACCGGCCCACCTGGCTGATTGGCGGCGGTTATGATAAAGATTCCTCCTATGAAGAGTGGATCCGGGCTTTTGACGGCAAAGTACGGGGCCTGGTACTGATCGGGCAGACCAGGGAAAAGATCGCCGAGGCTGCCCATGGCTGCGGCTTTATGGATACGATCCTGGCCGACGATCTGGAGGAGGCTGTCCGGATCTGCGCGGATCATGCCGTGGCGGGAGAAGCGGTGCTGCTGTCGCCGGCCTGCGCGAGCTGGGGACAGTTTCCAAACTATGAGATTCGCGGCAGGAAATTTAAGGAATATGTGGGACGGCTTTAGGCGGAGCGGTTGCGGCGGCATCCTGTTCCCGTTTTCTGAACCGGGGAGGGTATATAGCGGTTCTATACTGTCCATCCTTCGCATATAGTGATGGAAAAGCAGTGTTTTCCGGAGCAGGGCGGATGGCAGAACTCTTTCGGGCGGATAAGAAATGTGATAGGGCGCTTCTGGCAGCCGTGCTGGTGATCACTGTTCTTGGCATGGTGTACCTCTACAGCACCGGGGCTTATTACGGGCAGGCCAGGTTCCATGACGCTGCCTACTATTTTAAAAAACAGTTTTTGGCAGTCAGTCTCGGATTGACGGTGATGGCCGGTGTGTCCTGTACGGACTATCACCTGGTCACCCGCTATGCGGGGCTGATCTATTTTTTGTCCCTAGCGCTGTCCACAGCGGTGCTTTTTGTGGGGCAGGAATATAACGGTTCGAAGCGCTGGCTGGCCCTGGGCCCTCTTTCTTTTCAGCCCTCAGAGCTGGCCAAGGTGGCGGTGATCCTCCTGCTGGCCGGTGTGATCAGCCGCCAGGGAAACAAAAGAGCAGGATTGCTTTTCGCTGTGAGAATTTTTCTCTATGTACTGCCCATAGTGGCCCTGGTGGCTACCAATAATCTGAGTACCGCCATCATTATCCTGGGTATTGCCGCATGTCTGATCTTTATGTCTAATCCCTACTATATGCAGTTCGTAGGGCTGGGCGGGGCGGCGGCGCTGCTGGCGGGTGTGTTTCTGGCGGCAGAGAGCTACAGACTGGAGCGGATTGCCGTCTGGCTGGATCCGGAGAATTATGATAAAGGGTTCCAGACTATCCAGGGACTCTATGCCATCGGCAGCGGCGGCCTGTTCGGAACAGGACTGGGCGGCAGCATGCAGAAACTGGGTTTTGTGCCGGAGGCCCAGAATGACATGATTTTTTCCATTGTGTGCGAGGAGACAGGTTTCTTCGGGGCAGTATTTTTGCTGGCAGTATTTGGCTTTTTACTGTGGCGGCTGATGCTTCTGTCCGTCCGGGCCCCGGATTTGAAAGGGAGCCTGATCTGCGCGGGCATTATGGTTCATATTGCCCTGCAGGTGCTCCTGAATGTGGCCGTGGTCACAAACTCTATTCCCAACACAGGTATCACCCTTCCGTTTATCAGTTATGGCGGCACATCGGTGGTATTTCTCCACGGGGAAATGGGCATTGCTCTGAATATCAGCCGTCAGACGGTTCATCGGAACCCCTGATCCTTTGGCAAAACAGTAACAAAACGGTTCCGGAACGCATATATATAAGGATAAGAAAAGTTTGGGAGTGTATGAGTGGGGAAGATTCTAGTAGGCGGCGAAGTCTGCCTGAAGGGTGAGATTCCTGTCCAGGGCTCCAAAAATGCGGCGCTGCCTATCATGGCCGGTGCCATATTACATAGAGGGTACACGGTCTTACATAATTGTCCCCGGATATCCGACGTATACAATATGGAACAGATGCTGAAGGATTTCGGGGCCGGAACCCGGTGGGAGGGACATACGCTGATTCTGGATTGTTCTCAGATCTGCGGGACGGCGGTGGAGGAAGGGCTGTGCGGGCGGATGCGGTCATCGGTGATGCTGATGGGAAGTATGTTGGGACGCTGCGGCAGGGTGCAGATCGGTTATCCCGGCGGGTGTGTGATTGGAAAAAGGCCCATTGACTATCATCTGAAATTGTTTGCCGACATGGGAGCCGCGATCGAACGGAAAGGCCGGCAGTTAGTGCTAAGCTGCAAGGAGCTGAAAGGTGTCCGGCATCGGTTTCCCCGTCCCAGTGTGGGGGCTACAGAGAATGGGATACTGGCCGCTGTCTATGCCAGGGAGCCGGTGATTCTTGAAAACTGCGCCAGGGAACCGGAGATCAGGCACCTGTGCGCTTTTCTGCGGTGCATGGGAGCCGATATCGAGGGAGACGGCACCGGATCTATCTGTATAGCCGGGAACAGCCGCCTCCATGACGGAGAATATACGATTCCCGCTGACCGGATTGCGGCGGGGACGCTGGTGCTTTCCGGCGCTGTCACCCGGGGACAGGTCAGCCTCGTGGGGGCGCCCCGGGAGGAGCTGGATGAATTACTGAAGGTTTATGAGAAAATGGGTGGACAGTTTTCATGGAACGGTGGTACACTGTTAACGGACAGCCGCCGGGTGCGGAATAATGTCGGTGAAGTCACGACAGCCGTGCACCCCGGTTTTCCCACGGATCTGCAGTCCCCGTTGATGGCGGTATGCTGTACTTTGGAGGGGGTGAGCAGGATACGGGAAACGATTTTTGAGGATCGCTTTCGGGTCGCCGGGCAGTTGTCCCGTATGGGGGCCCGGATCAGGATCATGGATAATGAGGCCATGGTGGAGGGGCCTGTGCGGCTTACAGGCTGTGCGGTCAGGGCCCAGGATCTCAGAGGTGGGGCGGCCCTGGTGGTGGCAGGGCTTGCGGCCCGGGGCCAGACTGTGGTAGAATGTCAGGAATATATAGAAAGGGGCTATGAATCCTTTTACGAGGAAATCAATCTGCTGGGGGGAAGGATTGTAAAGATAGACAGTAAAACATGAGATCGGATTATGGTCGTAGACAGAATGGCGTATACATATGGGTCGGTACAATTGCCGGGGTGATCCTGGCAGCGGTTGTGCTGGGAATATGGTTTTCTATACAGTATTCCATCCAGAACGTAAGTGTGATCGGAAATACACGGTACAGCGATGAGCAAATTATAGCAGAGGTGCAGAGCGGTCTGCTTTCCGATAATGCGCGTTATCTCTCCTATAAAAAGAAGAAATATGCCCCGGCCAATCTGCCGTTGGTGGAGAGTATTGAGGTGCGGATGGTGGATAATCACAGTATCCGCATCACAGTACAGGAAACCCAGGTGATTGGCTATGTGCGGTATCTGGATTGTGATATGTATTTTGACGCGAATGGGCGGATTGTCAAAAGCGAGGTTCATGATGAAAGGAGAGATCAGCAGGGGCAGGCCCAGGAACAGCTTCAGGAGGCGGAGCTTCCGGGAGCCGAACCGATGGTGGGCAAACCGGCCACGTCCTCTGTGGCGGCAATGACGGAAGTACCGCTGATCACGGGCCTGGCTTTTGACAGTGTACAGATGCAGGAGGTTTTGCCGGTGAAAGACCAGAAAGTATTTAATACGATTCTGGGTATCAGCCGTATGTTGAACAAATATCAGATTATTCCGGAACAGGTGGAATTCAATGAGGATAGCGAGGTAACTCTTTATTACGAGAAGATCCGTATTCTTCTGGGGGAGGACAGGGAGACGGAAGAAAAGATTTCCAGGGCCGCGGCTATTCTGCCGGAGCTTTCCGGAAAATCCGGAGAACTGCACCTGGAAGAGTACAATGGGAGTACGGAAAATATTATATTTTCCGAAGATAAATCTAAAAAGAATCTATCCGTGCAGAGAGAGCAGAAGACGGGAGGAAATATATAAACGGCGCGATTCCTTGCAAAATCCTGTCAGGCCCAATATTTTTGAAAAAAAGAGTTGCGTATTTACAAATAAAATTATATTATATAAGCGTATGCATTTATGAAAAGGACATTTATCCATTAAGGGGTTTGTTAAATTACACAAGGTTGAAAAGGAGGAAGTACTTTGTTAGAGATCATGACAAACGAGGCTGAATCATCTGCGAAGATTATCGTTATCGGTGTAGGCGGCGCAGGGAATAATGCAGTCAATCGGATGGTAGATGAAGCGATCGGCGGCGTAGAGTTCGTCGGTATCAATACAGATAAACAGGCGTTGACGTTATGTAAGGCACCTACCGTGCTCCAGATAGGGGAGAAGCTCACCAAGGGACTGGGAGCCGGAGCAAAGCCGGAGGTGGGTGAGAAAGCCGCCGAGGAGAGCATGGAAGAGATCCGTCAGCTGGTGGAGGGCGCCGATATGGTGTTTGTCACCTGTGGTATGGGCGGCGGCACCGGTACGGGAGCGGCCCCCGTTGTGGCGGGTATTGCCAAAGAGATGGGTATCCTGACCGTCGGTGTTGTGACCAAACCTTTCCGCTTTGAGGCCAAGACCCGCATGAGCAACGCTCTGATGGGTATCGATAAACTGAAAGAGAACGTGGATACGCTGATCATTATCCCGAATGATAAATTGCTGGAGATCGTAGACCGCCGCACGACCATGCCGGAAGCTTTGAAGAAGGCCGATGAGGTACTGCAGCAGGCCGTGCAGGGTATTACGGATCTGATCAACCTGCCGGCTCTGATCAATCTTGATTTTGCCGATGTGAAGACGGTTATGGTGGACAAGGGTGTGGCTCATATCGGCATCGGTGAGGCGAAGGGCGATGACAAAGCTCTTGAGGCCGTGCAGCAGGCTGTTTCCAGCCCGCTTTTGGAGACCACGATTTCCGGTGCTTCCCATGTGATTATTAATATTTCCGGAGATATCTCCCTTATGGATGCCAATGACGCTGCCAGTTATGTGCAGAGCCTGGCCGGGGATGAGGCTAATATTATCTTTGGCGCCATGTATGATGACTCTGCAGTGGATACGGCAAGGATCACGGTTATTGCCACCGGCCTTGACGATGCCACAGCGAAGGTGGCCAGCGTGAAGGATGCGCTCAAGAAGAAAGTGGAGAAACCCTCTGCCCCGAAGATGGCTAAAGCGTCTGTGCCTGTGTCTTCTCCGGAACCCGTTAAACCGGCGGAACCTTTTGTTGCCAGACCGTTTTCCATGCCTTCTCCCACACCGTTGTCCAGCAACGTGCAGAAGAAGGATATTCAGATTCCGGACTTTTTGAAAGCCCGCAGATAAAGAAGAAAGGCCGCTCATGGATGTGTGTTGCAGCCCTTTTCCAGAAGAACTTTTACACGGTTCAGATGCCGATACATGGATTGGTAGGCCCTTTCAGCATTCTGAGTCAGAATGGCTTCAAATATAGATGTGTGATAAGATACCACTTCGTCCATAGGAGTGGTATTTTTTAAACTCCAATACTGGTGAGTGGACAGGATATGGGGGATGGAGGAAAGGCATGCTGCTGGTGGGCACCGTGACAGAACCGGAGACGGTGCATGAGCTTTTGGAACGCTGCCTACAATATTCCATCAATTATGTAAAGTATGAAAAACGGCTGATCGAGGCAATTCATCGGAACGGCGTCAGGGCTATCACGCATATCTGCGGGGATATTCACAGGACTATAGAAAAGATCAGTACAAACGGTACGGATATCATTGATGTGGATACGGCCAATGATATGCCGACCCTGCGGGAACACACTTTTGTCAGAGCCGGAAGAGACTTCGGGAAACTGGCCTGACAGCCTGAGCGGTTACGGCTCCTGCCGGAAATATTTTTCCTTCACAAGATCTACGGGCATGTCCAGCCCGGTAAAATGGCGGAAAGCGGCGGCGCCCTGGTACAGCAGCATATATACGCCGTTGAATGTCCGGCAGCCCCGGCTTGCGGCCGTCTGCAGGAAACGGGTCTCTCTGGGATTATAGATGATATCACAGGCCACAAGGCCTTCATGGAAAACGTCAGGATCGGTGACGACGCACTGTTCCGTATGGGGGGCCATGCCCACGGAGGTGGCGTTTATGATCATTTTGCTTTCGGAAGCACAGTTTTTCATGGCGGTCATGTCAGCCGTATCATAGAGGGCGGCTTCACAATCTGTATCACGATTGATCCGGTCAGCCAGTTCCTGGGTCCGGTTATAAAAGCGGCTGGAAGGGCGGGCGAAGATGTTAAGCTTTTTTACGCCGTCCAGAGCGGCCTGTGCGCAGATCGCCGTTCCGGCGCCTCCGGTACCGATGACAGTGGCCGTCTCGCCGGCGAGAGGATATCCGGCATCCAGGGCGGCCTGCATAAAACCGGTGCCGTCGGTATTGTAACCGGTCAGAACACCGTCCCTGTTGACTACTGTGTTGACTGCCTGCATGATATCGGCCTCGGGTGAGAGATTATCACACAGTTCCGCCATTCGGTTTTTGTTCGGCATGGTCAGGTTGAAACCGTGGATGCCCGCCGCTGTCAGTCCGCGGACAGCCTGTGCTAGCCGGTCTTCACCGATTTCAAAACAGAGGTATACATAATCCAATCCGTGATAACGGAAACTTTCGTTATGCATGAGGGGTGAAAGGCTGTGCCGGACCGGGCTTCCCAGCAGGCCGAACAGACCGGTATGTCCCGTAATAGGTATATTCATAAGTGTTCCTTCCTTTGTATGGATTTTGAGCTAAGACAGCAGTCTGGCCCGAAAGCCGGTCTGCTGTCTTAGCTTATCTTATCATGTACAGGCTTGCTCTGTAAAGAAGGGGTGTGGTAAAATTCAGACATAACAGGAAGGGAGAGGCCCTGCAAAATGCCGGGGTGCGAAAGAATATGACAAAGGCGATAAGAGTGAGAGGATGTATGATCGGCGAAGGAATGCCAAAGATCTGCGTACCGGTTATGGGAGGCACGGAGAATGAAATAATCCGGCGGGCCAAAGAGGCTGTGGCAAAAGGGCCGGATCTGGTGGAATGGCGGGCAGATTTTTTTTCGGGGATACGGAATGAGAAAAATGTGTGTACAGTGCTGAAAAAAGTGAGAAATTGTCTCGGAGAGACGCCTCTGCTTTTCACGGTACGCACCGAAAGAGAGGGCGGTGCGTTGGCGGTATCCGCCGATGCATATGATGGGATTCTCACAGGGGCAGCCGGGAGCGGCCAGGTGGATCTGGTGGATGTGGAGGTTATGCATGACGCTGTCCATGCCGCCGGATTGATAGAGTCTCTTCATAAAAAGGGCGTAACAGTGATCGGCTCCAATCACCATTTCCACGATACGCCGGATTCTGCGGAGATGAGAAATATTTTATCCGATATGGATCAGGCTGGGGCGGATATACTGAAACTGGCAGTCATGCCGGATACGGCAAAAGACGTCCTCCGGCTTCTCGCCGTGACGGAAGAATATCGTCGCCATACGGCAAGGCCCCTGATTACCATGTCCATGGGCCGACTGGGAGCTGTGAGCCGCCTGGCCGGAGAACTCGTCGGATCGTCAGTCACGTTTGGGTCAGTGACAGAAGCCTCCGCGCCGGGGCAGATCGACATGGCCGATATGAAAAAAATTCTCATGCTTCTACATTCCTGATGGAAAATCCTCCTGCCGCAGAAAAGGAGGATAACACTGTCGAAAGTTTTTTTGGGGGCAGGTTCCCCATTTTGACAAATAAAGCACTTCCCCGCTTCTATAATGGGATTCATCCGAGTGACGGATGGATGCCAGAGGAGGCGGGGAGGTGTTTTTTTGCGTTTGCCGGCAGAATTCCTCGGGATGTGGTTTGGGCAGGCAGCGATCGGCTATCTGCTGTTCGATTGTCTGTGCGCAGCGCGGCATCATCCCGCATCGACAGGACGAAAACTGTTGACCGCGGTTTTGGAGCTGTCCGTATTCTGGGGATTGCTTCTTTCGGGCGCCGCCTGGCAGACGGTGGTGACAGGAAGCCTTGCTGCCGAGGGGATACTTCTGCGGTTTATATGGGGAAAATGCACTTTGAGGGACTGGCTGGCTATCTGGGCGGGTAAACTCATGCTGACCGTCCTTTTGGGCGGAATATGTCTGGGAGGAGCGCTGTTGGCCGGGCGGATCTATCCGGTGATGTACGTATTTGCGGCTCTGGGACTGGCCGGTATGGTGCGGATTTTGGCGGCTGCCGGGGAGCAGAAAAGAAAACGCAGCATATTTCCGGTGGGATTATCCATTGAGGGGCGTCTGATCTGGATAAAGGGACTCTATGATACGGGAAACTGCCTGTATGACGGGCTGCGGAGACTGCCGGTATCCATTGTGAGCCGTCGGTTGATCCGGGAAAGCTTCCCTGAACTGGAAGTATGCCTGGAGAAATTTGTGCGTGGGGAGGATACGAGGAGCCTGTCGCTTCACTATTTGCCCTATAAAAGTCTGGGGTGCCCGGAAGGTATGCTCCTGTGCTTTACAGCAGATTATCTGATACTTGGAGAAAACGGAAGAAAAGGAATGACAATGCATCCGAGGATTGCTGTTTCCGAGAACAGCACATTATTTGGACCGGCTTATCAGATGATACTGAATCCGGATGTTTTGCAGGAATAGGAGGAATGGAAAAATGGCGTATTATACAACCGGCAGAAGTGGGAGAACCCCGTGTTTCCCGGGGTTCACCAGGATGGTTATACAGAAAACAGGAGAGGTTTGTTACATAGGAGGGTCGGATATACTCCCGGCTCCGCTGCCGCCCGAAGAGGAGTCTGAAATGATCGGAAGGCTGGCGGATCAGGGAGACGACGATGCCAGGAGCAGGCTGATCGAGCATAATCTGCGGCTGGTTGTCTATATAGCTCAAAAATTTGACAATACCGGTGTGGGTGTGGAAGATCTGATATCTATTGGAACCATTGGCCTGATCAAAGCGATCAATACCTTTAATCCGGAGAAAAAGATCAAATTGGCCACTTACGCTTCCCGCTGTATTGAGAACGAGATCCTTATGTATCTCAGGAGAAATTCCAAAACCCGGCTGGAGGTATCGATTGATGAGCCGCTGAATGTGGACTGGGACGGCAATGAACTGCTGCTGTCGGACATCCTGGGCACCGACGAGGATATCATCTACCGCAATCTGGAACAGGAGGTGGAATGCCATCTGTTGTCCCGGGCTATTTCTCGCCTGAACCGCCGGGAACAGACCATTATCCGTCTGCGGTTTGGCATCAACATGCCTGACGGACAGGAAAAAACCCAGAAAGAAGTGGCGGATATCCTGGGGATTTCCCAGTCTTATATATCCCGCCTGGAAAAAAGGATCATGAAACAGTTGAAAAAGGATATCGTGAAGTATGAGTAAGTAAACGGCGGAAAACAGTTTGTCAAGGCGCATTATTTTTTAAATTTTCCCGGTTCTGGTATATTCAAATCGCCAAATGAGAATCATTTTAGTATCACACATGACAGGAGGATTCTTATTATGGCGTTGAATAAAGTGGAGATTTGCGGTGTTAATACGGCAAAGCTGCCCGTACTCAGTAATGAGGAAAAGGAAACTTTATTTGAAAAGATCCGGGCCGGGGATACAGAGGCCCGTGAACGGTATATAAAAGGAAATCTCCGCCTGGTGCTCAGCGTAATTAAACGCTTCTCAGGCAGCAATGAAAATGCGGACGATCTTTTTCAGATCGGATGCATCGGACTGATTAAGGCTATTGACAATTTTGATACGGAACTGAATGTAAAGTTTTCGACATATGCCGTACCGATGATCGTGGGGGAAATCCGGCGCTATCTCAGGGACAACAACAGTATCCGTGTGAGCCGTTCTCTGAGAGATACGGCTTATAAAGCCATTTACGCCAGGGAAAATTATGTGAAGAAAAATCTTAAGGAGCCCACGATCAATGAGATCGCAGAGGAGGTGGGCATTAATAAGGAAGATATCGTCTATGCCATGGACGCCATCCAGAGTCCCATGAGCCTGTATGAACCCGTTTATACGGAAGGCGGCGATATGCTGTACGTGATGGATCAGATCAGTGATAAAAAGAACAGAGAGGAAAACTGGATTGAGGATCTTTCCCTGAAGGAGGCGATGAAAAGACTCAACGACAGGGAAAAATATATTGTAGGACTTCGTTTCTTTGAGGGAAAGACCCAGATGGAGGTGGCAAAGGAAATCGGAATCTCCCAGGCCCAAGTCAGCCGTCTGGAAAAGCATGCTTTGAAAAATATGCGTCAGTATTTGTCCTGAGATGTCCCCCGGCAGACCATTTTGAGTATTTGCCGGGGGACATCTTTTGTCTATATAATAGGGAAAAGTCCAATTGTTTTTTTTATTCAAAAAAATACAAAAAATGACAAAAAACACTTGACAGAAGGAAAAGGGAGGAGATATAATACGATCACTGACGTCGCAGAGAGCAGGTCATGGGAATGACAATCAGCTGATAAAAAATAAAAAAACAGTTGACAAATGCAAAACGACGCAGTATACTAAACAAGCTGTCGCAAGAGCGGCAGG
>CAJUQO010000023.1 GCA_910588295.1 uncultured Lachnospiraceae bacterium | reverse complement strand
CCTGCCGCTCTTGCGACAGCTTGTTTAGTATACTGCGTCGTTTTGCATTTGTCAAGCACTTTTTTCATTTATTTTTCAATTTTTTTAAATAATTTCATGAATAAGTTGCTGTCCATGGTCTCTTCAACGTCAGCTTGGCCAGTATATCGCTTATTACGCCTTTTGTCAACACTTTTTTGACATTTTTTTCTAAATTTTATTATAGCGGTAAAAGAGCCGCTGCTCTTTTACCGCTATAATTTTACTGCCCTGCCTGCTGTCTCAGCTTCTCGTTTGCTCCTTCCACATTCATTTTGAAAAGAACCAGCGTGATGATAAAGTCAATGGCCAGCGGGATCCACAGATACATAAAGTGCAGCATCCGGATACAGGATTGCGGCTGCACCGGGGCGGCGCCGTCAAAACCACTGGCAGCCAGCATCCATCCGGCAATGGCTGTTCCCAGGCCGCCGCCCAGTTTTACGCCCAGGGAAGTACAGGAGTACATCGTTCCGTCCACCCGTTTGTGCTTAGTTAGATACGTGTATTCGGAGCATGAAGCGATGACCGCGTTCATGTCTCCCTGCCAGGGCCCCTGCCCGAGAGCCGCAACCCCGGTAAACAGAAGCATCAAGGGCACGCTGCCCAGATAACCTGCCGCCACTACCATAGCGCGTCCGAAGGTGCCCAGCATGTAGCCCCTCACATTCAGTTTGTACATCCCTTTCCATTTCGCCACCAGGGCCGGCGTAAACACCAGCGCCACGATCAGTGGGATATTGATAGCCCAGGAGAACACGCCATAGAGGTTTTCATTTTTCAAGACATACGTCATATAATAGATGCCCATATTGAGCATGGCCCCGTACACCTGCTGGAGAATATATACCACACAGATCATCAGATAAAAGCGGTTGGAAACCAGCAGCTTCACCGCTGCCGCAAGGCCGTATTTTTCTTCCTGTTCTTCCCCCTCGCCGGGCTCCGCCAATTCATCCTCCGGAAGTTCTTTTACTGACAGCACGGAAAGGGTGTTGACTGTCAGGCCGACCACCGCATAGATGATGGCTACGGTTCGCCAGCCTGCGGCCCCGCCGCCCAGAGCGGCCACAGCCCCGATGGTTACGGATTGTATAAGAAGGCTGGTGGCAAAGGCAAATATAAACCGATAAGACCCCATCTGCACCCGCTCCTTACTGTTTTTTGTCACCAGGGCCGTCAATGCCGAGTAGGCGATATTGTTGGCCGTATAAAATACGGCATTCAAGAGTGTGTAGGCAATAAAAAACCAGGCATACTGCGCCGTTTCTCCCAGATCTACAGGGATGGCAAAAATAGCCGCCAGTGTGACCGCACAGCCAATATAGGCATAAAGCATCCACGGCCTCGCCTTGCCGAGCCTGGTCTTTGTCTTATCGATCATGGCGCCGAAAAAAATATCAGTAACTCCGTCAAAAAATTTGGATGCCGCAATGAGGGTTCCCACTACCCCGGGATTCAGCCCTACTGTATTGGTCAGATAAATCATCACAAAAGAGGACAGGAATGCATATACCACGTTTCCCGCGATATCTCCGGAGCCATAGCCCACTTTGTTGTACCACTTTAAATACGTTTTTTCCTGCATAAAAAGTTCTCTCCTTCATTCTTTATTTACATTCCCTCCGCCCTTGGATATCCCGCTCCGGATTTATGCATGCCTGGATGTCCTGGCAGACGGACTGTATTTGTAATTTTCACGCCGGAACGCTGCACCTCATTCAGAACTGCAAAAGCTCACGGTCCGGACGCCAGAATGGCACAAGCTTCATATCAAATGTAAAATTTTTCTCATCAAATCTGTATTTTTCCATAAGCCTGGGGCCGCAACTATTGGAACCTATTCCGTTCTGGGCATAATCTAGGCACAGGATGATGTCGTCTGAAGGCTTCAATTCATAATTGTGTTTCTTATCTTCCAGTTCCTCCTGGGTATAGGGAGATACATTGAAAGAAAACGTCTGCTCAGAGACGGCCGCCAGCCCCGCCTCTCCGTCAGATACCACTACATAATCGCAGTCTGTATGGCTCCCGTTCTCCTGGGGACGGATATAATCCTCATGCAGCCCCGTGGCCCTTCTCTCATACAGCCCATGGGTGGCGGCCCGGCATTTATCGCGATAGCTCTCCTCCGGGCCCATGCCATAATAGGAAACGTCATCCATCTCCCCGTCCAGAAACAGACGGAGGCCGAATCTGGGAAGCTCCGGAAATTCTTTATCCTTTTTCACATCCATGCTCACACGGATGCCGCCGCCATTGTCAATGCGCCAGACCGCCTCCATCGTCATCACCGGCTGCACGGCGGGCGCCGTCAGAGATATACGGCTGCTGATTTTCACGCCTTCCTCCATCCAGTCCAGCTTGGCCGTATAGGCCCTGGCACGGACCCGGTCATACTGCGCCCGCTTCCACTCCTGCTTTATATACATATCGTTATCCGTGGGCGCACGCCAGATATTCAGTTCCATGGGCCGGTTCAGGTATTCCCTCCCATGATAAAAGATCCGTGAAAACAGCCCCGTCCGTTTATCATAAACATACAGAAATTCCCCGCCCTTTAAGCAGACAGATACATCGGTCTCTTCCACTTCTATGGGCGGCAAAGCCGTTCCGGCAGGCCGCAGCCACCGGAGGGCAGCCTGGTTCCGGTCATCTCCTGTCCGCAGCGGGATCTCCTCCCACCCCAGCAGATGGCCCGCCGGAATCAGGGGGGCGCCCGTTTTCTGATAATAATACAGTTTCAAATACGTCCGCCCTCGCTCCGGCACACGCACCGGCAGCGCCGCCATGCCTGTCTGCCCCGGTTTCACGGAAAAGGCCGGCAGGGTACCCTGCTCCCGGCACACCCCGTCGCACTCCACCCTGTAACAAATTTTCAGATATTCTTTCAAGTCTGTAAAATCCAAGTAATTCCTGACGGCAAGCGCCCCCGTATCCTGGTCGAAAGAAACAATTCTCACGGGGCGGTACACATTTTTATATTCCAGAAGGCCGGTATGGGGCGTACGATCCGGATAGACCAGCCCGTCCATACAGAAATTCCCGTCATGAACCGTCTCCCCGTGGTCGCCGCCATAATAATATATCGTTTTCCCTTCGGGCGTCCTTCCATGGTCAACGGCATGATCGCACCATTCCCACACAAACCCGCCGCACATCAGGGCATTGCCGTGAAACAGCCCGAAATAATCCTCCAGATCCCCCGGCCCGTTGCCCATGGAATGGCAGTATTCGCAGAGAATCAGGGGCTTGTCCGGACTTTGATCCAGATATTCCCGGATCTCATCCGCAGACGGATACATCCGGCTGTACAGATCCAGACAGGAATAATCATACCGCACGCCGTTTTTCCTGTACCGGGCGCTCTCGTAATGGGTCAGCCGGTGTGGATCGCGGGCTTTTGTCCACGCCAGGGCTTTCTCAAAGGTGCAGCCATAGGCACTCTCATTTCCCATAGACCAGATGACCACGCAGGGGCGGTTCTTATCCCGCTCCACCATCAGCCTTACCCTGTCGAGGACGGCCCTTTCCCACAGGGGGTTGTCTGCAATGAATTCGTTCCAGCAGTCAAATTTGTGCTCATCACTGTTATCCGCATAAAAGATCTCCGCCGGGCCATGGCTCTCTACGTCCGCTTCGTCGATCACCAGAAAACCATATTTATCGCACAGCTGGTAAAATACCGGCGCATTGGGGTAATGGCTCGTCCGAACGGCATTGACATTGTGCTGCTTCATGAGGGCCAGATCCCGCAGCATGTGATCCTGGCAGACGGCAAAGCCGGTGACCGGATCCGAATCATGGCGGTTGACCCCCCGGAATATGATCCTCTTCCCGTTGAGGCGGACCGTTTTATCCGACGCTATGGTTATTTCGCGCAGCCCCACATGATCCACGATGACCTCCCCTGCCGTTTCCATTACCAATGTATAAAGACAGGGCTTCTCCGTATTCCATAAGACAGGTTCGGCAATTTCCAACAACGCAGGGCCGTCTCCACGGACTTCAGCGGAAGCCGCAAGGCGTTTTTCCCCGTCATACAGGGCCGCGGAGACGGGCACCGCCTCCCCAAAATACGCAAACCGGACGGAAACCTCCGCGGATCCCTCTCCGATGGCCGTCTCGATAAAATAATCCCGAATCGCCTGTTCGGGACGTTTCAGCAGATATACCTCACGGAAAATTCCGCTCATACGGAATTTATCCTGATCCTCCAGATAGCTCCCGTCGCACCATTTCAGCACAAGAACCGCCAGCCGGTTCTTCCCCTCCCTGATTACGTCTGTCACGTCAAATTCACTGGTGCAGTGGGACACCTGGCTGTACCCCACATAGGCTCCGTTGAGCCATACATAAAAGCAGGAATCCACTCCTTCAAAATTCAAACAGGCTCTGGGCGCAGCGCCGTCCCTGCTGTATGAAAAATCGCAGATATAAGCTCCGCAGGGGTTATCCTGGGGGACGTAAGGCGGATCAAAGGGGAACGGATAGCGGATATTGGTATACTGATGGCTGTCATACCCTTCCGTCTGCCACAGTCCCGGTACCCGAATCCTGTCGAAGGCAGACGCGTCATAGTCCGGCCTGTAGAACTCCTCTTTCAGCCCGTAAATACTTCCGTAATAACGAAACCGCCATTTACCGCCGAGCATTTGCAGCCGATCCGAATCCTCCCGCCTTTCCACCAGCGTATCCATCCGCCGGGACGCGGGAATGTAGTAGGCCCTGGGCGGCATGGTATTCTCATGCAGGATCTCCGGGTCTTCATAGTGTCTTGGCACAATCATTGTTTTCTCCTTTCTTACTCCGTGACCGTTCAGTACCTTCACAGTTACGGTGCAAAATCCACTTAAATGTCTACGCTCCGCTTCGGCCTGTGCTGAACAGTTACCTTACTTCTTATTTTCGCTTCCTTTATATGTAAGCCTATTATAACTGCAACACGGCGTCCCGTCTATGAACTGCATTAGACAAAACTTGCACTAAATGATACAATACATGGTAACTGCGAAGATACCAAACGTTACAGCTCCATGCACGTATGCATCCATGCAGCGCCATAAAATCAGGCAGGTGTCTGAGACAGATGCCAATGATCTGCGGCATTCCCGGCCGCACAGACTGCCGCCATCTTTTTTCGCACAGAAAGGATCCGTCTTTGCCATGTATGTCAACTCCGCCTATTTAAACCGTTCCAAGATTGATTTCAAAGACAAGAGCCGTCCGCTCACCGTCGGGAGCTGCGGCACCTACCATCTGTACACCCGCCCCCGGCTGCCTACCCGCCGCCCCAGAGGACGGGCGGATTTCCAGCTCCTGTACATTGTATCGGGAAAGGCCCATTTCTATTTTGATAATAAGGAGGAAGATACAGTAGTACCCGCCGGACATATGGTGATCTACCGTCCAAAGGAACCACAGAGATATGTCTATTACGGAAATGAACAAACCGAGGTGTACTGGGTTCATTTTACAGGAAATAATGTCAAAAATATCCTCCGGGGCTACGGCATCACCGACAGTATGCGCGTGATCCCCACCGGCGCTTCTCTTGAATATACGCGGATTTTTAAACAGATGATCCGGGAACTGCAGCGATGCCAGACCCACTACCCGGAGCTTTTGACCCTGCTGCTTCGGGAGCTTCTGATCCTGATCCACCGGCAGCTCACCAGGGATCCCCGTCTAAAGAATGAGTACCTGGACGCAGAAATGGCGCTTGCCCTGGAATTTTTCAACGACCATTACAACACGGAGATCAGCATCGAGGAATACGCTTCCTCCCGGGGTATGAGCGTAAGCTGGTTCATCCGTAATTTCAAACAGTATGCCCACACCACGCCCATGCAGTATATTGTCGCCCGGCGTATTGCCAACGCACAGATGCTGCTGGAGACCACCAATTACCCCATCACGGAGATCGGAAATATCGTAGGGTATGAGAATCCCCTGTATTTCAGCCGGATCTTCCACAAGCAAAAGGGGATGTCCCCGTCCGAATACCGAAAACTGGGACAGGCCGGCATGGCCTGAACCGTCTCCCGGCTATGCCAACAGCTTTACACACTACGGGGATCATCCGATCCCCGTAAAATCTATGATTTCTATGTTTTCCCCAAACCGCTCTTCTTCCGCGCACACGGATACCTGGTATCCGGGTAGCCCGTATTCCCGGATATGGCAGGAAAGCGCTTTTCCGTCCCGAAGCACCTGTACCGGTTCTGCTTCTATGGAAAATTCGATGCTGTCAAAAGACAGGCGCATTCCCTCCCCGGTCATTTTCATATAGCTTTCCTTCATCGTCCAGAACCGATAGAATACGCTGTCCCTTTCCCCGTCCTGGCAGCGTCTAAGGTAAGCCGCCTCATTCCGGTGAAAAAAACGTTCCGCCACCCGCTTCGGCGCCCGGGCGATCCGCTCCACGTCGCAGCCCACCGGTTTTCTTCCCACCGCGCAGACGGCCCAGCCGCCGGAATGGGACAGATTGAACCACAGTCCTTCCACCTGGGGTTTTCCGTTCACCCCCAAGCATATATGTTCGGGAGACACGCCATAGCGGGGCAGTACCTCCCGCAGCAGCATTCCTGCTCCCAGGCTTCTTTTTCTGTCCCCGGGCCGCAGATACCGCACGGCCTTTTCCCGCCTCTCTTTTGTGAGTCCCGTCAGTACTTCCGGGTATTCTTTGGGATCCGGCAATTTGTCGGCATCCACCGCATATACCTGCACCATTCTGCTTTGTCTCCTTTCCGTCGGGCGGCCGTTTCACTTTCCCCGAAGGGCGCCGCACGGCCCGCCGCTTTTCCTGCCGCAGCCTTTCATATGATTTTTCGGCATTTTGTTACTTTTCACACCCGGGCCACGCACTTCCCAGGGGAACGCCTTCGGTGCGCTGCGTGGCTGCGGGAGAACATGATTCAGGTGTCATTGGGGGCAAGTCCGGGGTTTTTACACATACACCGTTGCTTTTCTCTCCTCAATCTGCTAAAGTAAATGCTGTCAATACCAACAGCCTGAATCATCCGTGCCGGGCCGGGCATAATAAGCATTCAGGTTTACAAGAAAAAGAGAGGTCTTTATACATGAACGAGAACTTTAACGCTTCCTGCGGCGGCGACTGCAACAGCTGCGGCGAGAATTGCGACAAGGGCACCGTCACCCTGACGCTGGACGACGACTCTACCCTGGAATGCTCCGTCATCAATATTTTCCCGGCGGGCGACAAACAGTATATCGCCCTGCTTCCCCTGGACGAAAACGGGGAGAACCACGACGGGGAAGTATTTCTGTACCGCTACTACGAGGAAAACGGCAATCCCCAATTGGACAACATCGAGGATGACGATGAATACGAGCTGGCCGCGGACGCTTTCGAGGAGATGCTGGATGCTGCCGAATTCGATGAGATCGTGGATGGCGAGGATCTGTAATACAATTTAACCGGAAAAATTCTGTTTTAGGCCCCTGATCAGGGGCTTAAAACGTTTTTCTTCCTGTTTTTTACACACAAAGTAGTAGGGGACGGAGAAAATATCCGCATTCTTTTTCGGTTCTTCATGCACCACAATACACTGATATCTCCCCCCGGTCCAGATCTTCCCACAGCTCCCGATCCGTATTTTTCAGTTCTGATGATATGGCCATGCCCTCGCAAAAGCGGGTGAGCAAAGGAACCATATCCCCGATGGGAACAGACGCGCAGGAGCCAAGACAACTCGTATGCCTGGCCTGGTCATGCAGCCGTATCCTCTCGATCATATCCTGCTCCTGCCGCAGCAGTTCTTCCGCATATCCGGCCGTCAGTTTCCCGGTATCATTCAGCATCAGTTTATTCTTTGTCCGCTCAAATAAAGCCACGCCCAGCTGTGCCTCCAGTTTTTTCATGGACTGGCTCAGGGCCGGCTGCGACAGGTGGAGCTGCTCCGATGCCGCGGAAAGCGTTCCGCATCGGGCAATGGCCGCCAACTGCTCCAGCAGATACAGTTCCATCATCTTCCGGCTCCTTCCTGTTTCAGTATTTGGTTATTGTTTACATCCCATGTTATTGACTTAAGTCCGTACACTGCCGTATATGGGGGGCTTAAGTTACTGGCATTGGGTGTGAACAGCAACCGTATTTGTCTTGATTATAGCACATTAAGCAGACGATATTGTACATTTCCCGAAATTTTCTTTATACTTTGTTATCATAAAGTAACAGGTCAGCTTGTATGAACTGTTACCAAATAAACAACAGGAGGATTTTATCCTGGAGTATATTACTTTGAACAATGGTGTAAAAATGCCGCCGGAGGGTTTCGGCGTATTCTAGGTGCCGGATCCGGCTCAGTGCGAGCAGGCAGTACTGGACGCCATCAGATCCGGCTACCGCCTGATCGACACGGCGGCCGCCTATATGAACGAGGCTTCGGTGGGCGCCGCCATCGCCAAATGCGGTGTTTGCAGAAAAGAACTTTTCATCGCCACAAAGCTGTGGATCCAGGATGCCGGTTATGAGAGCGCAAAAAAAGCGGTCCGGTTCTGACAAAAATACGGGGAAAACAGATTTCCGCGAAAATGTGTTTTCCCCCTATCTACACATAAAATGTTTTTAAGAACGCTATATTGTCCCTCAAAGTATTATTGCAAAAACACTGTGGCGGAGCCGGTAAAACAGTCCTCCGCCGCAATGCTTTCCACTTATGTCTTCCTGCTTCTACTGCACCGCCAGATTCGTATATCCCATCAGGCTTTCATCTACCGCCCTTGCGGCCTCGCGGCCCTCGCGGATGGCCCATACCACCAGGGACTGGCCCCGGTGCATATCGCCCGCCGTAAATACATTCGGCACATTGGTCTCGTAGCGGCCCTCGCCGGTGGCCACGTTGGTGCGGCCGTTGAGTTCCACGCCGAAAGCATCGGCCACATACTTCTGGGCCCCTAAAAATCCCGCCGCGATCAGGACGATATCCACATCCACTACCGTCTCCGTACCGGTCTTGGGAACCATCATAAAACGGCCGCTCTTTTCATCCTTTTTACTCTCCAGTTTTACCAGCTTGGCCTGGCACAATTCGCCCTTGTCGTTTTTGACAAATTCCGTCACTGTGGTAGTGTAGATCCGGGGATCATGCCCCCACAGCGCGATGGCCTCCTCCTGACCGTAGTCGGTCTTGCAGATCCGGGGCCACTGGGGCCAGGGATTGTTCGCCGCCCGCTCGTCCGGCGCTTTCGGCATCATCTCCAGTTGGACGACGCTCTCGGCCCCCAGCCGGATGGCCGTGCCGCAGCAGTCGTTTCCGGTATCGCCGCCGCCGATGACCATCACCTTTTTGCCCTCCACGGCCACATGCTTTTTATCTTTGAGGCCAGAATCCAGCAGGCTCTTCGTCACGCCGGTCAGAAAATCCACGGCAAAATAGATTCCCCTGGCATCCCGGCCCGGCACGCCTATATCCCGGGGATTGGAAGCCCCGCAACAGAGCACCACCCGGTCGTATTCTTTCAGCAGCTCCTCCGCTTTCGGATCCACGCCCACATTGGCGTTTGTCACAAAGGTAATGCCCTCCTCCTCCATGATGGAGATCTTCCGGTCGATTACGTCCTTCTCCAGCTTCATGTTCGGGATTCCGTAGCGCAGCAGTCCCCCCACCCGGTCGCTTCTCTCAAAAACCGTCACCAAATGGCCTCTTTTATTTAATTGGTCGGCTGTCGCCAGGCCCGAAGGGCCGCTGCCCACCACAGCCACCTTTTTCCCGGTACGTACCCGGGGCGGATCGGCCTTGGCATAGCCCATCTCGTAAGCGTGCTCGATAATCGCGTATTCATTGTCTTTCGTCGTCACCGGATCGCCGTTTAAATTGCAGGTGCAGGCTTTCTCACAAAGGGCCGGGCAGACCCGGGATGTAAACTCCGGGAAGCTGCTGGTCTTTTTCAGACGGCTGTAGGCCGCCTCCCAGTTACCCATGTACACCAAGTCGTTCCACTCGGGGATCAGGTTGTGCAGCGGACAGCCCGAGGCCATGCCGCCGATCATCATACCGGACTGGCAAAACGGCACGCCGCAGGCCATGCACCTGGCGCTCTGCTCCTGCTGTTTTTCCAACGGCAGATGCACATGGAATTCTTTAAAATGGCGGATACGCTCCAAGGGAGCCTCGGACAGGCTTTCCTCCCTGTTATAATCCATAAATCCTGTTGGTTTTCCCATCTTCCGATCCTCCTTACTTCGCCGCGTTGGCATAGAATGCCTCAATCTGTGCCTGCTGGCTGTTCAAACCCTTTTCCTCCATCTGCACGATCGCCATCTGCATACGGTTGTAATCGTGGGGGATGATCTTCTTAAATTTCGGCAGATACTCGGTGAACGCGTCGAGGATCTGTTTGCCCTTAGCGGAATTGGTGACCGCCACATGATCCTGGAGCATCTGTTTGAGCTCCAGCACATCGTATTTGGACGTGATCTTCTCGATGCCCACCATCCCTTTATTGATACGGGTATAGATATCGTTGTTCTCGTCCAGCACATAAGCGATACCGCCGCTCATGCCCGCGGCAAAGTTTTTGCCGATCCGGCCGATCACCACCACCCGGCCGCCGGTCATATATTCGCAGCCATGGTCTCCCACGCCCTCCACCACGGCGAGAGCGCCGGAATTTCTCACGCAGAAACGTTCCCCGGCCACGCCGTTTATATATGCCTTGCCATTGGTGGCGCCGTAGAGGGCCACGTTTCCGATAATAATATTTTCATCCGGTTTGTAACGGACTCCCTTCGGCGGGTAGACCACCAGCTTGCCGCCGGAAAGGCCCTTGCCGAAATAATCGTTACTGTCGCCCATCAGCTCCAGGGTCATGCCCTGGGGGATGAAGGCGCCGAAGCTCTGGCCGCCCGCGCCGATACATTTGATCCGGTAGGTATCCTCTTTCAGCGAGTGGTCGCCGTAGCGCCTGGTGATCTCCGCGCCGAAGATCGTACCGAAAGTGCGATCCACATTGGACACATCCACCTCAATGCTCCGGGGCTGGCCCGCGTCCAGGGCCTTTTTCAGCTGCCGCAAAAGGATTTTTTCGTCCTTGGTCTTCTCCAATTCAAAATCATAAACCTGTTTCGGGTCAAATGTGACTTTCTCACCCTTCTTCGCGTAGGGGTTCTCCAGGATCCGGCGCATATCTACTTTGGCCGCCTTGACGCCGTCGATGGAGGCCTTTACCTGCAGGAAATCACTGCGCCCCACCAGTTCGTCCACGGTGCGCACGCCCAGACGGGCCATGTACTCCCGCATCTCCTGGGCGATAAACCGCATGAAATTGATTACATACTCTGGTTTTCCACGGAAATTTTTCCGCAGCTCCGGATTCTGGGTGGCCACGCCCACCGGACAGGTATCCAGGTTGCAGACCCGCATCATGACGCAGCCCATGGTCACCAGGGGCGCCGTGGCAAAGCCGTATTCCTCCGCTCCCAGCATGGCCGCCATCACCACGTCCCGGCCGCTCATCAGCTTACCGTCGGTCTCGATGCGCACCTTGTTCCTGAGACCGTTGCGGATCAGCGTCTGATGGGTCTCGGCCAATCCCAGTTCCCAGGGCAGGCCCGCGTTGTGGATAGAGCTTCTGGGCGCCGCGCCGGTGCCGCCGTCGTATCCGGAAATCAGCACTACCTGAGCTCCCGCCTTGGCCACGCCGGCGGCCACGGTGCCCACGCCGGCCTCGGACACCAGCTTCACCGAAATCCTGGCATCCTTGTTGGCGTTTTTCAGGTCATAGATGAGCTGGGCCAGATCCTCGATGGAATAGATATCATGGTGGGGCGGCGGGGAGATCAGGGAAACCCCCGGTGTGGAGTACCTGGTCTTGGCGATCCAGGGATATACCTTCCGCCCCGGCAGATGGCCGCCCTCGCCGGGCTTCGCGCCCTGGGCCATTTTGATCTGGATCTCTTTTGCGCTGACCAGATAACTGGAGGTCACGCCAAAGCGGCCCGAGGCCACCTGCTTGATGGCAGAGCAGCGGTTCTTGCCATCCCTGCCCACCTCCAGGCGGGCCGGGTCTTCGCCGCCCTCGCCGCTGTTGGACTTGCCGTTGAGGGTATTCATGGCGATGGCCAGGGTCTCATGGGCCTCCTGGGAGATGGAACCGTAGGACATGGCCCCTGTCTTAAAGCGGGTCACAATGCTCTCCACGCTCTCCACCTGCTCGATGGGAACGCCCTTTTTCGGGAATTTGAAAGTCAGAAGGTCGCGCAGCGTCCCCTCCCGGTGTTCAGAATTGACCTGGGCCGTGTATTCTTTAAACTTTGCGTAATCCCCGGTCCTCGTAGACTCCTGCAGCAGATGGATCGTCAGCGGATTGTACAGATGCTGCTCGCCCCCGCTTCTCATCTTGTGGAGCCCCGCGCTGTCCAGAGTCAGATCCGTCTCCAGTCCCAGGGGATCAAAGGCATGGGAATGCAGGTCATTGACTTCCGTTTCAATATCCTTCAGGGTAATACCGCCGATGCGGCTGACCGTGTTGGTAAAATATTTATCAATCACCTTTTCATCCATACCGATGGCCTCAAAAATCTGGGCGCCCATGTAGGACTGGATCGTTGAGATGCCCATTTTCGATGCAATCTTGATGATACCGCCGATCACCGCCTCATTGAAATCGCTGACCGCCGCATAGTAATCCTTTTTCAGCATCCCCGTATCGATCAGGTCATGGATGGCCTCGTAGGCCAGATAGGGATTGATGGCGCAGGCGCCGTAGCCCAGCAGGGTGGCAAAGTGATGCACCTCCCGGGGTTCCCCGCTTTCCAGGATTACGGACAGGGACGTTCTCTTTTTCGTATCCACCAGATGGTGATGCACGGCAGACACCGCCAAAAGCGACGGGATCGCCACATGGTACTCATCTACGCCCCGGTCGGACAGGATCACGATCTGGGCGCCGTCCCTGTGGGCCCGATCCACCTCCACAAACAGCCGCTCCAGGGCTTTTTCCAGGCTGGTGTTCTTATAATAAGTGATGGGGATAGTCAGCACCTTGATATGGCTTTCCTCCCCAATGCTGCGGATCTTCATCAGATCCGTGTCCGTCAGGATCGGATTGTTGATCTGGAGCATATGGCAGTTTTCCGCCTTCTCCTCCAGCAGATTCCCTTCCCCTCCGGCAAATACCCGGGTGGCCGTGACCACTTTCTCGCGGATGGCGTCGATGGGCGGGTTCGTCACCTGGGCGAAAAGCTGCTTGAAATAGTTAAATAACGGCTGATGCCTTTTATCCAATACCGGCAGGGGCGTATCGATACCCATGGCCGAGATCCCCTCTGAGGCGTTGGCCGCCATGTTGAGGATGGAAGTACGGTAATTCTCGTAGGTGTAGCCGAAGGATTTCATCAGGCGTTTCCGCTCCTCCGGTGTGTAAGTCAGCACACTCTGGTTGGGGATGCGCATATCTTTTAAGAGAAGCAGATTGCTGTCCAGCCATTCGCCGTAAGGCTGGCGGGAAGCATAGTATTCTTTCAGCTCGTCGTCGGAGATCACCTTCTGCTGCACCGTATCCACCAGAAGCATCTTGCCCGGATGGAGGCGTTCTTTCTCCACGATGCGGGACGGGTCGATATCCAGCACGCCCACCTCCGAGGACAGGATCAGGTAATCGTCATCGGTGATATAGTAGCGGGAGGGCCGGAGGCCGTTTCTGTCCAGTACCGCCCCCATCTGGTCGCCGTCGGAAAATACGATGGAAGCCGGGCCGTCCCAGGGCTCCATCATCGTGGCGTAGTAATGGTAGAAATCCTTTTTCTTCTGGGTCATGGTTTTATTATTGGCCCAGGGCTCGGGGATCGTGATCATCACCGCCAGAGGCAGCGGCATACCACTCATCACCAGAAATTCCAGCGTATTGTCCAGCATGGCCGAATCGGAACCCTCGGCAGAGATCACCGGCAGCACTTTCAGAAGATCCTCCCCCAGCACACTGTTGTCCATGGTCTCCTCCCGGGCCAGCATTTTGTCCGCATTGCCCCGGATCGTGTTGATCTCGCCGTTATGTACGATAAAACGGTTCGGATGGGCACGTTCCCAGCTCGGCGTAGTATTGGTGCTGAACCGGGAATGAACGATACCGATGGCCGAATCGTAGTCCGGGCTCTGCAGGTCGTCGAAAAAGCTCCGCAGCTGTTTCACCAGGAACATTCCCTTATAGACAATGGTGCGGCTGGAAAGGGAAGTCACATAGGTATTGTCATTGCTGAGGGCAAAGACCCGGCGGGCCACATAAAGCTTCCGGTCAAACTCCAGCCCTTTTGCCACCTTCTTCGGCCGGGCAATGAATGCCTGCTCGATACAGGGCATACACTCCAGCGCCATAGTTCCCAGGATATCCGGGTGGGTCGGCACCTTCCTCCAGCCGAGGAACTCCATGCCCTCCTTCTGGACGATCACCTCAAACATCTTCTTTGCCTGGTTCCTCTGCAGCTCATCCTGGGGAAAGAAGAACATGCCCACGCCGTAATCCCTCTCGCCGCCCAGCTCAATGCCGATGGCCCTGCAGGCTTTCTTGAAAAATCTGTGGGAGATCTGCAGCATGATGCCCACGCCGTCCCCTGTCCGGCCCTCCGCGTCCTTACCGGCGCGGTGCTCCAGGTTCTCCACGATTTTCAATGCGTTATCTACGGTCTCCCTCGTCTTGATGCCCTTAATATTCACAACAGCGCCGATCCCGCAGTTGTCATGCTCAAACCGCGGATCATACAGCCCCTGTCCGGGCCTCTGTCTCATTTTTAACATGGTGCACTTCCTTTCCCTGTGTCTGACTCCGGTTTATCTGTATACCGGAGCATTTCTGCCCGGTACGCTGGTGTTACTATACTACTTTTGGGGGGATTTGTAAATAACAACTTCTCTTATTATTATCAGATAATTCGATTATTTATATAATGGTTCTATTTTTTTCAGAATATTTATCATTCCATTGCTTAATATAGTTATATAATTGCAATATTCATTCTACTTTTATTCGTGAAAATGACTTTTTTCTGTACCAGGTATACTCCGCGAGAACCGGAAAGAGAGTGAACCCATGGCCAGGACAATCGGGATCGGGTGCAAGGAGAGCGGACGCCTCTTTTTCATTGCCATAAAATATGCCCATGCACCGGAAACCCTTCCCGATACATGGGCCTTTTTCACCTCTTCTATTGTACATGCTTATTCCGACGCGATCCTCTTCATTTGCACCGCGTCAATCATTCCCGCGATCTCCAGGGGCCCGGCCATCTGGCTGCCCTCCAGCTGGATCGAAGCATTGGCCGCGGCCATGCCCATACGGAGCATGGATTCCGGACCGTTCCCATGCAGGATCTGCAGAGCCATAGCCGCCACCAGGGCGTCTCCGGCGCCCTGCAAGCCGCGAACATGAGCGTCCACTTCCACACATCTGGCGTACCAGCAGCCTTCCTCCGCCGCCATTACCGCGCCTTCCGGCCCCATAGACACACAGACCATCGGCACACCGGATCGGCGGATCTTTTCGGCCTCCCGGGCAATATCATCCACTGTTTCGAGGCGGCAGCCCGTCAGCTGGGAAAGCTCCTCCAGATTGGGTTTAATCAGATCAGGGCAGGCCGCCACGCCCTGGCGGAGCAACTCGCCAGACGCATCCAATATTGTGATCATCTTCCGTTTCTTGCCTTCACGGATCAACTGTTCATAAAAGTTTGTCGGCACACCGGCCGGAGCGCTGCCGCTCACCACCATGACCGATCCTTCTTCCAGATCATCCAGGATCCCGCAGATCTGTTTCTGCACCTCCCTGGCCTTCTCAACGCTCACCGGATGGCCGTTCTCATTCAGCTCCGTCATCTCCTCCGTAGCTGCGTCCAGAATCTTGATATTTGTCCGCAGGTTACCGGACACATCCGTGAGCACACAGGGAATATCTCTTTTCTGCAGCGCTTCCCGGACACGTACCCGCCCGTCCATAAAATCAAATCCCGCCGCCATCACCGGCGCGTCCATATTCCTGAGCAGCGTACAGACATTGATGCCCTTCCCCGCCACGTCTTTCCTGGCCTTTTTAACCGGATTTTTCTCGCCTTTGGAAAACGCGGGCACGGTAATTGTGTAATCTACACAGGGATTCAGTGTAACCGTCAAAATTTTTTTCATTCTCTTCCCCTATTCTCAGCAGATCTCGCAGATCCATCCCTCGGGAGCTTTGATGCTGCCCATCTGGATACCGGTCAGCGTATCGTACAGTTTTTTCGTCACAGGGCCCATGTCTGTCATACCGCTGGGCAGACAGATCTCCTTTCCGTGATCCACGATCTTGCCCACCGGGGAGATCACCGCCGCCGTACCGCACAGGCCGCACTCGGCAAACTCCTTCACTTCATCAAAAGGCACCTCCCGCTCCTCCGCTTCCAGGCCCAGATATTCCTTCGCCACGTACATCAGCGAACGACGGGTGATGGAGGGCAGGATACTGTCGGACTTTGGCGTCACTACCTTGCCATCCTTAGTCACAAAGATGAAGTTCGCGCCGCCGGTCTCCTCCACCTTCGTCCTGGTAGCCGCATCCAGATACATATTCTCGTCATATCCCTGCTCATGGGCTTCCACGATGGCATGGAGGCTCATGGCATAGTTCAGACCCGCTTTGATATGGCCTGTGCCGTGGGGCGCCGCCCGGTCATAATCGCTGACGCGGATGGTCAGGGGTTTTACGCCGCCCTTGAAATAGGGCCCCACCGGCGTACAGAACACGCGGAACTGATACTCGCCGGACGGGCTCACACCGATTACCGGACCGCTGCCAAACATAAAGGGACGGATATACAGTGTGGCGCCGGAGCCATAGGGCGGCACATAATCGCTGTTAGCCGCAACCACCTGCTTTACGGCCTCCACCCATGTATCCTCCGGATACACCGGCATTTCCAGGCGGCGGCAGGTATCGGCCATACGGGCCGCATTCAGATCCGGGCGGAAGCAGACGATCCTGCCGTCTTCTGTAGTATATGCCTTCAATCCCTCAAAACAAGACTGGGAATACTGCAGCACGCCCGCACATTCAGAGATCTGTACCGTTGCATCCGTACTCAGGTATCCTTCATCCCAGGCGCCGTCCTTATAGTTGGACACAAACCGTTTTGTGGTGGGCATATAGCCAAAACCCAGATTTCCCCAATCAATATTTTTCTTTTCCATCTTCATCAGCTCCCTTTCTGCAATCTGTCTGACAGGCAGATACGATATGGATATTTTTCGTTTTAAAAACAGGTTTATTTTATACCCATCCGCAAAACACGTCAATATTCCCGGAAAAATTCCAGTAAAAAAGTATAACAGTTCAGCCTCCGGCAGAATTGTTACTGAATCCAGCCCATTGGAAATTCGCCTATGGCGAAGGGCCGGATTCACTCTTGGCAAAATGCAAACATTCTTACAGCCTTATATTTACCAAAGAATCAGGATTCCTCCGCCACTTGCGGTTCCCCGAAATATTCCACCTGCAGAGGAAGACCGCCATGATCTCCGATCAAAGTACTCTTCTCAAAGTGCAACACACACGCTGCCCCCCTCAACGATCTTAAGAAATATTCACACATTGCCACATGAATCATGTTTTCCCGCAACCAGCGCGTGGCTCGGGTATGAAAAGCAACCCGCAGACTTCCTCCTCTCCCAAAAAGCGCCCGAAAATCCGTCTGAAAACCGCCGCTTATGTATCCTCAGATACATTTACACAGACCCGCTCCCCTTTCCTATGATCCCAATAGTACAGCCACGCCCCCACCACCTGGGGACGTTCCCCTGTGATGTGTCCAAATTCATCCCGGGCAAAACAACTGGTATGAGAAGCCAGCACACGCACCTCACCTGTCATCGGGTCAAAAGAGCGGATATCCATTGCGTCCGCCATACCCGCCAGATAGATCCGTCCGCCCGCAAACCAGATATAGTGCATGGGCCCGCACAGAGGACGGCGCTCAACGGCGCCCGGACGGGCCGGATCCACCAGCTCATAATAGCTTTCGCTGTGACGGGACTGAGAAACCACCGTGACCAGCAGCCCTTCCCTCTCAAAAGTAAAAGATTCCTTCAAAAGCTCCGGCTTCTCCCAGAACCGATCCAGAGAAAAAGACGTGGCAGACAGCTTCTCAGCCCGGAAACTTTCCATATCGATCCGGTACAGGATGGACTCTTCCCTGTCAAAATCATCGTGCATACCGTATAATATATGCCCCACAGGCAGCCAGGCGTCCACCTTCAGATCCATATATTCCCCCTCATCGTCCATCCCAGCCTGGCCTCCGTCGGCCAGATCCACCCGGACGATCAGAGGATGCTCCTTCTTGGTACTGTAGTACAGATATCCCTCCACGATCTCCAGATGGTGGGGGTACGCCCCGATCGCCGAAATCATCGTCTCCTCCAGAGTCTCCGCATCCACTCTGGCAATCTGCCCCAGATCACGCTTCAGTACAAAAAACTCGCCGCCGCGGCCCACGCACTCTGTCCACCGGAAGATCTTCGCATCCTGCAGGGCAAATACGGTCACCGCCCCGTCCCTCTTTCTGACTCTTTTACACTGCTCCACCTGGGGATGGGACTCGTCCCTGCGGGGCCAGCAGACCAGGTACTCGTCCAGCTCAATATACTGATCCGTCCCCACCGCATCGGCGCAGGCCCGGGTAATTTCACCTTTACGCTTCTTCATTTTCGTCTCCTCGCTTTCACCGCGGCCTTGCCGCAGCCCGCCCCGCATACAGGGGCAGCAGTACATCCATCCAATGGACATGCGTCATTTCAAACTTCCATTATTACATGCCCTCACCATATCTACCAGCTTATGGCGAAACGGCAGTTCATAGGCCTGCTCCGCCGTAAACACCTTCCGATTATACTCAAAACGGCTGTTCAGAATATCCTCACGGCTGAAACGGGCTTCCCGGCCGTCCGGCCAGTACACCTCCACCGCGCCGTCCTGCCTGGTCCGATCCGCATAGACATGGCAGAAAGCTCCCACCGTATTTAAAAGCTTATCGGCATGAATCATAAATTTCCCCGACTGGGCATCCCAATTCGCAAAAATCACCGGCAGACAGCGAGCCGGATGCGCGATCAGCTCCTCCAGACGCTGCCGCTCCTTCTCCGCCTCGATCACCGGGAGCTGGGACGGCATGCGCACCACATCGTAAAACTCCATCTGCTCCCGTATCCGATCCACAAACTTGGGTTTCCGGAAGCTGATCCTGGCTGCCTGTGTTTCCGGCGCGCTGCTTGTATTGACGACAAAAAACAGCAGACGGCCGTTTTTATTCTCGATCCGGCTCTCCGTAAACCAGAGCGTACCCGGCATCTCACTGTCGATCCTGGAGCAGTCCAGCAGAAAACAGCTGTTTTCTTCGTCATACTCCACATGGAGCTCATAGCCCGCTCTCCGCCCCCTAAAATCACCGATCCCCTCCGGCGCTTCCGGAAAAACTGCTCTATATTTATAACGGCCCCAGCTGTATATAATCCTGGCCGCCGTCTGGAAAAGCCGACGGGTTTCCTCCGGTGATGTCTCCGGCCCGTTTAACGCCACATCCAGCTGGAACGTCGTCCGGTTCTCCAGCGGCCGGAACATCTTCTTACGCTTCACCGGCTCGTAGACCACCAGTCTGGTGCCCGCCAGTATCCTTGTCACCTGGGCGTCATGGACGTAGGTGTCGTTCAGCACCTTCATCAACACGTCGAAAGTCAGCCTGGTATGCACATTCTCGTCCATCAGAGCGTTAACCATCTTCACCTTATCACAGTTGAAAAACAGCCGGGCCACCTCTTTTTTTTCATCCAGATAAGCCGCCAGCTCCGGCTTCATGGGAACATCCTCCATCCGCAAACGGTATCGGCTTCTCAACATCAGCTCCCAGTTCTTTTTTTCGAGATGTTTTCTCGCCAGATTCTCAAACAGGCTGGACAATGACCAGTCACACAGCTCCAGGCTGGCCAGGATACTGTTCATGGTACGGGCCAGTTCCTGGTTTCCTTTCCAAAGATTCTGCCGTTTATTCTTCACATCCTTGTAGCGCATATCATGCTCAATCTCGTGCCATCCCTCAAAAAGCACCGTTCGGATCTGCACCTCAAAGGTAGCGTCCACCGGAAGCTTCCAGGTATCCTCTTTCACCAGTTCCAGCAGCCGCTGGGGAATCTCAAACACACCGTTGATTTTCGTGGCCTGGAACTGATTGACTGTGCGCTCGTTCACCGACCAGCTCCCGTTCTGGGCAAAGGTTTTCTCCAGAATATTACGGCAGGGCGACAGGTCGTCCGAATAATACAGGACAATCCGCACACCGACCAGATCCTGTACTTTGCGCTGATTCTCCGCAAAGCCATAGTTCCCTCCCGCAATCTTCTGTGCCAGAGAACGGGTGCCCTTTACCCGGGAGAACAGCCGGTAATACAGGCCGCATTTTTTCAACTGCTCCTCAATATTAGCTTTGATCTCCTCCAGAGCCATACCAAGGTTCACATCATCTTTCATCGCCTCAATCATTTCCGGCGTATATTCCTGCTTTGCCATCTGCTCATCTCCCTGTCGCTTTTCTTTTCACAGTTAATCTTTATTGTATCATACCCCTCACGCCTGCCAACAGGGGATTTTGAGATTTTCTTAAGAATTTTTCCATAATCTATTAACGTTTTCAAAGGCGCATTCTGCTAAAATAGAAAGCAGGAAATAAAAAGCATGGAAACCTTTTTCCATGGTGAAAGGAGTACATCCCCATGGCAAAGAATACCGGCCATACCCCCGGAAAAAAACACAAACAAAAACGCAGCATGATCCGCCGCATGGTTCCCTTTGGAGCCACAACCGTCCTGCTGGTGGTTCTGCTTATCCTTCTTGGCACCAGTCTGCGTAAAACAAACGAAACGCCTCCGGCCCTCGCCCCCTCAGCGGAATATACCAGTTCTTTCGGCCTCTCGTCACAGCAGGAACCGGATACAGCGGAAACCGCCTCCGGCGGGGATGACCCCGCCAGAGAAAAAGAGGACGATGCAGAAGCCGAAAACGCCAAAGGCAGGTCAGATAATACAGAGGCAGAAACCTCCGAAGCCCAAGATAACCGGGAAGACGACTGGCGGCTGATCCTGGTCAACCGCTGGAATCCCATGCCGGAGGATTACGAGGTGGAGCTGACCCAGCTGGCCAACGGCCATGCGGTGGACAGCCGAATCTATCCAGATCTACAGCAAATGTTTGACGACGCCCGGGCCGAGGGGCTGATGCCCACGATCTCCTCCTCCTACCGGACGGCGGACAAGCAACAGCAGCTCCTGGACGACAAGCTGGCCGCCTATGAAAATGAAGGGAATTCCTATGAGGACGCCAAAGAACTGGCTGAAGCCTGGGTAGCCGTTCCCGGCACCAGCGAGCATCAGATGGGGATCGCCGTGGATATCACCTCCGCCGACCGGGAAGCTCAGGCCCCCGACGTCGTCTGGCAGTGGCTGAAGGAACACTGCTGTGAATACGGCTTTATCGTGCGCTATCCCGAGGAGAAAAGCGACATCACGGGCGTAATCAACGAACCCTGGCACTTCCGCTATGTGGGGAAGGAGGCCGCTAAAGAAATCATGGAACAGGACGTCTGCCTGGAGGAATATCTGGGGCGCGCGGAGCACTGACATTTTGTGGAGGAAAAAGGGATACGGCGAGATCCGCCATATCCCTTTCTTTTCGTCTTTTTATCCCAGCAGAGGTATCTGCCTGTCATCCGCAGGCGCCAGGATGATTGGCAGCGCCTGGCGCTGGTTGCGAATAATCAGTTCCTTCGGCGCACCGCCGTATTCCCCGTCCAGCGTCCAGCTCGCCTCCGTCTCCGCCTCAACGACAAGTTTGGTAGTCTTAAATGATTCGATCAGATTGGTGGTATCCTCCCGGGTCAGCAGACAGCTGATGATCTCATTCAGCTCCAGCGCATTTTTCGGCGCGTGGATCAGGGTTACTTCAAAATAACCGTCATCCATCTCCACATTTTTTCCCGTCAGATTCTTGAACCCGCCCACGGAACGGGAGTTAGTCACCATCCCGTAAATAAATTCCCCTTCATACCGATCCGTATCAGAAGCCACTTTCATCCGATAGGTTTTGATATCAAAGATGCGTTTTACCCCTTCCAGGAGATAGGCCACGTAACCCAGGATATTTTTCATATTCTGATCCGTCTCGTAAGACACCTCCGTAAAAATGCCGAAGGCCGCCACATACACAAAAGTCTGGTCATTAAAGGAGCCCACATCCACCCGCCGGACTTCCCCCTGCATGATCTGACGCGCCGCCTCCACCATATCCCGGGAAATCTGCAGGCTGCTGGCAAAATCATTGGTACTGCCCGCGGGAATGTAGCCGAGGGGTACATCCCGCTCCGCCCGCCGCAGTCCATTCACCGCCTCATCCAGCGTGCCGTCACCGCCGCAGCAGACAATCAGATCCGCCCACTTGGCCGCCTCAGCCGTCCTCTCGGCCGCCTCGCCGGGTTTCTGGGTCGGGTGTACCTGTACCTCATAGCCGCCCTTGACAAACACATCCACAATATCCAAGAGCTTATTTTTTATCAACGCCTTGCCCGATAACGGATTAAATATAAAAAATAATTTCTTTTTCATATGTGCCTCCTGTGCCCCTGTACCATAGGGGCATTTTACACCTTTTTACCATAGGTGGCAACGGTACAAATATAAAGAACTCTAAATTATTTGTAAAACTTGAGAAAATCATATTTTCATGATATGATACCGTGAACAGACAGAAGCCCGTATCCTGTGGACACGGGCCGAGCATGTAGACAAAGGAGATTTCTCTATGCTTCATACCGGATATGTACTGATCACCGGAGCCTCCCACGGCATCGGACGGGCTACGGCCCGCCTTTTTGCCGGCCACGGCTATCCGCTGATCCTGAATGGATTCCACTCCCCGGACGCCCTGGAGGCGCTGGGCGAGGAGATCCGCAGGCAATACCGCATTTCCTGTGAAACCACCGTCGGAGACGCCGGGGACGCCGCCTATGTGCAGGATCTCTTTGCCGGATTGACCGCCAGGGATATCTCCCCGGAGATCCTGGTCAACAATGCCGGGATGGCCCACATCGGGCTATTCCAGGATATGTCCCCCGAAGAATGGCAGCATATCCTGAACACGAACCTGACCTCCTGCTTCCTCTTCTGCAAAGGCGCCATTCCCCTGATGCTGCGCCGGGGCGGCGGCTCCATCGTAAATGTATCTTCCGTCTGGGGCAATGTGGGGGCCTCCTGCGAAGTCGCCTACTCCGCCACAAAGGGCGGCATCAACGCCATGACCCGGGCTCTGGCCAAAGAACTGGCTCCGAGCCGCATCCGCTGCAACGCCGCGGCTTTCGGCGCCATCGACACGGCCATGAATCATTTTCTCGACGCGGAAGAAACGGCGGCCCTCCTCGGGGAAATTCCCGCCGGAAGGCTGGGAACTCCTGAAGAAGCCGCCGCTCTGATCTATGATCTGGCCGTAGCCCATCCCTATCTCACCGGCCAGGTAATCACCATGGATGGTGGATGGACGTGATATCAGCGCCGCCATGTCTACTATAAGCAACATTGTGAATGACCGGACATCTTAGAAAATAAACCTGCATGCGCCGCAACGGTGCACCATCACACATGAAAGCCGGAACTGGCGCATTGGGCATCCCTGGTTTCCGTCATCCATCCAAACTTTGCCATTTCATAATAAGGAAATTATTTCGCCATTTCAGCGTCAGCATCCATCGCATTTTCTGCTTCTGCCTTCACATTTTTCTCTCTATAAATTGCTTCAAGGCTATTCCAAAACTTGGCCGGAACGCCGAGAGCCATCTCTAACCTGACCGCCGTTTCCGGCGTAAGCGCGACCTCCCCATTAACGAGCTTACTGATGTGCTTCTCTGACATATCCATCCTGGCTGCAAACTCTTTCTGGCTCATTCCTCTGTTATTTAACTGCTCTCTAATTGTCGCCCCAGGTGGCGTTGCAATGTAACTGCGACTTCTTTCCGTAGTGCCGCCTCCTTTAATTATCCTCTTCACTTAATGATAGTCGACGATCTCCAAAACGTGTGCTATTTGGATTCTGTTTCCATTCTTCTTATATACCACTCTATATGGATGACCCAAATCCACAGCGTACTCTCCTTTTCTGTTTTGTGATAGAGGATGACACCGCCCAATATGAAACAATATCATCATCTCAATAGTATCCACAGCAGTAATCTCATCTATACGTTGATGTATTTTACCAGCCATTTTCAAGCCATAAGTTTTCTCCTTAGTTTTGGCATCCGTACAAACCTTTTCAATTTTCTTATTTTTGTACGTGATATCCAAGCCATCACCTCTTTTCCAAATTTACCTTTGATGTAAATCAATGACAGCATGGATATCTGGCCCCGTCAAGATTTAAAAACATATTTGCGCCTGAACCAAAAGCAGAAATGTCACAGCTCACCCAGGGCTTTGCGTCTGTGCGGCGCAAAGCTAGAACTGGAAAATGATATCGTCCTCTATATCAATCTGGATGTCAACGGCAGCTCCCGCAATGAAATTATTCACATGGGCGCTCCTGAGATAAAGTATAGGCCGATGCATCCGCATCGGCCTATGGCAAATTCTATAATTTGATTTATACCAGCTCCAGGATAACCTCCATAGCTGCATCGCCTTTACGCGGCCCGATCTTGACGATACGGGTGTAACCGCCGTTGCGATCCGCATATTTCGGCGCGATCTCGGTAAACATTTTGTCCACCAGATCCACTTTCTTGGTATTTCTCTTCCGCCCGGCGTTCTCCTTCGGAACCTCCACCACGGGATAGAGCACCCGGAGAATCCTTCTCCTGGCATTCAGACGGGAAGGAGAATCTTTTTTGATCTCTTTCTGCACTTCATCAAAAACAGTCACTCTCTTGCCGTCCACGACCTCTTTCACCCTCTTGCCGTTGGCGTCCTTGCGGGGCACCTTGGCGGTGACGGTGACGGTCTCGAAATTATCCCTCTCTTTGATTGCCATCGTGATCAGGGGTTCCACGACCTTGCGGATCTCTTTTGCCCTGGCCTCTGTGGTGACGATCTTGCCGTGATGCAGCAGGGCCGTCGTCTGGTTCCTCAGCAGAGCTTTTCTCTGGCTGGATGTTTTGCCAAGTTTTCTATATTTAGCCATTTGTTTTTCCTCCATTTGTGGAACAGCCGCCATGCTTCTTCGGACTTACTGACGTCTGCCGTAATCCATAAATTTCTAACGACACAGCTATGTGCCGACAGACCCGGTTTATAGAACGGTCTGCTTATTCTTCTCCAGGACTGAGCTGCAGGCCCAGCTCCTTCAGCTTCGCAAGCACCTCTTCCAGCGACTTGCGGCCCAGGTTGCGGACTTTCATCATGTCCTCGGAGGTCTTGTTGCACAGTTCTTCCACTGTATTGATACCGGCGCGCTTCAGACAATTGTAAGAGCGCACAGAGAGCTCCAGCTCGTCGATATTCATCTCCAGCACTTTTTCTTTCTCGTCGTTTACCGTCTCGATCATAACCTCCGCCGTCTTCGCATTCTCGGAGAGATCGATGAACAGCTTCAGGTGCTCGCTCAGAACCTTGGCCGCCAGGCTGACTGCCTCGTCCGGCTCCAGCGTACCTTTGGTATACACATCCAAAGTCAGCTTGTCAAAGTCCGTGATCTGGCCCACACGGGTGTTCTCTACGGTAAGATTGACCCGCTCCACCGGTGTGTAAATGGCATCCACAGCAATCACTCCGATCGGCATATCGTCTGTCTTACCCTTATCGGCGCTGATATAACCGCGTCCTCTGGTAATCGTAAGTTCCATATAAAGCTTACTGTCGGCGCCGCCGTTCAGTGTAGCAATCACCTGATCGGGATTCATTATTTCGAGATCCTGATCCACCTGTATATCGGAAGCGTGCACTACGCCCTCGCCCTCATATTCAATATAAGCCACTTTTGGCTCATTCGTCTCACTGGTGTTTTTGATCGCAAGGTTTTTCAGGTTCATGATAATCTCGGTCACGTCCTCTTTCACGCCCGGGATCGAGCTGAATTCATGGAGCACACCTTCGATTTTCACCTGGCTCACCGCAGCACCCGGCAAGGAGGACAGCATGATCCTCCTCAATGAGTTGCCCAGAGTCGTACCATACCCTCTTTCCAAAGGTTCTACCACAAAACGGCCATATCGTTTATCTTCGGAAATCTCTGTAATTTCAATCTTCGGTTTGTTAAAATCAAACACGCAAAAGCCCCTCCTTTTTCGGGTAAATATATTTATCGAAGGGTTACCTGCCCGGATAGCCGGGCAGTTTGAAAATCCAGAATAACTGTTCAGCACAGGCCGAAGCACTCTCTGCCGAGACCGTATGAACACAATCCAAGAGTGCAAAAAGCCCATCAGCGAAGCTGATTTCAAATGGCTTTTTGCATGCAACTGTGAAGGCACTGAACAGTTACAAAATCAGAAACGATTATTTGGAGTAAAGCTCGACGATAAGCATCTCGTCTACAGGCACATCAATCATTTCTCTCGTCGGAAGTTCTTTTACATTTCCGCTTAAGTTTTCCTGATCTGCATCCAGCCATTCCGGAACCATACGTCCGCCTGTGGCCTCCAGAATCTCTTTGTATCTCGGGCCGGATTTCTTATTTTCTTTGATGGCTACGGTATCGCCGGCTTTCACCCTGTAAGACGGGATTGTAACCTGCTTGCCGTTTACCAGCACATGTTTATGGCCGACGATCTGACGGGCCTCTTTCCTGGTTCTGGCAAAGCCAAGACGGAACACTACGTTGTCCAGACGGCTCTCCAGCATTTTCATCAAGTTCTCACCGGTCATGCCCGGCTGTCTGTCCGCTTTCTCATAGTAGTTGCGGAAGGGTTTCTCCAGCACGCCGTAAATGAATTTTGCTTTCTGTTTCTCTCTCAGCTGCAGGCCGTACTCGGAAATCTTCCTGTTAGCCCTTCTCAGCTGTCTCGTGGATTTTTTATCAATTCCCAAATAAACCGGATCCAAACCTAAAGATCTGCATCTTTTCAGTACCGGGGTTCTATCAATTGCCATTTTCTACGTCCTCCTGATTAAACTCTTCTGCGCTTGGGCGGGCGGCATCCGTTGTGGGGTACCGGCGTTACGTCTCTGATACTTGTTACTTCCAGTCCGGCTGCTGCCAGGGCGCGGATCGCCGCTTCCCTTCCTGAACCGGGTCCCTTTACAAACACGTCTACAGTCTTTAAACCATGGATCAGGGCCGCCTTGGTAGCCGTCTCTGCTGCCACCTGCGCTGCGTAAGGAGTAGATTTTCTTGAACCTCTAAAACCAAGACCACCGGCACTGGCCCAGGAAAGGGCGTTTCCCTCGGTATCCGTCAACGTCACGATCGTGTTATTGAAGGAAGACTGGATATGTGCCTGTCCGCGTTCAACGTTTTTCTTTACACGGCGTTTGTTGTTCGCCGTTTTCTTTGTCACTTTAGCCATTTAAAAACTAACCTACTTTCTTCTTATTTAAGAGTTCATCATATATTATATATTGCCAAATACTTATTTCTTTTTGTTCGCTACTGTCCTCTTGGGGCCCTTCCGTGTCCTTGCATTGTTCTTGGTGTTCTGACCGCGAACCGGAAGGCCTTTCCTGTGACGGATTCCTCTGTAGCATCCGATCTCCTGCAGGCGCTTGATGTTCAGGGCAACCTCTCTTCTCAGATCACCTTCCACCATCTGCGTCTCATCGATGACCACACTGATTCTCTTTACTTCCTCATCAGTCAGGTCTCTGCAACGTGTATCCGGGTTTACATCTGCCTCTTTCAGAATACGGTTTGAGCTTGACCTCCCGATTCCGTAAATATAAGTCAATCCGATCTCCACACGTTTGTCTCTTGGTAAATCTACACCAGCTATACGAGCCATGTACTTGTTCCTCCATTTTCTCCGGCACTGTATTACCGCCGTACCTTCGCAAACGGCACGCCCCAGCGCCTTGCTAATATTTTCTTAATTGGGATGCGATGCTTCACATCCAGCTGCATCGGTATGCCTGCAGCCTTTCCGGCCAACGCCGGTATCAAGCAATATTATTCCCCCATGAACCATGCCATAAGGGCACCGGTGGACGGATATCCACAATAATATTTACAGAATGGTTCCAGTGATTTTCCGCAGCCGCCTGGAATATCCTAAAATCATTCAGCCTGGATACAGAGCTTTTTTCTCAACCCTGCCTCTGTTTGTGTTTTGGATTCTCACAGATAATGCGAATCCTGCCTTTTCTCTTGATGACCTTGCATTTGTCACACATAGGCTTTACAGATGATCGTACCTTCATCGGAATCCTCCTTTCACGTACTACCTCATTTGGGCATAATTTTAGAGACCTACTGCGTTACGGCAGAAAAGTCCGTAAATCATTATAGCAACAGGTCTCAATAAATGCAAGCTTTTTTTGGTAAATTTTATTAATTTTGTTCTATCGATTATTTTAGATCCTTCCAGTCTATGGACGGATGATAGCGCTTATCAAAGCGGATATGTCCGTCCAGCGCCTGACGGAAAGGAAAGAAGTCGCCACTCCCCACTTCACGGGAGCCGTGATTCTTTGCAACGATTTTTCCTTTTTTCAACGTTATTGTATCCACGCTTTCTCCGCCCATATGGCCCCACACCGAAATAATGCCCGAATGCCCTGGGTAGGCATAGTAGGATGTATGGCCGGAATAGAATTCTCCCACTTTCTTCGCCTTACCATTCGTATATTTATATACGGTTGTGCGCACATCAGCCTCGCAGGAACCATGCTTCACCAGAAGCTCGGCTTTCTTGTCTCCGTCCAGATCCGCGAGATAATACCCCCACAGGCTATCGCTGTAATTGTCTAGTTTATAGCGCTGCACGGTTTTACGGTAAGCAGTTTTGGCTTTCTTGGAAAGCTTCTTTATGCTGGCCTTACTTGCTTTTGTGGCAAGTCTTTTATTATATTTCTTCGCTTTGCTGATCTGCCCTTTTTTATAATACTTTAATACGTTTGCCGCATCGGACTTTGTTGATGCGTAAGCCTGTTCCATTGGCATAAATAAAAACAGGGCAACCAGCAGTACGATTCCGCATATCTTTCGCATCTTCTTCATCAATGTACCCCCATACCATCAATTATTTCATATATCCTCCAGCCTCTTTCCCTGAAAATCACTTATCTCTCCAGATGATCCTTCCCTTGGTCAGGTCATAAGGGCTGAGCTCCAGGGTCACCTTATCCCCGGGCAATATACGGATAAAGTTCATCCGCAGCTTGCCGCTGATATGGGCAAGCACCACATGCTTATTCTCCAGTTCCACCTTGAACATGGCATTGGGAAGCTTCTCCAGTACGGTGCCTTCCACCTCAATTACGTCCGTCTTTGACATATTTAACCTCCTGCTTTTATTTATTGCGTAAGTGTGAAAAGTTCCGGCTCTCCGTCCGTAATCAGAACCGTATTCTCATAATGGGCCGACACGGACTCGTCTTCCGTGACCACCGTCCAGTTGTCATCCAGCCAGCAAACCTCCGGGCGCCCCATGTTGATCATGGGCTCAATGGCAAGCGTCATCCCCGGACGCAGCCGGATACCCTTACTTTTCTGACGGAAATTGGGGATCTGCGGATCCTCATGAAGGCTGGTACCGATCCCGTGGCCCACCAGATCTCGGACGACGCCGTAACCGAATTTATCCGCGTAGGCATTGATGGCAGCGGATATATCATGGAGGTGGCAACCCGCCCGGGCATATTTGATACCCTCAAAAAAGCACTGGCGGGTCTCCTCCACAAGCTGCCGGACCTCCGGACTCACCTGTCCCACCATATGGGTTCTGGCCGCATCGGAGTGATAGCCTTTGTAGATCATCCCGGCATCCAGGCTGACGATATCACCCTCCCGCAGAATCCGTTTTTTGCTGGGAATGCCGTGAACCACTTCGTCGTTTACCGATATACAGATGGCAGCCGGAAAGCCGTTATAATGCAGGAAATTGGGGATTCCCCCTAAACTGCGGATCTTTGCTTCACCAATTCTGTTAATTTCCCAGGTAGAGATACCCGGGCGGATCGCTTTAGCCATCTCATTATGGACAATTTCAAGCCTCCGGCCGGATTCCCTCATCAAATCAAGCTCCCTGGTCGTTTTTATAGACACTGCCATGGATTACTCTCCCAACAGGTCTGTAATGGCCTTAAACACATCATCCATTCCCTGGGTTCCGTCTACCTCGGCCAGAGCGCCGGCCTTTGTATAGTACTCGATCAACGGCTGGGTCTGGGCATGATATACATCCAGACGCTTCTGCACGGTTTCCGGCTTGTCGTCCTCGCGGAGCACCAGCCCCGCGCCGCAGGTATCGCAGATATCGGCGGTCTTGGGCGCGTTGAATTCCACATGGTATGTGGCGCCGCAGGCCAGGCAGGCGCGGCGGCCGCCCATCCTCTTCAAAATGTTTTCATCCGGCACTTCCACATTGATGGCGTAGTCAATTTTCGTTCCCAGCTTCTCCAGGGCTGCCGTCAGGCTCTCTGCCTGGGGAATCGTCCTCGGGAAACCGTCCAGCACGTAGCCGTTTTTGCAGTCCTCCTGCTGGATGCGGTCCACTACCAGGTCGCATACCAGCTCATCGGGAACCAGCAGACCCTGATCCATGTAGGACTGGGCCTTCTTTCCCAGCTCCGTGCCGTTTTTGATATTTGCACGGAAGATATCCCCTGTGGAGATATGGGGAATGTTGTACTTGGCGGCGATTTTCTTTGCCTGTGTGCCTTTGCCGGCTCCAGGCGCCCCTAACATAATCAGCTTCATAATGCCTCTCCTTTTCTATTTCCCGGGCATAACTCTGCCCGTTTTATACACACTATAACGATCCGGCTCACCGAAATACGTAACTCCCGGCCGGACGGTTTGCATATATGCACATTAAGGTTGCGGCGAAAACGCCACAACCTCGCAGTTAATCACTCAAAAAGCCTTTGTAATTTCTCACAAGCATCATAGATTCCATCTGCTTCATGGTTTCCAACACCACGCTCACCACGATGATGATGGAGGTTCCGCCAAAGGACACGTCAGCGCCGAACACACCGTTAAAGAAAAACGGGATTACGGCAATAATTGTAAGGCCAATGGCTCCGATGAAAATAATATAGTTCAGAATCCTCTGCAGGTAATCCACCGTAGGCTTGCCGGGACGGATGCCCGGAATAAATCCTCCCTGCTTTTTCATATTATCCGCCACCTCCAGAGGATTGAAAGTAATGGACGTATAGAAATAGGCAAAGAAAATCAGCATCGCAATATAGAGAATCAGTCCCAGGGAATATACCGGATTAGCCATACTGAACCAGGAATTAGAATTCAGAGTATTCAGAATCTGAGCTCCTATCCCTGTGCCCTTATAGCCTGCAAATGTGGCGATGATATTGGGCAGCGACATCAGCGTGGACGCAAAGATCACCGGCATGACGCCCGCCGTATTGACTTTCAGCGGAATATTGGTGGACTGGCCGCCATAGGTTTTCCTTCCCTGCATCTTTTTCGAATACTGGACAGGAATACGCCTCACCGCATCGTTCAGAATCACCACCAGGAGCACCATCGCAACGATGATGGCCAGGATGATCAGAAGCGCCAGAGCGCCGCGGGCAATCGTTTTGTTGGCGACGAATGTCTCAAACAGACCGATCAGGTCAGCGGGAATACGCGAAACGATATTGATAGTCAGTACAATGGAGATACCGTTTCCGATACCTTTCTCATTAATCTGCTCACCGACCCACATAAGAAACGCAGAACCGGCCGTCAGGGATGCCACGACCACAATAACCTTCCAGATATTCATATCTGTAATAAGGCCCTGGCTGCCAAAGCTAATGGTCATAGCGACGCCTTCAAACAAAGCGAGCCCGACGGTCAGATAGCGGGTGATCGTCACCAGCTTCTTGCGGCCGTCCTCACCGTCCTTCTGCATTTCCTCCAGCTGCGGAATCGCAATGGTCAGAAGCTGGATAATGATAGAGGACGTGATATACGGCGTAATATTCAGAGCGAAAATAGAGAAGGACGAAAACGACCCTCCGGTGAATGCATCCAAAAAGTTGAATGCATCCCCGGTCTGATTTGCAAACCAATCCTTAAAAAAGTCACTATTTACGCCCGGCACCGGCATCTGTGTACCCGCCCGGATCACGATCAGCATCAACAGCACATAATAAATGCGCCGCCGGATCTCCTTAATCTTGAAGGCGTTAGTCAATGTTTTGAACATTAGATCACCTCTACAGTACCGCCTGCAGCTTCGATTTTTTCCTTAGCGGAAGCGCTGAAAGCATTCGCTTTTACAGTCAGTTTTTTTGTCAGTTCACCGTTGCCCAGGATCTTTACGCCGTCCTTGACAGCAGAGATCGCACGGGTCTCCAGCATATTTTCAATAGTCACAACGCTGCCGTCCTCATATTTCGCCTCGAGAACGCTCACATTGATGGCTACGATCTCCTTGCTGTTGATATTAGTGAATCCTCTCTTGGGCAGACGCCTGTATAACGGCATCTGGCCGCCCTCAAATCCCGGCCTGGGTGCACCGGAACGGGCTTTCTGGCCCTTGTGGCCTTTACCGGCCGTCTTGCCATTTCCCGAACCATGTCCGCGGCCTTTGCGGAACGAATCGTGCTTGGAACCTTTTGCGGGTTTTAAATTCGATAAATCCATAACTGGCACCTCCTTTACCTATTCTTATATTTCCTCAACCTTAACAAGATGGGAAACCTGTTTAACCATACCTCTGATGGCCGCATTATCCGGCATCTCAACGGTTTTATTCATTTTCCTGAGTCCCAGGGCCTCTACGGTCTTTTTATGCTTGGGAACAGCCCCGATCGGTGACTTTACCAGTGTGATTTTCAATTTATCTGCCATGTCAAACCCTCCTATGCATAGATCTCATCAACAGACTTGCCGCGGAGCCTTGCCATATCTTCGGGGGTCTTGAGCTGTGACAGACCTTCGATGGTAGCCAGGACAACGTTCTGTTTGTTGTTTGAGCCAAGGGATTTGGTACGGATGTTCTTAATTCCGGCCAGCTCCACCACGGCACGGGCAGGACCTCCGGCAATAATACCGGTACCATCGGGGGCTTTCTTCAGCAGCACTTCGGAGCTTCCGAACTCACCGATGATATCATGGGTGATGCTGTTGTTGTCATCCCTGGCAACAGTGATCAGTTTCTTAATTGCGTCTTCTTTGCCTTTGCGGATCGCCTCCGGGATCTCAGTGGCTTTCCCCAGGCCGGCGCCAACATGGCCATTGCCGTCCCCGACAACTACTAAAGCGGTGAAGCGCATGTTACGGCCACCCTTGACAACCTTTGTGACACGTTTGATGGTCACTACTTTTTCTTCCAGTTCCATCTGGCTGGCATCAATGATTGTTCTCTTCATGTGTTCTCTCCTCCCCTTAGAATGTCAGGCCAGCTTCTCTGGCTGCGTCGGCTAAAGCTTTTACTTTGCCCTGATATATAAAGCCGCCTCTGTCAAAGACAACCGTCGTGATTCCGGCTTCTACTGCTCTCTTGCCAATCACGGTTCCGAGATATGCGGCAGCGGCTACATTATCGGTCTGCTCCAGCTCAGCCTTCACTTCCTTCTGGGTCGTAGATGCCGAGACAAGGGTTTTGCCCTCACTGTCGTCGATGATCTGCGCATACATATGGCTGTTGCTTCTGAAAACTGCCAGACGCGGTCTTTCCGATGTTCCAACGATATGATGGCGTAATCTTCTATGTTTTTTATGACGAACTTCTGTTCTTGATACTTTTCTTATCATTTTCCCATCCTCCTTAATTATTTCTTACCAGTCTTACCAACTTTACGTCTGATCACTTCATCAGCATATTTGATACCCTTGCCCTTATACGGCTCCGGTCTTCTCTTATCTCTGATTTCAGCTGCGAATTGGCCAACTTTTTCTTTGTCGATACCCTTAACGGTGATCTTATTGCCCTCCACCGTGGTCTCGATACCTTCGGGATCGGTCATTTCCACCGGATGAGAATAGCCCAGGTTCAGCACGAGCTTCTTGCCCTGTTTGGCCGCCCTGTATCCCACACCGTTTACCTCAAGCTCTTTTACAAATCCTGCGGACACACCGGTCACCATGTTGTTGATCAGTGTCCTGGTCAGGCCATGAAGGGATTTATTCCTCTTCAGATCATTGGGCCTACTTACGAGGACATGGCCGTCCTCCATCTTAATCTCCATCTCGGGAACCAGTACTCTCTCAAGGGTTCCCTTGGGGCCTTTTACGGTAACTTTGTTGTTTTCCTCTATGGTTACGGTTACTCCCTCGGGAATAACTACAGGCTGTCTGCCGATACGTGACATACCTACTTCCTCCTTACTTAGATTTTCGGAGAGGAACGGGTTTCCTCTCTGTTTTCAGCAGTTTTATGCTACTACACTTTCACTAAGGAAGTTCTGGTCGCTTCGCTCCCAGAACGGCCTTCTCACTAAATTCGGTCTGCGCTTTCCAGCTTGCCCTCATTAAGTGTTCAGCGCCAAGTGTTCAATGTCACCATACAAATGCCAGTACCTCGCCGCCTACCTGGAGTTTGCGGGCCTCTTTGTCGGTGATCACGCCCTGGTTGGTGGACAGGATAGCTATCCCTAAGCCGCCCAGTACACGGGGCAGTTCGTCTTTGCCTACATAAATACGCAGACCGGGTTTTGAGATCCTCTTTAAGCCTGTGATGATTTTCTCATTCTTGTCCGCGCCATATTTCAGGGTCAGGCGCATATTCTTGAAGCTGCCCTCATCAAACAGCTCGTATTTTGCGATATATCCCTCATCCACCAGAATATTGGCGATGGCGATTTTCATCTTGGACGCAGGTATATCCACTGTATCGTGTTTCGCAGTATTCGCATTACGGATTCTTGTAAGCATATCTGCAATCGGATCGCTCATTGTCATTTGAATTGCCTCCTCTCTGCTCTATACATTTTACCAGCTTGCTTTTTTTACACCGGGAATCTGTCCTTTGTAAGCCAGTTCACGGAAGCACACTCTGCAGACGCCGTATTTTCTCAGCACGGAATGGGGACGGCCGCAGATCTTGCAACGGGTATATTCTCTCGTGGAGAATTTCTGTTTACGCTGCTGTTTGATTTTCATTGAAGTCTTAGCCATGATCTTCCTCCTCTATTACTTCGCGAATGGCATATTGAATAATCTCAGTAACTCACGGGCTTCCTCATCAGTCTTGGCCGTCGTAACAAAAATAACGTCCATACCCCTGACCTTGTCTACCTTGTCATACTCAATCTCCGGGAAGATCAGCTGCTCCTTGATACCCAGGGCATAATTTCCCCTGCCGTCGAAAGCGTTGGGATTCACACCACGGAAATCACGCACGCGGGGCAGCGCCAGATTGATCAGACGATCCGCAAACTCATACATCTTCTCGCCGCGGAGGGTCACTTTACAGCCGATGGGCATATTCTCCCTGATCTTAAAACTTGCCACGGATTTCTTGGCTTTGGTGATGATCGGCTTCTGGCCGGTGATGATCTGCATATCGCTTGCAGCGGCGTCCAGCAGTTTCACATTTTCTTTCGCCTCGCCAACACCCATGTTCACTACGATTTTATCGAGTTTCGGCACTTCCATGACATTTTTATATCCGAATTTTTTGGTCATCGCATCAACGATCTCATGATCGTATACTTCTCTTAATCTACTCATGTTTTCTCAGCCTCCTCTCTGTTTAATCGATTACTTCACCAGTTGACTTCGCAACACGTACTTTTTTGCCATCCTCTACCTTATAGCCAAGACGGGTGGTTTTTCCTTTGTGCACGTACATTACATTGGACGAGTCGATGGGGGCCTCTCTGTTTACGATGCCGCCCTGCTGGTTAGCCGCGGACGGTTTCGCATGCTTGGTAACCATGTTAATACCCTCAACGATCACACGGCCGGTCTTTCTGTTCACGGAAAGGATCTTGCCTTCTTTGTCTTTATCTTTACCAGCGATCACTTTTACGGTATCACCTGTTTTGATCTTCATTGCGGTACCTCCTTATAATACTTCGGGAGCCAGCGAAACAATCTTCATAAACTGTTTCTCACGAAGCTCTCTTGCAACTGGCCCAAAGATACGGGTGCCTCTCGGGGTCTTGTCATCTTTGATAATAACAGCTGCATTCTCATCGAAACGGATGTAAGAACCGTCTTTGCGGCGCGCGCCCTTCACAGTACGGACGACGACAGCCTTGACCACGTCGCCCTTTTTAACAACGCCTCCTGGCGTTGCATCTTTAACAGTGGCCACGATCACATCACCGATGCGCGCATATCTTCTTGTAGAACCGCCCATAACACGGATACACAGAACTTCCTTCGCACCTGTATTATCAGCAACTCTTAATCTGCTCTCCTGCTGAATCATGCCGGTATTCCTCCTTGTTCATCAAATTCAACGTCTTGCTTATTTCACTTTCTCAACGATCTCTACCAGTCTCCATCTCTTGTCCTTGGACAGCGGCCTGGTCTCCATAACCTTTACGGTATCGCCGATGCTGCACTCATTATTCTCGTCATGGGCTTTCAGCTTGTAAGTCTTTTTCACGATCTTTTTATACAGAGGATGTTTTACATGATCCTCAATGGCAACAACAATGGTCTTATCCATTCTGTTGCTGGTCACTTTACCAACACGTGTTTTTCTAAGATTTCTATCCACGGTCAGATTCTCCTTTCTCACTGGGCTGCCTTCTCTTTCTGGGCGATTATTGTCTGGATCCTTGCGATATTCTTGCGAACTTCTCTGATACGACTTGTGTTTTCCAGCTGATTAGTAGCATTCTGGAATCTCAGGTTAAAAAGTTCTTTCTTGGCAGCCACCAACTCTTCCTGTAACTCAGCAACCGATTTAGCCTTTAATTCTTCTACATAATTCTTAATTTTCACTGTTATCACCGCCTTCTAAATCTGCACGGGAAGCAATTTTGCACTTGCAGGGCAACTTATGCATAGCAAGACGCAGAGCCTCTTTTGCCGTCTCCTCGGGTACGCCGCTGATCTCGAACATGACGCGGCCCGGTTTAACCACTGCTACCCAGTATTCCAGACTGCCCTTTCCGGAACCCATACGGGTCTCGGCAGGCTTCGCCGTCACCGGCTTATCCGGGAAAATCTTAATCCATACTTTACCGCCACGTTTGATATAACGGGTCATAGCCACACGGGCCGCCTCAATCTGGTTGGATTTGATCCAGCAGGGCTCAGCAGCCACCAGACCGTATTCGCCATAGTTAATCTTGTTTCCGCGAAGAGCTTTACCTCTCATGGAGCCGCGGAACTGTTTACGATGTTTTACTCTCTTCGGCATTAACATAATTATCTATCGCTCCCTTCCTTGACAGCTTTGGCGGGAAGCACTTCACCGTTGTAGATCCAGGTCTTAACACCAACTTTTCCGTACTGTGTATCTGCTTCCGCGAAACCATAATCAATATCTGCCCTCAGTGTCTGCAGCGGAATAGTTCCCTCGCTGTAAAATTCGGTACGGGCCATATCGGCGCCGCCCAGACGTCCGGCCACGCAGGTCTTGATTCCCTTGGCGCCGGCCTTCATAGTCCTGGACATACAGGATTTCATGGCACGGCGGAAAGAAATACGGTTCTCCAGCTGCAGGGCAATGTTCTCGGCCACAAGCTGGGCGTCACGATCCGGCCTTTTGACCTCCTTGATATCCACCACCAGCTTTTTGTCAGTCAGCTTCTGCATCTCTTTTTTTACTTTCTCGATCTCGGAGCCGCCCTTACCGATGACCACGCCCGGTTTTGCGGTGTACAGGATAACCTTCACACGGTCGGACGCGCGCTCAATCTCGATTTTGGAAACGCCGGAGCTGTACAGTTTCTTTTTCAGGAATTTTCTGATATTGTAATCTTCCACTAAATAGTCGGCGAACTCGCCTTCCGCGTACCATCTGGAATCCCAATCCTTAATGATACCGACTCTGAGTCCATGCGGATTTACTTTCTGTCCCATGATCTTCCTCCTTATCTTTCATCCAACACAATAGAGATATGGCTTGTTCTCTTCTCGATTCTGTAAGCCCTTCCCTGTGCCCTCGGTTTGATCCTTTTCATTGTCGGGGCCTTGTTGGCATAACACTCGGCAATGTAAAGATTCTCGGCGCTCATACCGTTGTTGTTCTCCGCATTGGCAATGGCGGATTCCAGCAGCTTTTTGATCAAAGTGGAAGCATATCTGGGATTGTAGGTCAGGATACCGAGCGCGCTCTGTACATCCTTCCCTCTGATACTGTCTAATACAAAACATGCCTTCTGGACAGACACGCGCGCATAGGAAAGCTTTGCGGACGGCCTTGTATCCTTCTCGGCATTTCTGGCTCTCTTTATCTGGGATCTATGTCCTTTTGCCATGGATAAATCCTCCTTTCGTTGTTGGCTTACCAGCCACTCCTTTACCATTAGGCCTCTCTTTCGCCCCGTCTCCGGGAGAGAGCTTGTAACTGTTCAGTGTCTTCACAGTTACGAATTCTTTCCCGCAGACGCCATGGCGGCGTCTGCGGAATATAAAATCTTTTACTAAAAATCCACCGCCGCAGGCGGCATCCATTCAGGGATGCCATGTGCGCCAATTCCGGCTTTCATTTATGGTGGCGCGCCAATGGGGCGCATGATAGTTTATTTGCGGACACCGCCCTTTTTCTCGTCTTTACCGTGTCCTCTGTAGGTTCTGGTCGCCACAAACTCGCCCAGTTTATGGCCTACCATATCCTCTGTTACATATACCGGCACATGCCTTCTCCCGTCATGAACCGCAAACGTATGTCCCACAAAGCTGGGGAATATGGTGGATCGGCGGGACCATGTCTTGATAACCGTCTTTGCACCCGATTCGTTCAGGGCGTCTACCTTCTTCAACAGGCTCTTGTCAGCGAAAGGCCCTTTTTTCAGTGAACGTGACATCCGTATTTACCTCCTTACTTAATAAGTCCACCGCCGCAGGCGGCATCCATTTAGAGATGCCAAATGCGCCAGTTCCGGCTTTCCTGCGTAGTGGTGCGCCAATGGGGCGCATGATGATTTATTTGCTTAAAGCTCTACCGTCTCTTCTTCTAATGATATACTTGTTGGACTGTTTGTGTTTATTTCTGGTCTTCAGACCCAGAGCCGGCTTGCCCCACGGAGTACACGGACCGGGACGGCCGATCGGAGCGCGTCCCTCGCCGCCGCCATGCGGATGGTCGTTCGGGTTCATGACAGAACCGCGCACCGTCGGACGGATGCCCATATGGCGCTTGCGCCCGGCTTTACCAATATTGATCAAGTTGTGATCACCGTTGCCCACCACACCGACGGTGGCGCGGCACACGATCGGCACCATTCTCATCTCGCCGGAGGGAAGACGCAGCGTAGCGTACTTTCCTTCCTTGGCCATGAGCTGCGCACCGTTTCCGGCAGCGCGCACCATCTGGCCGCCGCGCCCCGGATTCAGCTCGATATTATGAACCATGGTACCTACGGGGATTTCGGACAGGGGCAGACAGTTGCCCGGGCGGATCTCCGCATGGACGCCGCTCGTCACCTTCATGCCCACTTTCAGCCCCTCGGGAGCCAGAATATAGGATTTCTCACCGTCCGCATAGCAGATCAGGGCGATGTTGGCCGAACGGTTCGGATCGTACTCGATGGTCTTTACCGTGGCCGGGATGCCGTCCTTTTTATTTCTCTTAAAATCAATCAGCCTGTATTTTCTTCTGTTTCCGCCGCCGTGATGTCTCACGGTGATTTTACCCTGGTTATTCCTTCCGGAATGCTTCTTCAGGGATACGACCAGGGATTTCTCTGGCTTATTTGTAGTAATCTCAGAGAAATCAGAGCCTGTCATATGCCTTCTGGAAGGGGTATACGGCTTATATGTCTTAATTCCCATGTTGTCTCCTTTCATTTACGCCTGTGTGCGTATTTGACGAACCGGATATTGAGTCATTTTTTCCCGGTTCTATATATGATCTGTCCGATATCAAAGCCCCTCGAAGATCTCGATCTCCTTGCTGTCTTCCGTCAGGAAAACCATGGCTTTCTTGGTTTTTGCGGTTCTGCCCACCACTGTACCGCGGCGTTTTTTCTTGCCCGGGCAGTTCATGGTGTTGACACGCCTCACTTTTGTGCCCTCGAACATTTTCTCCACCGCCTCTTTGATCATCGGCTTGGTGGATTCCGGATGCACCTGGAAGGTGTATACCTTCTCGCCCATCAGCTCCATGCTTTTCTCGGTAACGATCGGTTTCTGGATTACGTCATAATATTTCAGATCAGCCATTACGCAAACACCTCCTCAATCGATGCCACAGCAGCCTTGGTAACTACCAGGTTTTTGTATTTCATAATGTCGTATACATTAATGTTTGATGCAACGCTGGTGGCCACATGGGGGATGTTCCTGGCGGACATCACCACATTCCGATCCTGCTCAGCAGTCACAACCAGGGCGTTTTCTACTTTAAGGTTATCCATCACCCTTTTGAAATCCTTTGTCTTAATCGCATCCAGCTTCAGCTCATCAAGAACGACGATCTTCTGATCCTGAACCTTTGCGGTCAGCGCGGACTTCAGAGCAGCCCTTTTCTCTTTCTTGTTCATCTTAAAGGAATAGTCCCTCGGAACCGGGGCGAATACCACGCCGCCGCCTGTCCACTGGGGAGCCCTTGTCGAACCCTGCCTTGCATGGCCGGTTCCCTTCTGTCTCCAGGGCTTTTTACCACCGCCGCTTACTTCCGAGCGGGTTTTGGCTTTCTGTGTACCCTGGCGCTCGTTTGCCAGTCTCAGGACAACGGCCTGATGCACCAGGTTTTCGTTGATTTCCACACCGAAAACGGCATCTGAAAGCTCCATCGTCCCGACTTCGTTTCCTTCCATATTAAAAACAGATACGTTTGCCATCTGTAAGCTCCTCCTTTCCTGCAAAAAACTTATTTACCGGACTTAACAGTTTCTTTTATAGTCACTAACCCCTTCCTCGGGCCCGGTACGGCGCCCTTCACCAGAAGCAGATTATTCTCCGTATCTACTCTCACGATCTCCAGATTCTGTACGGTGACCTTCTTGTGTCCCATATGGCCGGGCATCTTCTTTCCCTTAAACACACGGCTGGGATCAGAACATGCGCCGTTGGAACCAGCATGACGGTGGTATTTGGAACCGTGGGCCATGGGTCCTCTGTGAAGGCCATGCCTGCGGATCGCACCCTGGAAACCTTTTCCTTTGGAGATGGCCGATGCGTCGATCTTATCCCCGGCCTCAAATACGTCAACTTTGATCTCCTGGCCGGGCTCGTAGCTCTCCGCACCCTCCAGCTTCAGCTCGCGGACATATCTCTTATAGGATACGCCTGCCTTGTCAAACTGGCCCCTCATCGGCTTATTTACCAGTTTTTCCCTCTTGTCAACAAAACCCACCTGCACAGCGCTGTACCCGTCGTTCTCCACGGTCTTCACCTGGGTCACAACCACTGGGCCAGCCTGCAGCACCGTCACCGGAGTCAGCACTCCGTCGTCATTGAAGATTTGAGTCATTCCGACTTTCGTAGCCAAGATAGCTTTCTTCATTCTTATTACCTCCTGTTAATCTACAGCGGATCGCTTGCGCGATCATCCTAGAACAGCCGACATAAGTGGAATGAAAACATTTCGTTCATTGCTTCTATATCAAACCCTTCAGGATTGTTACCTCTTTTCTCATTTCTGCTTCATCTTGATATCAATGTACACGCCGGCAGGCATCTCCAGCCTGGACAGAGCGTCCACCGTCTTCTGGGTGGGTGTGATGATATCGATCAGCCTCTTATGAGTCCTCTGCTCGAACTGCTCGCGGGAATCTTTATACTTATGCACAGCCCGCAGGATCGTGACTACTTCCTTTTTGGTGGGAAGAGGTACGGGACCACTCACTACAGATCCGTTCTTTTTCACAGTTTCGATGATTTTGGCCGCAGATGCATCCACCAACTGATGATCATACGCCTTGAGTGTGATTCTCATTACTTGCTTTGCCATAAAAAAAGCCGCCTCCTTTTCGCACTTTTTGAGTACGACAAGCGGTGACTGTACAACTTCTCCGTGTGTGTCCCAATGGTACCCACACGGCGTTTCCATTTATTCATGGACAATCCTATTCTGTACAGTGACTTGCCGTCAGTTATCTCGAACTTGACATTCGCTCCACGGAAAACCTGCCCGCAGGCAGCAACCTCGCGCTTCACAGCTATCAATGTCACAGCAGTTGCAATTATACAAAAAAGCCCCTGCCAATGCAAGGGCTTTCAGGAAATTTTTGTTTTTTTTTCCATACAATGCTGTCCATTCACGAACCGGAGAACCTAAAGTACCTCCGAATAATCCAGGAATGTGATGCCCAGCTCCTTATCTTCAAGAACCTCCGGCTCATCTCCGGCCAGAATAGCTTTCCGCAGAAGTTCATCAACCGAACAGCAGGGAATCACAATTTCCTGGCATTCGACGTCGACCGGTTCCGCATCGCCGGCAAAGGAAACCGGCGCCTCGGCGCTCCTCTCCTCTGTCATCTCCTGTACAGAGTCCGGCTCACGGGCGGCCCGGGCCAGCTCTTCCGTAATCTGCCGCTCAAGATCAATGGTTGGGTCTATCTCTGGTTGTGCTTCAGGTTCCTCTATCCCCGCTGTCATAGCGCTGGCCACAGACGAGGCGATCTCCTCCCTGGCCGCTTCGAACAGCGCCGCTGGGGATTCTGCCTCCGTAATGGGCTGTACGCCCCTTTGAACCTCCGGCTCCTCCATGTCCTGTCCTCTCTGATCCTTTTTATTCTTCTTGGCCGCTTTCTTCGCGGCTTTTTCCTCCTGCTTTTTCTGTTTCTGCTCCAGTTTTTTGCGCTTCCGGGAACTTAGACCCTCCATGTCCATATGATCCTCTTCCCGTATGGCTCTGCCCTCTTCCTCCTCTTTGGCTTCCACATCCTTTTCCCACATTTCAGAAATCACAAATAGAAGGATCAAAAGTAGGATGACAAGCCCGATGATAATCCATCCTTTGAGGCTTCCCGCCATGGCAGCCAGATAACCGATCACGGGGATCGTCACGATCCGCACACATGCCTTGTCCATTTCTACCTCCATGGACTCCGCGCTGCTGTCCGAGGCATTCCGGATGATCAGCGTTTCCGTACCGGCATCAACGGCATCAACCTTGTACAGGTATTCGGATCCGTCCTTATTCTCGACATAGATGCTGTCTCCTACCTTGACTTCCGCGACGGGCTTCTCCCTCCCATAAGTCACGGAGCCCACGGCAAGGTTGGTCTCCACCCGCTTGTTCTGTATAATGATCGTCTCTATGCCCAAAAACGACGGCACCAGCAAAAGCGCGGCCGATATAAGGGCACAGGCCAGAATGATATTGATCAGTACTTTCAAAACTCTGGACATGTATCTTCTCCTTATTGTCCCTCGTAAATATCAGTTCAGCGTCCGGCCAAACTGTATCCTTTCCGAATTCTACTCGACATTATAAACTCTTTACAAAATAGTTGCAACACTTTTAAATAAATATTGCGGATTATAACATACTTTTTTTTATTGCCCCCAAGACAAAATCCTCGTATAATGGTACCTGTTTGCAATTCCGCCGCCGTTTGTCCAGGCGGAACCGTTATCAGTTTTTATTCCGGAGGAAATCATGAACAGCAAAGTAAAAATCATTGAAGACCTGTCGCTGAATGCCTGGCCCTCCCATCAGATTGAGCTCTATGACGGATGGATACTCCGTTTTTCCTATTTTTATACCCATCGGACCAACAGTGTAGAGCAGATCGGCCCCTCTACCCTTCCCCTGCCAGAAAAGATCGCCTACTGTGAGTCCGTATACCAGGACTGGGGAACACCCTGCATTTTCAAAATCAACCCCCTGGTTCCCCGGGATTTTGATACCCTATTATATAAGAAGAAATACACCATAGAGCATGTCACCGAGGTTATGGCCATGCACATTCCCGACCATACGCCCGGCCCGGCAGAGGCTCCGGTGATCCTGGAAAACTCCATCAGCCCGACATGGATTTTTTCTCTGTTTGACTTAAAAGGAACCACCAATCCCATCCACCGGCAGATCGTCCCCTCCATGTACCGCTCCATCCCCAAAAAAACCATAGCCGCCCACATTGAGGAGGACGGCCGTTTTACAGCAACGGGACTGGGTATTCTGGATAGGAATTACATCGGCATCTACGCCATCCATGTCGATCCCGCCTGCCGGCGAAAGCATTACGCCCGAGACATCTGCCGCAGCATCCTCGCCGAGGGTATGCGCCAAGGCGCCGACCAGGCCTACCTGCAGGTGGTACAGGGCAATACGGCCGCCAGACGTCTTTATGAATCTCTGGGCTTTGAACAGTTCTACACCTACTGGTTCCGGGTCAGCCCTCCCCGCGCAGCCGTCCCGCCGTCTCGCTGATTTTGCGCAGACGGTGGTTGACGCCGGACTTGCCCACCGGCGGCATAAGCATCTCCCCCAGCTCTTTCAGGGAAGCATCCGGATAGGAAAGTCTGAGCTCCGCCACCTGACGCAGTCCCGGCGCCAGGCAATTCAGGCCCTTCCTTTCCTCAATATAGCGGATATCCTCGATCTGACGCACCGCGGCTGACACTGTCTTTCCCAGATTGGCCGTCTCACAGTTCACCTTGCGATTCAGGTTATTACGCATTTCCTTTAGGATCCGCACGTTTTCCATGGCAAGCAGATGCTTATTGGCACCGATACAGCCCAGGAATTCCCGAATCTGTTCTCCTTCTTTCAGATAAACCACATAAGACTTTTTACGCGGGATCACTCTGGCCGAAAATCCCATCCCGTCGAGGATCCCCCGCAGGACTTCCGCACGATCCTCTCGGGGGCATACCAGCTCCAGATGATAGGATCTCTTTGGGTCGCTGACCGACCCGGACGCCAGAAATACGCCCCGGATATATGCCCGTCTACAGCATTCCCTGTGAAGCAGCGCAAGCTGGTTGCGCTCCGGGCGCTCCCGGATCCGCCCATCGTCATCCAGAACCTCCACAGCCGTCAGTATCCGTCTTGCCTTTTCATGATCGGCCACCAGGAGAGAATACACCTTGTTTTTCTGTAAATACGCGTTTTTGTGTATCGTAACCGCCGCTTCCGTCTTAAAAGTCTTCTTCAGCAGGATATAATATTTCCTGGCCAGGCACAGGTTCTCTGTCTGCACCTCCAAAGACAGGCGATCCTCCTCGTCGATCCCAACTTTCCCGTTGCCCGCCAGAATAGCGGCCAGCTCTGCCACCCGGCAGTGACGCCCCCCCGATAACTGCGTAGACAGTTCCTCTTTGATCTCCCCGGAAAATGACATGGCCTGTTCCTTCCTATAGTTTCTTAGTTTTGGCATCCTTATCGATATCCCGGTGTTCCAAACGGATACCGAACTCCGCGGCATCGGAAAGCCTGTTGTAAATCCGATTGGCCAACGTCACCGAACGGTGCTTACCGCCGGTACAGCCGATGCCCACCACCAACTGATGCTTGCCCTCGGATATATAGTTCGGGATCAGGAATCCCAGCATATCTTCCAGTTTATCCAGAAAATCCCCGGCCTGTTCAAACTGCATAACATAATCACTGACCCCGCTCTCGTTGCCGGTGAGGGTTCTCAGTCCCTCCACATAATAGGGATTGGGGAGAAAACGCACATCAAAAACCAGGTCGGCGTCCTCGGGAATCCCGTACTTAAACCCGAAAGAAACAATCGTCACCATCAAACTTTTAAAATGCTTATCGGACACAAAAATCTTTTCCAGCTCCACCTTCAGCTCCCGGGTCAGCAAATGGCTTGTTTCCAGAACATAGTCCGCGTTCTCTTTCAGATATCCCAGCAGTTTCCTCTCAGCCCGGATGCCGGGCAGGACGCGCCCGTTGCCCGCCAGGGGATGATTCCTTCTGGTCTCCTTGTAACGTTTCACCAAAACTTCGTCATTGGCGTCCAAAAATAGAATCTCATATTTTACATGGGATGTGCGGAGCTCATCCAGCGCCTTTCCCACCTGTTCAAAATACTCACGGCTGCGCACGTCCACCCCCACCGCCACCAGGGTAAATTTCTCGGAAAGACCGTCCTTCACAAACTGTGCGAAACGTCCCAGCAGAGGCACCGGTAAATTATCCACACAGAAAAATCCCATATCCTCCAGCATTTTCAGGGCGGTCGTCTTTCCAGCCCCTGACATTCCCGTCGCTATGACAAAACGCATATCCTCCTCCCTTCAGGCCAAACGGTTTCCGGACGCCGTCCGTCAGGCATCAAAGCCTAAAAAACGCACTTCCGGCTCCAGTCTCTTGCCGGACTTCTCATATACGATCCGATGTACATCCGCAATCAGACGGCAGACATCCTCCGCCGTTGCCTTACCCGCATTGACCACAAAGCCACAGTGTTTTTCAGACACCTGGGCACCGCCCACACGATATCCGCGAAGCCCCGCATCCATGATCAGTTTTCCCGCAAAACATCCCTCGGGGCGTTTGAACGTACTGCCTGCACTGGGAAAATCCAGGGGCTGTTTCTGGACACGCAGACGTTTAAGTTCCTCCATGCGCTCTCTGATCTGTTCCTCCATACCGCGGGCAAGCTGCAGACCGACCTCCAGTACCACATATCCCCCGGTCATCAACCGGCTGGTTCTGTAGCCCAGCTCCAATTCATCAACAGGAATCTCGCGGATCTCTCCGTCCGAATCCAGCGCCGTCACAGAAGTAATGATCTGACTCATCTCCCCGCCGTAGGCCCCCGCATTCATCAGACAGGCGCCTCCCAGCGTGCCGGGTATGCCCGCGGCAAACTCCATCCCGGTTAGGCTGTGGGCCAGGGCTTCACGGGCTGTCTGGGACAGCAATGCTCCGGCCTGGGCACGGATCTGATCCCCTGTCACCTCCACAGCGCCAAGATTGGAACCAATACGGATGACCACGCCTCTATATCCCCGGTCGCTGACCAGAAGATTGCTGCCATTTCCCAAGATAAACCAGGGAATCCCCTCCCGCTTACAAGCCGTCACCACGGTGCCCACCTGCTCCCCGTTTCTCGGTACAACAAAATACCGGGCCGGGCCGCCGATGCGGAAAGTAGTATGGCGGCACATGGGTTCATGTTCCAGCAAAGCCTCCGCTCCGACGATCTGTTCCAGACAGGGTTTGAACTGTTCAATATTCACAATCATTCTCTCTTTCCGTTTCACTTTTTCCCCATTATACTATAGGGTGGTTTTCGCGGCAAATACTTTCTGTAAATACTTAGCCGCAAAAATCCGCGGCTTTCCCGTCACATCCGTGTATGGAAATCCCGTTCCTCCTCCAAAGGCAGGTCTTTTTCCTCCAGCCGGTCGATCCGAATCCAGGAATCCTGGCTGAGCTGCCCGATCATCTGGCGAATATCCGCCTCCCGCCCCTGCACCTCCATCTCCACGGAACCGTCATAACAGTTACGCACCCACCCCGTGAGGCTCAAAAGCCGCGCCCGGTATTTCGCGTAGTAACGAAATCCCACGCCCTGGACACGGCCATAAAAGAGTATATGTTTTCTGACTATTGGCTGCGCCATAGCCGGTTGGGACGGTACATTTTCAAGCATTGTATCTCCTCCGTAAATTCCCGATTGTGATTTGATGATTTTTAGGGAAAACATTAGCTGTTATATTTTTTCTTAAATTCTCCGCTAACCCTTGAAAACACTAAGTTTATCGCAGGTGAACTTTCCCTTAAAGTTTCCTTTGTGCTATATCTTCCCACAAGGCATTACAAACCCTGATAAGGGAAAAAATAAGGGAAACAAAATCACATAAAACATTATAACACAAACATATGGGAATGGTTAATTTTTCATAAGGAAGTTAACCCCCAAAGACTTTGTAATCAGCCAGAATGATTAGATTGTAGGTAAATTCAATTCAGATAGGCGCATGGGGACAGCGGCATCTGGACTATCTGAAGCAATATTGCAAAGTTACATACACCAATCTTCTTACAAGCGGCAAGCTGAATGCTTATCTTATCAGCATTGACAGACAGGCGCAGGAACGCTTTGAAAGGCTCATTGAGGATATGAAACAGGCACAAGGCATAACGGAACAACTAAAGGCTGAAAATGCCTTAGGATGGGTAGGGCATTTAGGCAACATAAGAGCTTGTGCAGGAGGAGAAATAACATTTGGCTAAACCTGTAAAAAAGACACCAGAGGAATGGAGAAAAGCAATCCTACATGCTGCCCAAAACTTATTTATTTCTAAAGGATATGAGGAAACTTCAATTTCCGA
>CAJUQO010000022.1 GCA_910588295.1 uncultured Lachnospiraceae bacterium | reverse complement strand
AGCCAAACAGCTCATGCAGGAGATTTCAGTAATCAATTATACGAAAGTTGCATAGGTTGATGATTAAGAGGTACTTCGGTATCTCTTTTTCATATATCAATATTAAAATGAAAGGAAGTGATATGGGCAATTATATATATCTAAAACCTTTGAAAATACTGGGATTGTAACTATTTAACCGTGACACAAATGTTGATGACACTTTTAATGATATGTTTCCACTTTTGCTGTTTTCCATGCCACAATCATGCCACATGAGGGTGTAAAAAAGGTGTAAATAACCAAAAAAGAGAAATGAGTGTTTGTCCACCCATTCCTCTCAAAAAGCCTTATTTTACACGGTTTATATCTTAGCCAAAGTATCTCTTCAACAGACCCTCAAAAGCTTTTCCATGTCTTGCTTCATCTTTGGCCATCTCATGGACCGCGTCGTGAATAGCGTCCAGGTTGGCCTCTTTGGCCCGCTTGGCCAGGTCGTATTTGCCGGAAGTGGCGCCGTTTTCGGCCTCCACCCGCATCCGCAGATTTTTCTCGGTGCTGTCGGTGACGACCTCGCCCAGCATCTCGGCAAAGCGGGCAGCGTGGTCGGCCTCCTCCTGGGCAGCCCTTTCCCAGTACAGGCCGATCTCGGGATAGCCCTCCCGGAAGGCCACCCGGGCCATGGCCAGATACATACCGGCTTCCGAGCATTCTCCGTGGAAATTGTCCCGTAGTCCCTCGACGATATCCTCACGGACTCCTTTGGCGATGCCCACCACATGTTCGGCGGCCCAGCTGCTCTCTTCATTCTGTTCCATAAATTTGGATGCCGGCACACCGCACAGCGGGCAGTGTTCCGGCGGCTTTTCTCCTTCATGGACATAACCGCAGACTGTACATACGAATTTTTTCATGATCTTGTCTCCTTTGCGTTCTGTTTTACAGTGTGGCTATAGTTTTTACTGTTTATGGCAAAAATATGCGCCTGTTCAGATGTGCCATGTTATAATAAGACAAATACAAAATGCCGTGCGGCATGCACGGCAAAAAAAGTCAGCCGGGAGGGTCTTATGGAACATTCACCTATGCGCACCGGCGTCATTGGCTGTGGCGCCATCAGCGATATTTATCTGAAAAATATGACAGAACGATTTGACAACCTGGAGGTGACGGCCTGTGCCGCGGGCCATCTGGAAAACGCAGTAAAAAAGGCCAGGGAGTACGGCCTGAAAGCCTGCACGGTGGAGGAACTGCTGGCGGATCAGAGTATTGAGCTGGCAGTGATCCTGACCCCTGCGCCGACCCACTATGAGCTGATCAAAAGAGCTTTAAACGCCGGGAAACATGTCTATACGGAGAAAACCATCACTGTCTCCACGAAAACGGCCCGGGAATTGCTGGATCTGGCCGACGAAAAGGGCCTGTATCTGGGGGCGGCGCCGGATACGTTTCTCGGCGCTTCCTGGCAGACAGCCCGGCAGATGATCGACGAAGGGCGAATCGGGGAGATCACCTCTTTTCAGATCAGCGCCAACCGCGACCTGGACGTCCTCACCAGCATGTTTGGCTTCCTGCGGATGCCGGGCGGCGGAATCTGCTATGATTACGGCGTATATTATCTGACGGCGCTGGTGAGCCTGCTGGGGCCGGCAAAGCGGGTCTGCGCCGTAGTGAAAAACAGGAAGCCTCTCCGCGTAAATGTTTTACCCCAGTCCCCAGAGTACGGGCAGGAATTCGCTTATCCCAATGAAAGCCAGGTGACGGCGGTGGTGGAGCTGGAAAACGCTGTCACGGGAAACTTCGCTTTAAACGGCGACAACATCCTTCCGGATCAGTCTCTGTTTATGATCTACGGGACAAAGGGAATCTTAAAGCTCACGGATCCCAACCAGTTCGGCGGTAAAAATGCGCTCATAGAATACAACGGCGGCGATGCCTGTCCGGCGGAGTGGAGAGAGGTAGAAAATGCTTTTGCCTATGGGGAGAATAGCCGGGGGCTCGGCCCTTCGGAGATGGCCCGGGCCATACGGGAGGGAAGGCCCTGCCGCGCGTGCAAGGAGATGGCGTATCATGTGCTGGATATTATCGATCAGATGATGAAAAGCAGTGAAAGCGGCCGGTTTGAGGCGGTGCCTTCCACCTGCGGGAAGCCGGAGCCGCTGGGGGTATTCCATACGCCCTAGACAAGAGAGAAGGGAGAACATGTCTGTCCTCCCTTTTATATATTATGTAGTTGTGTTTAATCCAGAATCTCCATCATCCTTCCGCAGCAGAAAGGTATGGGCTCGCCGGCCTTGACATGCAGCGTCTTATTGCAGGTGACGCAATAAACATCGGTGTCATAGGGGGCGCGGATTTCTGGAACCGCGTTGGCCTCTTCCTCGGTCAGGCCGTCGATGCGGAAACTGGCAGTCTTGTTCTCGCTGGGGATATAGACGCCCAACGGCTCCAGACGCTTATTGCCGCCCACACAGTTGCCCATCTTGATCCAGAGAGCTTCCAGCTCCGCCGCCTCTGCGGCATGTTCAGGAGTAACTTCAACGATATCTTTGTTAATACGGATCTTCATTACCTGTTATCTCCCTTCGGTTTAGCCAAAATATCTTTTCAGCAGGCCGGCGAAGGCTTTGCCATGGCGGGCCTCATCCCTTGCCATCTCATGGACGGTGTCATGAATGGCGTCCAGGCCGGCCGCTTTGGCACGCTTGGCCAGATCGGTCTTGCCGGCTGTAGCGCCGTTCTCGGCCTCCACACGCATCTCCAGATTCTTCTTGGTGCTGTCGGTAACAACCTCGCCCAGCAGCTCGGCAAATTTAGCGGCATGCTCGGCCTCCTCGTAAGCGGCTTTCTCCCAGTACAGGCCGATCTCGGGATAGCCCTCGCGATGGGCAACCCTTGCCATAGCCAGGTACATACCTACCTCAGAGCACTCGCCGTTGAAATTGGCCCTTAAGTCGGCCAGAATATCCTCGCTCACGCCTGCGGCTACGCCTACCACATGCTCTGCGGCCCAGCTCATCTCACCGCTCTGCTCGGTGAATTTGGAAGCCGGCGCGTTACACTGGGGACATTTCTCCGGGGCAGCCTCGCCCTCATACACATAGCCACATACGCTGCAAACGAATTTTTTCATGGTACATTCTCCTTTTTATGTATTTATTAACAGTAATTGTTACTGATAACAGATTACCATATGTTTCCCGCCCTGTCAAATATATTTTTCGCTAATTTCCTATTCGTCAGAGGCATTTTTTACAGATCCCGTAAAAATATGTGCTGCTGCTTTCCAGCGTTCCGGGGAAGTTCTCCGCGGCCGCGCGAAGCAGAGGGGCGTTATCAAAGCCGGGCATATCGGTGACACGGTGGCATTTACGGCAGATAAAATGGTCGTGGGGGCGGGTATCCGCGTCGTAGCGGTCGGCGCCGGCGCCGGTGTACAGCGTGCGCACGTCCCCCAGCTCCGTCAGCAGGGCGAGGTTGCGGTACACGGTTCCCAGGCTGATGTTGGGGATGGTCTGCCGTACCCCTTCATAGATCTGGTCGGCGCAGGGATGGTCCCGCCGGGTCATCAGATAGCCCAGGATGGCGTCCCGTTGTCTGGTTTTTCTGATTTTTGCCATAACGATTCTTCCTTAATGAGATTTATTCCTGTTAATAGAATAAAGGAAAGCGGAGGGATTGTCAATGTTTTGATTTTTCCATATTTTATGGGCAGAAAATATGGACATACATGTACAAGCAGGATTATTATTAAAACTTTTTCCTGATTTTGTGAATAGCCATTTTGTCGTAAAATACATGGTTTTACCCGTTTACAAATCCCGGCAAATGTGCTACTCTCTCCTATATGGTTATACCCGCGGGCACAAAGGTTTTCCAGATTTATTGGCGCTCGCGGGTATATACAGGCGATAATGTTGGCAAATCACAACGTTCGCGAGTATAAATCCGATGACGAAAAGAGTACCGTGCCGGAACGCGTTACAGAGAAGTCCCGGGGCCGTCGATGCCAGGGTATGGGAGATACCCCGGCTGGCCCGCCGCTGAGAGGGACGCGCAAGTACCGTGCGGGAACATGGCTTCCGAGGGGCGCACCGAGCAGGAAACTGTTAGGCTGCGACAGGTTCCGCCTGTTATAGCGGCAGGGTATACCGTACCCGGTGAGGCTGCGCGCCGCGAGGCGGCAGCAAAGAGAAGTGGTAACGCGGAGATTCCGTCTTCTCCTGCCAGATGTACTGGCCGGAGGAGGCGTTTTTTTATGAAAGGAGACAGAAACATGAATAAAGGTAAATATTATATGACGACGGCCATCGCCTATACCTCGGGCAAGCCCCATATCGGCAATACCTACGAGATCGTGCTGGCGGACAGTATCGCTCGGTTCAAAAGACAGCAGGGCTATGACGTATTTTTCCAGACGGGGACGGACGAGCACGGGCAGAAGATTGAGCAGAAAGCCCAGGAGAGCGGCGTAACGCCCAAGGAGTATGTGGACAGGGTGGCGGGCGCCATCAAGGATATCTGGGATCTGATGAATACCTCTTATGATAAATTCATTCGCACCACCGACGCGGACCATGAGGCCCAGGTGCAGAAGATCTTCAAGAAGCTCTATGACCAGGGGGATATCTACAAAGGCTATTATGAGGGCATGTACTGTACGCCCTGCGAGTCTTTCTTTACCGAATCCCAGCTGGTGGACGGCAAATGCCCGGACTGCGGCCGTCCTTGCACGCCGGCCAAAGAGGAAGCTTATTTCTTTAAGATGAGCAAATACGCGGATCGGCTGATCGAGCACATCAACACCCATCCGGAGTTTATCCAGCCGGTGTCCAGGAAAAACGAGATGATGAACAATTTCCTGCTGCCGGGCCTGCAGGATCTGTGCGTGTCCCGGACCTCCTTTACCTGGGGTATCCCGGTTTCTTTTGACCCGAAGCATGTGGTCTACGTGTGGCTGGACGCCCTGACCAACTATATCACCGGTATCGGTTATGACTGTGACGGAGAGAGCACGGAGCAGTTCAATAAAAACTGGCCCGCGGATCTGCACCTGATCGGCAAGGATATCATCCGCTTCCACACGATCTACTGGCCCATTTTCCTGATGGCCCTGGATCTGCCGCTGCCGAAGCAGGTGTTCGGCCATCCCTGGCTTTTGCAGGGGGACGGCAAAATGAGCAAGTCCAAGGGCAACGTGATTTACGCCGACGATCTGGTGAAGCTGTTCGGCGTGGACGCGGTGCGTTATTTCGTACTCCATGAGATGCCCTTTGAGAACGACGGCGTGATCACCTGGGAGCTTCTGGTGGAGCGGCTGAACTCGGAGCTGGCCAACACCCTGGGCAATCTGGTCAACCGCACGGTCTCCATGTCCAACAAATATTTCGGCGGCGCGGTGACGGCCACCGGGGCCATCGAGGATGTGGACGCAGATCTGAAAGCGGTTGCCGCCGCCGCGGTGGAGAACGTGGAGGCGCGGATGGAGGAGCTTCGCGTGGCCGACGCCATGACGGAGATCTTCACCCTGTTCAAGCGTTGTAATAAATATATCGACGAGACCATGCCCTGGGCTCTGGCCAAGGATGAGCAGAAAAAGGACCGTCTCTCCGAGGTGCTGTACAATCTGGTGGAGGGCATCACCATCGGCGCGTCCCTGCTAGAGGCCTTTATGCCCGAGACTACGGAGCGCATCCTGGCTCAGATAGGCGCGACGAAGAGGGCTTACGAGGATCTGAAGACCTTCGGCCTGTACCCTTCGGGCAATAAAGTCACTGACAAGCCGGAGATCCTCTTTGCCCGCCTAGACGTGAAGGAGGTCATGGAGAAGGTGGAGGCTCTGCAGGCCGCCCAGGCTCCGGCCGCCGCTCCGGAAGAGAAGGAGGAAGCCGTCATCGAGATGGAGGAGAAGCCGGAGATCACCTTTGAGGAATTCGGGAAAATGCAGTTTGCGGTGGGCGAGATCATCGCCTGCGAGGAAGTGAAAAAGTCCCGCAAACTGCTCTGCAGCCAGGTGAAGATCGGTAATAAGACGAAACAGATTGTGTCCGGCATCAAGGGCCATTATACGGCGGAAGAGATGGTAGGCAAAAAAGTGATGGTGCTGGTGAACCTGAAACCGGCGAAGATGGCGGGGGTGCTCTCCGAGGGTATGCTCCTGTGCGCCGAGGACGCGGACGGCGTGCTGGCTCTCATGACCCCGGAAAAGGAAATGCCCTCGGGGGCGGAGATTTGCTGACGGGGCCGCAAAAAGCAGGGGCCGCCGGATGCGCCATGCCGTTGGAGGAGTGCATATGGCGATGATATTTGAAACCCACGCCCATTACGACGACGAGGCTTTTGACAGCGACAGGGAGGAACTTCTGGCCTCCCTGCCCGCCGGGGGCGTCGGTACCGTCATCAATGTGGGCGCAAGTATGGCGACGACGAGGAACAGCCTGGCGCTGGCTGAAAAATATCCTTTTATTTATGCGGCCGCCGGGGTTCACCCAGACGAAGTAGAAGAGCTGACAGAAAGCTGTATGGAGGAATTGCGGGGCTATTGCCGCCAGGGAAAGACAGTGGCCGTGGGGGAGATCGGGCTGGATTATCACTGGCACAAAGAGGAAGAACATCGGAAGCTGCAGCAATACTGGTTCCGGCGTCAGCTGGCCCTGGCCCGGGAGGAGGGGCTTCCCTTCATCATCCACAGCCGGGAGGCAGCCGCAGATACCCTTACCATATTAAAGGAGGAGCGGGCTGGGGAGATTGGCGGCGTGATGCACTGTTATTCCTATTCGGCAAAACAGGTTCGGGAGTATGTGGGGATGGGGCTGTACATCGGCGTGGGAGGCGTCGTTACCTTCAAAAACGCCCGTAAGCTGAAGGAGGCGGTGGAGGCCGTCCCTCTGGAGAATATCCTGCTGGAGACGGACTGCCCTTATATGGCTCCCGTGCCTTACCGGGGAAAACGTAACTGTTCCTTATACCTGCCCCATGTGGCAACGGCTATAGCCGGGCTGAAGGGAGTCAGTGAAGAGACAGTCAGAGCGGCGACGGAAGAGAATGCAAAACGCTTGTTTGGGAAAACAGCAGGACGGCAGAAAACTGGCGGGATGTGTAACCGTGGAGGCAGTGAATTTTGTTGATAATATTAATTAATGAGTACAAGCTTAATTAATATAGCATGGTATTTTACGAAAAGATTATGCATTTTTTGTATAATGTGCTATGATAATATTTCAAAAAGTCTTTGGCGTATCGTGCAGACGGTATGGTATTGTACCGGAGGGTGGGACGCTTCAGAAACGTAAAGGGACAATACTGTATAATATAGGGGAGTAAAAAAGTGTTGTTTTTCATCAGACAATGTGTGACAACCTGGATGATGTATCTGGTGACGACGCTGTTATGCGGCACGGCAGCATGGATCGTATGGGCGGCGGTTCGCAGGCTTCTGCGCGGGAGAGGATCAAAAGATGTGTTTCGCGCGGCGGGGTGGATGGCGGAATGGCTGTATGTGCTGCCTGTGGTTCACGTGGGCTGGGAAATATACACTCTGACGGCCACGGAGTTTTACCTATTTTTTGGCAGGGTTACACGAACTATCGAGAATGTTTTGCTGGCGTTGGCAGCGGCCTGGCTGATCGGCTTTCTGTGGGCCGTAGTTAGGGGGCTGTCGGGGGCTTACCGGCAGGCGCGCCTGTGCGGAACCTGTGTTCCCTGTACAGGGGAGCGGGCGGAGCTCTTCCGGCGTGCCTGCTGGCGCAGCGGGATCGCCGGGGAGATCCTTTCCTATGAGGGCGAGGGGGTGACGGAACCCTTTTTGCGGGGGATATTTGTGCGGCGGATGTATCTGCCGACAGGGGAGATGACCCAGGAGGAGATGCAGAGGCTGTTAAAAGACTACCGATGGGGAGGGCGCTGCCTGGCGGCCGTGGAGCGGTATGCATGTCTTATACACTGGTATAACCCGCTGGTGGGGATTTTATGCCGGCGCATGGCGGCGGATGCCGGGGAAAAAGCAGAGGAAGAAACGTGCGGCGGGGTATTTGGCAGAATCTGTATTGTGCCGGTGCTGGCTCTGCAGATCGCTTTTGCCGGTTTCTGCGCGCTGCGGTTTCTGGAGGTTTACACATGGCTGGACACACGCACTTCTGATGTGGTGGAGATGGAGGGCGAGGAGTCTGCCTCCCCGGAGGAGTATGTGGCGACGGAGGAGGAAACCGGCATTGTGACAAAAGACGACACGGTGGAGGTTGACGAACAGGACGGTTCATATGAGGCATACTGGCATGTGTATCCCCAGACGCGCAATCTGTCGCCGGTAATCTATGGGAAAGCCGGGCAGGAGGTATCGGTACTGGCTATGGGAACGGACGGGATCCCCTTTAAGTGCGGGATTCAGTACGAGGACGGTACGAGACAGTACGCCATGGGAGATGCGGGCGGGCTGTGTACTTTCTTTAAGCTGCGCCAGACCGGGTATTTTCATTTTTTTCTCCAGAATGACGGTGATGAGAAGATCGAGTGTACGGCAATGTTCCGTATGGAAACAGAATAAGGGGTATGGTAACTGCGGGGCGGTTACAGAACAGTATTTCAGGAAAAGAAGAAGATCCTGTCATGCCGGTATCGGGTATGGCAGGTTTTTTTGTATCTGAATATGTGTAGGGCATTTGGCAGGAATTTTATGACAGGGCGAAGTATGGCGGAGGGCCGGGCGGTGGCAGCCCAGCTAAAAATCTTGTGGATATTTATGGAATGTGTCCATTGACACGCCAATATACCGGTAGGTATAATAGGAGAAAATGGCGCGCAGGTACACGTTGAGAAAAGGAAGGACAGCATGGATAACCGGGAAAAAATCCTCACAAATGCGTTGGATCTGTTTTACACAAGAGGATATGACGCGGTGGGTATTCAGCAGATTGTGGATGCCGCGGGTCTGACGAAGCCGACGATGTACTATTATTTTGGCAGTAAACGCGGTCTTCTGGATGCGCTGCTGGGCGAGCAGTATGAAAAGCTGGAGCAGTGTATTAGCCAGGCGGCCGTTTACAATGGCAGCTTTCCGGAGACACTGTTTCTGGTGGCGGAAGCTTTCTTCCGGTTTGTCGGTGAGAATCGGAAGATTTACAGCTTTATACTGGCTTTGTTTTACACGGGTCAGGAGAATGAAGGACATAAGGCGGTGGAGCCGCTTATTTCCCGCTATTACAGGAAGATTACCGGCCTGTTTGAAGCGGCGGCGCTGGAACTCGGCAATATGAACGGCAGACAGAAACAGTTTGCGCTGGGATTTCAGGGGCTGTTGGATATGACATTTTTAATGCTTCGCAGCCAGACGCCGGAGCATGAGAGGATTGTCCTGAATGAAACGCAGATTCGGGGAATTGTAAAACAGTTTATGTATGGAATTTATTCATAAGGAGGAGTGAAAGAATGACACTGGAGGAAATCCGCTTTGGCGAATTGGATCAGTATCTGTTCGGACAGGGGACCCACTATGATATTTATAAAAAGCTGGGCGCCCATCTGATATCCGGGAGAGGGAGAAAGAAGGGGGCCTATTTTGCCGTGTGGGCGCCCAATGCGGCGAGCGTATCCGTGTTCGGCGAGTTTAATGGCTGGCAGGAGGACACGGCCGTACCGATGGAAAAGGTGGGGCCTATCGGCGTGTGGGAGGTCTATGTCCCGAAAGTGACGGAGGGAATGCTGTATCGGTATATGATCCGTACCACGGACGGTCGGACGCTGTATAAGTCGGATCCTTACGGAAACTGGGCGGAGCTTCGCCCCGGCAACGCTTCCCGGGTGGCGGATATTTCCCGTTTTACCTGGTCTGACACTGCCTGGATCGAGAAGAGGAAATTGTTTGACGTGCAGACGTCCCCCATGTCGATTTATGAAGTGCATCCCGGTTCCTGGAAAAAGCATCCCGCCACGGAGGAGAACCCCGACGGTTTTTACAATTACAAGGAGTTTGCCCATGAGCTGGCGGATTATGTGAAGAATATGGGGTATACCCATGTGGAACTGATGGGTATTGCAGAGCATCCCTTCGACGGTTCCTGGGGTTATCAGGTGACGGGGTATTATGCGCCCACCTCCCGGTACGGTTCGCCCCTGGATTTTAAATATCTGGTCAATCACCTGCATAAAAAGGGCATCGGCGTAATCCTGGACTGGGTGCCGGCCCATTTCCCCAAGGATGCCTACGGCCTGGCGGAGTTTGACGGCACCTGCTGCTATGAGCATCAGGATCCACGCCAGGGGGAGCACCCGGACTGGGGTACGAAGATATTCAATTACGGGCGTCCCGAGGTGAAAAATTTCCTTTTGGCCAACGCCCTGTTCTGGGTGGAGGAATTCCATGTGGACGGTATTCGGGTGGACGCGGTGGCTTCCATGCTGTATCTGGATTACGGTAAGCAGGACGGCCAGTGGGTGGCCAATCAATATGGCGGCCATGAAAATCTGGAAGCCATTGCTTTCTTCCGCCATATGAATACCTGCCTGACCGGGCGGAATAAGGGCGTGGTATCCATAGCGGAGGAGTCCACGGCCTGGCCTCTTTTGACCCATGACGTGGAGAAGGAAGACGGCCTGGGATTTTCCCTCAAATGGAATATGGGATGGATGCACGATTTTCTTGATTATATGAAGCTGGATCCCTATTTCCGTAAGGACAACCACAACAAGATGACTTTTTCCATGACCTATGCTTTCAGTGAGAATTATGTCCTGGTACTGTCCCATGACGAGGTGGTGCATCTGAAGTGTTCCATGCTAAACAAAATGCCGGGGTATCTGGACGATAAATTTGAAAATCTGAAATGCGGTTACGCGTTTATGTTCGGCCATCCCGGCAAGAAGCTTCTCTTTATGGGGCAGGATTTTGGCCAGCTCCAGGAATGGAGCGAGGAGCGGGAGCTGGACTGGTATCTGCTGGGCGAGGGGCAGCATAAGCATCTGCAGGATTATTACCGGGATCTGCAGCGTATGTATCTGAAATATGCGGCGCTGAGCAGGAACGACACCGGTTATGAGTGTTTCCAGTGGGTCAACTGCGACGATTGCTTCAGGAGTATCTACAGCTTTATCCGCTGGTCGCCCACCAAGCGCAACAACGTGCTGTTTGTGATCAATTTCACGCCGGTGGAGCGGGCGGATTACCGCGTAGGCGTGCCGAAGAAAAAGAAATACAAACTGGTACTGAACAGCAAAGACCCGAAGTACGGCGGAGATTCGCCGCGGGAGGAGATGTATACGGCGGTTAAATCCGAGTGCGACGGCCAGCCCTGCTCCTTCGCTTACCGGCTGCCGGCCTACGGCGTGGCGGTGTTTATATTCTGAAGGAGCGTTTACGGCGGGCGGATTTTCGAAAAACGGCGTTCGGAAATGCAGACGGAGACTCCGGCAGGGGCCGGGATGCCGGAAACAGGAAGTCTATTCCCAGCCAGACAAAGATCAAACATTTATGAGTTTGGAAGGAGATTGAAAGAATGAGCAGTAGAAAGTATGTAAAGAAAATGATACTGGGTGTGGTATTGGTTCTGGCGGTGCTGTTTGCGGTACCCCGTTCGGTGGAGGCGAAGGCGTCGGCTAAAAAGCTGAAGGTAGACAAGACCTATACGCAGTACGATATGACCGGGGATAAGAAAAAGGATACGTTCCGGGTGTCGGGGGATGCCATAGATTACGGGACGTATAAGGAGTATAAGGGATATACAGTATATCTGAACGGGAAAAAGGTTTTGTCGGATACAGGATATATCCTTGATTTTATAATTTACCGTCTGGAACTGAAAAACGGGAATGTGTTCGTGGCCATCGTACCTGAGTCGAATAACGGGGATGTATTCGGAGCGGCTATCTACAAGTATACAGGCGGAAAGCTGAAAAAGCTGCTGGATCTGTACAACATGGAAAAGATCGGTTATCACAACAATGTGAGTAAGATCTCGGTGTCTGGAAATACGATTCGTGTGAAGCATGGCGTGATGTCCTTCGCTCTGGCCAGTATCGGTTTTTCCCTGGATTACCAGTACAAGGGCGGGAAACTGGTACAGAAATCCACCCAGACGAAGCTGACTGAGAGTATAGTAAAGCTTCAGAAAAAAACTTACTGGACGGCCAAACGATCCATGACATTGTTGAACAAGGTGGGCGGAAAAAAGATCGCCGCCATAACGAAGGGGAAAAAGGTGAAGATCGACAGGATTTACCTGAATGCCAAGCATACTCAAATTTACCTCCATGTGAAGGTGAAGGGGGGCAAGTCAGGCTGGGTAAAGGGGCTGACGAAATATCCGGCTTATGGAAAGGAGCTCTTTGAAGAAGTTATGTATGCAGGATGACCCGCCCCGCAGACACATTGGAAAAGCGCGTAACTGTGTTACGGGGCAGTTACCGAAAAAACGGTCGGCCTGTTTTGGGGCCGGCCGTTTTTCTGGCCGGAAATTGCCGAACCATCCGTCTGCGTGGAGATAAAATTTTCACGTCCCTTTTCGGATCAGCACTTCTTTTCCGCAGAAGGCAAAACCATAGCTGCGTATGCGGTTTTGGGGCAGTCCTTTTGCCGTCAGCAGCGTATCATATCTTTTTTCCCTGATCTGCTGCAGCGCTGCCGCTGCGGTATCGGACAATTCTTTCTCGTCTTCGCTATCCTGTACTTTGAATTCGATGATGATGGCGTCGTTCTCCTGGTTTTTGGGCTCCAGCATCACATCATAGCGGCCAAAACCGCTCTCCCGGTTGGAAGTGATTACATACCGGTCTGCCAGTTCCACCATCAGGCCCAGAACAAAGCCGTGGTAGAAGCGCTCCGGCTGATCTCTGGAGGGCCGTTTCCCCGTATCGAAGTAGCTGAACATTTCGGTGGTGATATCGTTCATGTAGACATTCATTGTTTTAAGATCGTCCAGAAGGAGGGCCTGGAGGAACGTATTGTACGTGGAGGCGTTTCTCTGGAACCATCCCCTGATCAGGGAGCCGAACATCAGCCTCACTTCAAAATTGGTCAGGGCCAGCTCGTATTTGGGATCGATAAGATCGTATATCCCCGGCTCAAATTTTTCGTAGCGTACGACTTTCAGATAACCGGCGGACAGCATCAGGCTCCACAAAGCCCCTTCGTTATCGTCTAGCTGGCTGTATACGATCTGTTCGTCTATGGGGGCAGTGATAGATTCTCCGGCCAGAAGCTTTTCAAAGGTCAGCTTCACATTCCGGCTGCCCTCCCGGATCAGTTTGCCGATTAGGCTGTTTGAACTGGAATTGGCCCAGTAGGGGCGGAATTCTCCTGTGTCCAGAAAATTGATGATGGACCAGGGATTATAAATATCGGAATGGTTACCGAAAGTAAAACCGTCATACCATTTTTTTACGAGACTTTTTTTGGCGGACAGACCACGGTTATCCATTGCCGCGAATACTTCTTCCTCAGTAAAACCAAAGCTTTCCGCATATTCTTTAGAGGTAGTGGTTACAACTTTCAGATTATTTAGATCAGAAAATATGGACTCCCGGCTGACCCGGGTGATCCCTGTCATGACGGCCCGGTCCAAATAGGGATTGGTCTTAAAGGCGGCATTGAACATGCTTCTGGTAAAGGAGACCAGCTCATTCCAGAAGCCGTCCACGTAAGCTTCCTGCATGGGAGTATCGTATTCATCCAGAAGAATGATGACCCGCTTTCCGTAATGCTGATACAGATATTTGGAGAGCATATGGAGCGCCATGGAGGCCGTTACTTCCGGCATATCCGGTGAAATGCTCCGGAAATATGCTTTATCCTCCGGGGACAGTTTGTCGCTTTCCAGCAGGAATCGGTAGTTGCTGTAGGCTTCGGTGAGGATCTGGCAGATGCGGCAGACCGTATTTTCATAGTTTTTTTCTTTTACGTTGGCGAAACTTAAGGAGATGACAGGGTATGTGCCCTGGAGCTGCCGGCAGACATCATCTTCCCATACGGCAAGTCCCTCAAACAGATCTGACCGGCCGCGGTAATCTACGGAGAAAAATTTCTCCAGCATACTCATATTCAGTGTCTTTCCGAATCTCCGCGGACGGGTGATCAGTGTCACACTGTCTCCGCGCTCCCACCATTCCCGGATAAAGCGGGTTTTGTCTATATAAAAAATATTATCTTCACGTATTCTCTCAAAATCCTGATGGCCGATGGCTATAGTTCCTGTCATGGGTGTGCCTCCTTTCGGGATGAGTTTGCCGACATGTGGTAATCTGTCTGAATAAGAGTAGTATACATACATGCGCAAAGAAAAGCAATTTGTTTTTCCGGTAGGGAAACGGCATGTGGATTATCAGCAGGAGTTGTATTAAAATAAAAGCGGACGGGAGGATAAAATACCAGAGATGGAAGCGGAGAATATACTTGCCAGGAACATTACCGCCGCCGGTGATAAAGCCGCTTATGATACGGCGTGCAAACGGCTGCTTGCGAATAAAGGTATCTTTGCATGGATCATGAAAAGCCGCCTGGAAGCATACGGGGATTTTGGGGTAAATGAAAATGCGGAAAAGTATTAGAAGGTGACCCGCAGATAGATAAAGCAGCGGTTAATCCTGATGAAGAGGCAGATAACGGTAATGGGCAGATCAGGGAAGGGACGGTTACTTATGATATGTCTGATGCCGGAAAACGGGTAACTGTGACAAAAAACCGGCTGGCCTGTTTGGGGGCCCAGTCGGTTTTTGATCAGGGAAAGTGTTTCGGTCAGACAGCCAGCCCATGCATTTTCTCACAGTAATACTGCACATTCTCCCATTTGGCATCCGGCGGAATCCGATGGTCGGGGCAGGGGACATATCCGCCCAAGGCGATATAGGGCTTGATTCGTTCGATTTCCCGGTCGATGGCTTTATAATCCTGGGCAAATATTTTTTTATCTACGCCCCCGACACCTTTCAGCTCTTTGCCGTATGTTTTCCGCCAGTCGGCTATATTGGCGTTCCAGGAGCCGATCTCAATGGGGAACATGGTGTTGACTCCGTTTTTCAGCCAGATGGGAATAAGCGCGTCGATTTTACCGTCGCAGTCTAAAGATACGGTAGTGATATGGTAGTCGTGCAGCAGGCCGGTGATCTTTTTATAATGGGGGCCTGCGATGTCCGCCAGGGCTTCCGGCGGAAGCAGGGGGCCGTCATTGCCGCAGATATCTTCCCAGAAATGGGCGTAATCGAAGGGGACGCCCAGCTCCAGAATCATTTTGGTCTGGCGGTAGAGCAGATTGCCCACGGTATCGACGATCTCTGTGAAAAAATCCGGGTCATCGTACCACAGGTAAACGCAGTTTTGCAGACCCAGCCAGTTGCGCATCCGGCCAAACAGCGAACCGCAGAACAGCCCCAGGGGATACTCGCGGGTATGGCTTTCTTCTTTCAGGCGGCTGTAGAGATCACGGTCCAGCACCTCCGCGCCGTAGGACAGGCGGGGAAGATAGTGAGTCCGAAAACTTTCCCGGTCTGTCAGCGTGTGGCCGATCTCCATGGGAATGGAGGCTGTGCCCGGCTTTACCAGAATAATATTGCCTTCCTCATCCAGAATTTCCTGCTTTTTGTCGGGCAGGGTCTTTAAAACGGTGCGGGTGAAGGGGGGCTCCAGCAGATTCTGAGTGATGCCAACCAGGGAATGCCAGTTGAAATCAAAGCCCAGGTTCCGATTGATCTGGTCATATTCAAAATCAAACATGGGACGTTCATAGACGGGCTCCTCTTTGATATGGCCCTCCGCTTTCCATTTCTGCAGAGTCTGCGTCCAGTAGCCGAAACTGACTACGGGCATTCGGTCGAAGTGTTCATAATTCATAATGGCGTGTATTCGTTCTCTAGTATTCATCTCGTCGCTCCTCGATGTAAATTTTGTGCGCATCCACGGTTCGCGTGTCCTGTACGGATAAAGGGACGCTCGCCGAAATACGGTTTGATGAAAAATCTGTTGAAAACGAATCGGAAATGGTATATAAAGTATAGTGTACAAAAACGTTTTCGTCAAGAAGGTTTTTGAGGGAAGGAAATACAAGGTAACAGTTTAAGTGAAAGCTGGACTGCTACAAGACAAGAACGAAATGAGGTGGCGCAGGTGGCAACAATTAAAGAAGTGGCAAAAAGGGCGGGAGTCAGCATTACCACGGTCTCCCGGGCGCTGAATAATTACAGCGATGTGAATGTTACGACAAAGCAGAATATATTGAACATTTGCAGGGAGCTGAACTACACGCCCAACTCCTTGGCACGGAATCTGGCCCTGAAACAGAGCAAGGTAATCGGCTTTCTGTTTTCGGACATCAAAGAGACAGATATGAACGGTAATATTATTTTCCGTCTGCTTCTGGGGGCCCGGGCCCAGTGCGATGCCCAGGGCTATGAGCTGATCATGCTGTTCACAAACAAAAAAGAACAGGAGAAAAAGAGCCTGGAGCAGCTCTACAAAGAGAGGAATCTGGGCGGTATTGTGCTGTACGGGCTGAAAACCACAGATCCTTACGGCAGGGAGATGGTGAATTTTCCCTATCCCTGCGTGGCTATTGATATGGCGAATGCGCCGGTGACGGTGTGTACAAATAATGACCTGGCTGTGGAAGAGATCATCAATCTGTTTTATGCCAGAGGAAAACGGCATATCGGCATGATCAACGGGGCTTTTGACGCAGAGGTGAGCCATGCCCGAGAGAGTGGGTATATCAGGGCCATGAGGAAGAAGAATCTGGAAATTCCCCGAAAGAATATCCGCTACGCGGACTTTTTTAAGGAAAAAGCCTATGAGGAGACGAAAACGCTTTTGGAAGACTGCCCGAATATAGATGCTATTTTTGCGGCTTCGGATCTAATGGCTATCGGCGTTATGGATGCGTTGCAGGACATGGGCCAGAGGATACCGGAGGATGTGGCGGTGGCTGGTATTGACGGTATTCAGGTGGGGGCATACCTGAAACCGGCGCTGACAACGGTTTTACAGGATTTTAAGGAGATGGGCCGCAGGGCGGTGTCCCTGCTTATCGATATTCAGGCAGGAAAACAGGTAGGATATATTGAGTATGTGGATTATCAGCTTCTGGAGAGAGGGAGCGTCTGAATATTGTGGAGGTATTCCGCTGAACATTGTGAAAATACATAAAAATAATAGTAATCTTTCGGAATAATTCACAAAAAGAGGAAAAATATCCGGTTTGTATTTACAAAATCCGGACATTCGTGTAGTATAACAAATATGAAAACGCTTTCGGAATGGGTAAAAATAAAAAATACGGACATAATAGTAAAAGATAGGGTATGACTGTATCTTTTTATTATACAGAGTTCCGAAAACGTTTTGGTAAAATATGGAAGATGTATGGAGGTAGCAGGATGAAGAGAAAAATGTTGGCGCTTGTACTGGCTATGGCCATGACGGCAACCGGTCTGGCCGGGTGCGGCGGGGGAAGTTCATCTGCGGAGATGGACAAGACAGGGAGTTCCGGTACGGGAAGCCAGGGTTCGGAAGCCTCGGAGCCGGAAGCTTCGGTATCCGGTTCGGAGGAGGCAGCCGGAAGCGATACGGCGGACGGCGGGGAAGTGGAGATCCAGTTCCTTCACGGCCAGCCGGAGGAAGAGCGGGTACAGGCGATCCAGGAAATCATTGATGCCTTTGAGGCGGAGAATCCCGGTATCAAGGTGACTCAGATGCCCATACCCGAGGACGGTTTCTGGACAAAGATTTCGGCCATGATCGGCACGGGCGAGCTGCCGGCCGTGGTGGAGAACGGTGTGGACATGCTTCGTCTGCTCAATGCGGAAGAGGCTCTGGATCTGGAGGCTGCCACGGAGGTTATCGAGACTGTCGGAAAAGACAGATATTACGGAGGCGTCCTGGATATGATGAAAGCGCCGGGAAAGGATCAGTATCTCGGTGTTCCCATTTCCGGCTGGGTATCCGGTATCTGGTACAGAAAATCCATGTTCGAGGAAAATAATCTGGAGCCGCCCACCACATGGGAAAATATCTTAAAGGCGGCGGAGACCTTAAATGATCCGGACAGTAAAACGTATGGCATCATGATCGCCACGGAGGAATCGGATTTCACCGAACAGTCTTTCAGCTCCTTCACCGGTTCCGTAGGATATGATCTGTTTGACGACAGCGGCGCCCCCCGGTTTAACACGCCGGAGATGAAAGAAGTGCTGGAGTTCTATAACAGCCTGTATCAGTATACGCTGCCCGGTTCCAACGGCGTGGAGCAGGTGAAGGACGGTTTTGTGGGCGGCCATGCGGGCATGGCTCTGTATTCTACTTATATTATGGGTGCGCTGGTAGAGCAGGATATGGCCGACGATATCGGCTTTGCCGTACCGGAAAAGACGGAGCAGGGCGGCTTCGGTATGACCTCCACCATGGGAATTTCTAATATGATTTCCGAGGAGGAGAGGGCGGCGGCCATTAAGTTTGTCTCTTATCTGGGCAATGTGGAAGCCAATATCAAGTGGTGTCATATGGCTCCCGGCGGTTCCAATCCTGTATTGAAGGATGTGGCGGACGATCCCTCATATCTGGATAACGAGGTGCTGAAGGCCTTTGGCGATACGGCGGCGCTGATTCCGGACGCGTTTGAAAATCTTCAGATGCTGGGCGTAAAAGACGGCGAAGTGCATCCGGCTATGGGAAATATATCCAGTAAATTTCTGATCCCTCACTGTATCAATGCCATACTGGTGCAGGGTGAGGATGTGGATTCTGCCATGACAAAATGCCAGGAAGCCCTGGAGGAGGAAGTCTCGGCTCTGGAGTAAAGCGGGGTGCCCCGTACCATGCTATAAGCGAAAGCATTGCTGTTCCGGTGTTCCGGCTGCCGGCCGGCGCACCGGGAGCCAGAGAGGCGGCGCGGCCGGTAGCGATACGGGCGGCGCCGTTTTGTTTACCAAAAAAGGAGTGGAAATGCAAAAATCTGTAAATGTAAAGAAAATGAAAAGCGGGTTGATGCAGCGCCGGGAAAGCAGGCTGGGGATTTTGCTGATACTCCCGACACTTATTTTGATTGGCGCTGTGGTCATCTATCCCATCTGCTACAACGTGGCCTTAAGCTTTCAGAAAGTAGCGCTGAATCCCCATCGTCCCAGCAAGTTTATCGGTCTGAAAAATTACGCCAATCTGTTCAGTGATCTGGAGTTTTACCGGTCTCTGGGGGTTACCGTGGCTTATGTGCTGATCACAGTGCTGGGTTCCACGATCCTGGGGCTTCTGGTGGCCCTCCTGATGAACCGGCCGTTTAAAGGGCGTAAGATTGCCAGAAGCCTGCTTCTTTTGTCCTATGTAGCGCCGGTGGTGGCTACGGTTTATGTCTGGAAATATATGTTTAACGGCCTGTACGGCGTGATCAACTACATTACCGTAGACGTGCTGCATATATTTGGGCAGGCGCCCATGTGGCAGGATCATCCGGTGTACTCGGTTATGCTGGTGGTATTTTACGATATCTGGCGAGTCTTTCCTTATGCGTTTTTGATGATCCTGGCAGCTTTGCAGGCGGTGGATGAGAGCCTGTATGAAGCGGCCCAGATGGACGGCGCGTCGGCCTGGAACCGTTTCTGGGCGATTACGTTCCCGGAGCTTGTCCCTTCCATATCGGCGATCATATCCCTGCGGACCATCTGGAATTTCTATAAATTTGACGATATTTACCTGTTTACCAAGCAGGTGCCCGTACTGGGCGTCTACCTGTACGAGACGGCATTTGCGGTTCACGATAACGGAGGGGCGGCGGCGATCACCATTGTGCTGTTTGTTATTGTGTTTGCTTTCGTGATCCTGTTCGGAAGAAAGGCGGTGAGGAAATGAGAAGGAAAAAGATGGCGATGAAGATTTTGCACTATGCCCTGGTGATCCTTGTGCTGGTGGTGACGCTGTTTCCTTTTTATGTCATGCTGACTACGGCCTTTAAGACTTCGGAGGCGGCGGTAGCTTATCCGCCCCAGATCATACCGAAAGATGTGACGCTTCAGCATTTTAAGGATGTACTGAATCCCAGGATCTTTCCTTTCGGGCGTTATTTCCTGAACAGTTTTAAGATTGCGCTGACCACGGCGGGTATTGCCATCGTGGTGGGCAGTATGGCGGCCTACAGCCTGTCCAGGCTGGTATTTCCGGGACGGATCATTTTTAAGGAGTCTACGCTGGTGGTCTACATGTTTTCGGGAATCCTGCTGGTGGTACCGCTGTTCAAGATCGTATCTTCCATCGGGCTGAACGACAGTATGTGGGCTGTGGTCATCGCGGATCTGGTCTCCACCCTGCCCGCGGCCATTTACATGCTTTCCGGATATTTTGAGACGATTCCCGAGTCGCTGGAGGAAGCGGCCATGATTGACGGACTCAGCCGGTTCCAGGTAATCTATAAGATCGTCCTGCCACTGTCTGTGCCGGCGATCTCATCGGCCTTCATTTATGTGTTTATGATTGCCTGGAATGATTTCCTGTTCTCATTCACATTTTTGTCTTCCCAGGAGAAGCTGACTCTGTCTGTGGGCTTAAAACAGCTCTTTGGTTCTATGGATTACGTGTGGGGGCGTATGATGGCCGCAGCGCTTCTGACTGCAATCCCGGTAATCATCACTTTCTCAGCGGTGGAAAAATTTATCTCCGGAGGCCTGACGGCGGGAGGGGAGAAAGGATAAGCAGTGATGAAAAATATATTGAAAGACGTCCGCCTGGAATATGTGAGGCGGGCCTGTCATCTGGATACGGAGCTCATACAGAGCGCCCAGGAGGGGAAAAGGGTCGACGCTTCCCTGAAAAAGAGGGCCGGGGAGATTTCGGCCCGCCGGGGAGAGGAGCAGGCGGAAAGAGAGGCTCTGCTGTTGAGCGAGGAGCTCCGCCGTATGCCGGTGGAGGAGTCTTTTCCTTACCGGGAGCCGGAGACGCTGGAAGATATCACGGCGGCATTTCCCGGATGTGTCCCGCCGGTTTTTACGGAGCGGCAGCTATATGACCGGATCCTGGGCGCGTGGCTGGGGCGGGCTGCCGGATGTCTTCTGGGCCAGCCGGTGGAAAACTGGGAGCGGGAACGTATCCTGGGTTTTTTGAGAGCCTCGGATAATTATCCCATTGCCCGTTATATGTCTTCCGAAGTGGATGATAGTATTCGGAAACGGTATGGCGTAAAGGATGAACCGGGCGCCTACGGTAATAAAAGGGTGAGCTGGGTAAACAATATTACCTGTGCGCCGGAGGACGACGACATGAATTACACGGTCATGGGGCTGGGAATCCTGGAAACCTACGGGAGAGATTTTACCCCCATGGATGTGGCGGAGTATCTGACGATGCAGGTGCCTGTATTCATGACCTGTACGGCGGAGCGGGTTGCCTATAAGAATATTTTAAACGGCATTCTTCCGCCCCGGTCGGCCTCTTACGGGAATCCGTATCGGGAATGGCTGGGCGCGCAAATACGGGTGGACGCTTACGCCTATGTAAACCCGGGAAATCCCGGGGCTGCTGCGGCCATGGCGGTCCGGGACGCCAGCGTGACCCATACGAAAAACGGCATATACGGGGCGGCTTTCTGTGCGGCGCTGATCGCAGAGAGCGCCGTATGCAAAAATGCCGGGGAGGCCATAGACAGGGCGCTGGCTTACGTTCCCGTCGGGTCAAGGCTGTATGAGGCCCTGGCGGAATTTCTGGAGCTTTGCGGCGGTGCCAAAGAACCGGAGGAACTGATCCGGTGGATCCACAGCCGGTATAATGAAAGGGATCTTCACGATTGGTGCCATGTGATCCCGAATGATATGATCATTTGTCTGGCGTTGCTCTACGGCGGAGAGGATTTTGCCCGGGTGATCGGGCTGGCCGTGGAGGCGGGATTTGACACGGACTGTAACGGTGCGACGGCGGGTTCCGCTTTCGGCATGATGTACGGAACCGCCGCCATACCGGAGAAGTGGACGGAGCCTTTGAACGGAAAACTGATGACCAGGATCGGGTGCCTGGGCCGGACGGAGTTTGCATCCCTGGCGAAACGGTGCCTGGAGCTGGCCGGGAAATAAGAATAAGCAGCAGATCAGGAGGAAGCGGATATGGGTAAAATGCTAGTGGCGACAGAGCCCCGGGTGGCGGGCTTTAAGGAGTATGAAGATCGCCCCATAAGGGAGGATGAGATCCGGTGCAGGGTACTTTTCGCAGCGCCCAAGCACGGCACGGAGGTTCCGGAATTCCGGGCCGCCAATGTGCATGTGAAGGAGCGGTACGACAGTGAGTGGCAGCTTTTTCTGCCGAGGAAAGAGGACGAGAAGCCGGATATCGTATTCGGCCAGTGGAATCTGGGCAACCAGTGGGTGGGCCGGATCATAGAGAAGGGGGATCAGGTAAAAGATTATGATTTGGGGGATATCATCTGTTCTTACGGCGGTATCCGTGAAACGCAGATTTTGAAAGCCGTGGATAATTACCGCTGCAGGAAACTGCCGGATCTGAAACTATGGAAGAATGCGGTCTGTTATGATCCGGCCCAATTTGCCCTGGGGGGCGTCCGGGACGGCCATGTGCGCCCGGGAGACGCGGTGGCCGTCTATGGCCTCGGCGCTATCGGCCAGATCGCGGCCCAGCTCTGCAAAAATCTGGGAGCATATCCTGTCATCGTCATAGACCCCATCGGGCACCGGAGAGAAATCGCCCTGAAAAACGGAGCGGACTATGCTTTTGATCCAGGTAAAGAGGATATCGGGTTCATTCTGAAGGAAAAGACAGGTAAGCGCGGCGTGGATGTGATTATCGAGACCAGCGGCCATGTCTCGGCGCTGCAGAGCGGGCTTCGGGGGCTGGCTTACGGCGGAACGATTTCCTTTGTGGCTTTTGCCAAGCCCTTTCCCATGCTGGAGCTGGGCCGGGAGGCCCATTTTAACAACGCGAAAATCGTATTCTCCCGGGCCTGCTCGGAGCCATTGCCGGACTATCCCCGCTGGAATCGGCACAGGATTGAGGATGTATGCTGGAAAATGCTGATGGAGGAATATCTGAACTGTGAGGATATCATATTTCCCATTGTGGATTTTGCGGACGCGGACAGAGCTTATGAGAAATATGTGGATCAGGAACCTCAGCTGAGCATTAAGCTGGGCGTAAAATTTCAGGAGGACGGACAATGATCAGACTGGCGACACAGGATAAACCATTTTTTCCGGATGGATTGAAAGAAAAGCTGGAGGATATACGGGAGCTTGGCTTTGATGCTCTGGAGGCGGACGGCGATATGCTGCTGAACCGTTTCGATGAGCTGGAAAAAGCGGTGGCGGATACCCACGTGCCGGTATCCTCTGTCTGCGGGGGGTACCGGGGCTGGATCGGGGATTTTGACGAGACGGGCCGTGAAACGGCGCTGGAGGATATTACACGGATTCTGGAACGGGCGGGCCGTCTGGGGGCCGCCGGGATTGTGGTGCCGGCTGCCTGGGGGATGTTTTCGCTGCGGCTGCCGCCCATGACGCCGCCCAGAAACGCCCGGGAAGACAGGGAGGCTCTTTTGGATTCCCTGTCCCGGCTGGAGAAGGTGTGTGAGAACACCGGAACCCGGGTATTTTTGGAGCCGTTAAACCGGTATGAGGATCATATGCTGAATACGCTGGACGCGGCGGGAGAATTGATACGGGCGGGGGGATTTTCCCATGTGAAAATCATGGCAGATTTCTTTCATATGAATATAGAGGAGCAGGATATCAGGAAGAGCCTGATCAAATGGAAAGGGCTCGTCGGGCATGTGCACCTGGCGGACAGCCACAGGTATCAGCCGGGGGACGGCCACATGGATTTTGTCCATGGTTTCCGCGGCTTAAAGGAGATCGGATTTGACGGAACGATGGCTTTTGAATGCCGGGTGCTGGGAGAACCGCCCCGGGAGCTTTATAAAGATTCCGTCGTGTATATCAGGCGCTGCATGGAGCAGGCCGGGCTGTAGGATGGGGGAGCGTCATGGATATACGGGTGACTGTATGGAATGAAAACAGGGTAAACGAGAAAACGCGGGGTATGTATGAGGTATATCCGGAGGGGATTCATGGGCGCCTCCGGGAAATCTTTGAGGGGGCCGGATTTTCTGTGGCGACGGCCCTGCTGGATGAGCCGGAATGCGGCCTGACGGATGCCACGCTGGCCCGCACCGACGTGCTGGTTTACTGGTCCCATCTGGCCCGGGAAGAGGTACCCGATTCCCTGGCCGAAAAGATTGCGGAGGCGGTAAACCGGGGGATGGGCTTCATCCCCCTGCACTCGGCTCATATGGCAAAGCCCTTTGTGCGGCTGATGGGCACCACCTGTACGCTGAGCTGGCGGGAGAGCTATGACAGGGAGCTTTTGTGGTCCGTCTGTCCTGGCCATCCCATTGCCGAGGGTATCCCGCCGGTGACGGAGCTTTTGCCGGAGGAAATGTACGGGGAATATTTTGACATCCCGGCGCCAGAGGAGACCGTTTTCACGAGCTGGTTCTCCGGGGGGGAAGTATTTCGCAGCGGCGTCTGTTATCGGAGAGGACGGGGCCGGATTTTCTATTTCCAGCCCGGCCATGAGACCTATCCCACGTACTATGTGCCGGAGATCGAACGGATACTGGTCAATGCGGTCCGCTGGGCGGCGCCTGCTTACAGAGAGGAGTCGACGCGCACCTGCCGTCATGTGGAACCTCTGGTTTCTTCGCGGGAGGAGGATGGTCATGGGAGGCTGTGAGACAAAAAGAAAGGAGCTGCTGGGGCGGCTCTATACAGGCGGGGATCTGGAGCTGGCCATGGAGCTCATGGACGGGCTGCTTGTGAAATGGGAACCCCGCAGAAAGCGCGACGTCCGTCCCCTGACGGAAAAAGATTGTATGCTCATTGCCTATGGGGATTCCATACAGGAGGGGGGGAGGCCCCCGCTGGCGGTTCTGGATGAATTTATAGAGAGGAACTGCGGGGAGGAGATCACTAACGTCCATCTGCTGCCTCTGTTTCCCTATACCTCGGACGACGGATTTTCCGTGTCGGATTATCTGGCCGTCGCGCCGGATCTGGGCGGCTGGGATGAGGTGGAAGCATTGGGAGAGAAAAGGGGCGTTATGATGGATGCGGTCATCAATCACACATCGAAATCCCACGTTTGGTTTAAAAAATGCTGTGCGGGGGAGTTCCCTTATACACAGTATTATATAGAATGCGATCCAGAGGCGGATTATTCTCGTGTGACCAGGCCCCGCGCCTTGCCATTGCTGACGCCTTTTGAAACATCCCGGGGTAAAAAGTGGTATTGGACCACGTTCTCCGGGGATCAGGTAGATCTGAACTACCATTGTCCCTATGTGCTCAGGGATATCATGGAAGTACTTTTTACGTATGCCTGCCGGGGAGCCCGGTTTATCCGTCTGGATGCTATTGGTTTTGTGTGGAAACGGCCGGGAACTGCCTGCATGCATTTGGCGGAGACCCATGCCCTTATTCAGCTCATGCGCCTTATGCTCACGGAGATTTTTCCGGGAACCGGTATTATTACGGAGACCAATGTGCCCCATAAGGAAAATATCAGCTATTTTGGCCGGGGAGATGAGGCGCATATGGTGTACCAGTTCCCGCTGCCGCCTCTGGTGCTTCATACCATGCTGGCCGGGAATACGGACAGGCTGACGGCGTGGGCGGAAGGGCTCTCGGCCGATCCGGTGCCGGAGGGGAGTACATTTTTCAATTTCCTGGCTTCCCATGACGGCATTGGCGTCCGGCCTGTGGAAGATATATTGACGGAGGCGCAGCTGCAGGCCCTTTTGTGTGCGGTGACGGACCGGGGCGGCAGGGTCAGCTATAAGAAGAATGCTGACGGCAGTGAAAGCCCTTATGAATTAAACATTAATTTTCTGGATGCGATTTCCGATCCCGGTGAACCGGATGAGACCCGTGCAGCCCGTTTTCTGGCTTCCCAGGCCATTATGCTAAGCTTACAGGGGATGCCGGGTATTTACTACCACAGCCTTTTGGGTTCCCGAAACTGGCAGGAAGGTGTGGAGAGCACGGGGATTTTCCGGAGGATCAACCGGGAAAAACTCCCATGCCGTACACTAGAAGAGGAATTGCACAGGGAAGGAACCCTGAGAAACAGGGTTTTCATGGGATATCTGGGACTGCTGCGGGCCCGGGGCGGTTGCGCGGCTTTTGCGCCCCGCGTGCCCCAGGAGATTCTAGACTGCGGCTCCTCTGTGTTTGCCCTGCGCAGGATTCCGGAGGACGGCGGTCGGCCGGTGCTGGTTTTGGTCAATGTCACAGGGAAGCCGGTGCGGCTGGCTTCGCCCGTAGGGGGGGAGGACATACTTGCGGGTGGCGCTGCAGTGCGGATGGATCGGATGTCCCCTTATCAGATAGCTTGGCTGGAACAGCCGGAAGGGAGATAAAAATGGAGAAATTGCGTATCGGGATCATGGGAGCAGGACAGGAATCAATCCATTCTCATTTTCCCAACTGTCTGAAAAACAGCGATATTGCGGAGATTGCCGCGGTGTGCGACGTTAATATAGAAAACGCCAGGAAAGCCGCTGGACAATTCCAGGTGCCGGCCTTTTACGCCAGCCATACGGAGATGCTTGAGAAGGAGAAGCCGGATCTGGTGACCGTATGCGTGCCCAATAAATTCCATGAGCAGCTTACCGTGGACGCCCTGCGGGCGGGCTGCCATGTACTCTGCGAAAAACCGCCGGCTCTCACGGCGGATCAGGCCCGGCATATGGAGGAAGAGGCGGGGAAGGCGGGAAAGATCCTCACCTACAATCTCCACTACCGCTATGCCCCGGAAGTACAGGCGGTGAAGCAGATGATCCGGTCGGGGGAGTTCGGCACATTATATACCGGCAGGGTGCAGGCGATCAGGAGAAGAGGCATCCCGGGCTGGGGGAATTTTACGAATAAGGATATACAGGGCGGCGGCGCGCTGATCGATATCGGCGTCCATATGCTGGATACGGCCCTATACCTTCTGGATTATCCCAGGCCCCTGTACGCGGCGGCCAACAGCTCGGACAGAATCGGCAGGCGGGGCGGCGCGGGCCTGATGGGGAGCTGGGATCCGGGGAAATTCAACGTCGAGGACGGGCTTTTCGGCTATATCCAGTTTGAAGGCGGGATCTCCCTGCAGGTAGAGACAGCCTTTGCCCTAAACTGTAAGGAAAAGCAGAAAATGAATGTGGAGATCTATGGGGATCAGGCCGGGGCGTCTGTGTTTGACGGTGAAATCTATATGGAAAAGAACGGACAGCTCGTGGACATGCGTCTGCCTTTCGTCCAGGATACGGACAGGAGAAATATCAGCATAAGCAGCTATATACGCTGCTGCGCCGGGGAGGGAGCGCCCCTGGTTACGGCCGGACAGGGCGTGGTACTGATGTCCATTGTGGAAGCATTATACCGTTCCGCCGCCGAGGGAAAAGTGGTGGAAATATAAGGAGGACAGTGTGCTGAAGTATACGATCGGTAAAGGGAATTATGAAAACTGGATAATCGGTGAGGATGAGTTTTCTCTGTCAGGGCAGGGAAAAGGGGAAAGTGTTTTCTGCCTTGGCAACGGGTATATGGGTATTCGTTCTGCTTTTGAGGAACCCTATCCCTTTCAGACCCGCGGAACCTTTGTCAGCGGATGCTTTGACCGTCTTCCGGGTGAAACGGTGGAATTGCCCAATGCGGCGGATGTCTGTGAAATATGTCTCATCCTGGACGGCGAGTACTTTTCCATGACCCGGGGGGAGGTCTCCGCCTATCAGCGTTGCCTGAATCTGTATACCGGCGAACTGACGAGGAGCCTGGACTGGCAGTCTCCCGGCGGGAAACGTTATCATCTGGTGTTTAGAAGGGCCGTGTCCCACACAGACGTCCATGCCTGCGGTATGCAGGTGGAGATCTGTGCCCTGGATCATGACGTGAAAGTGCAGGTGGTCTCAGGGATTAACGGCCGTATGACCAACTCCGGCGCGCAGCATTTTTCCGACGGTTCCAAAAGGGTGCTGGACAAGCGTTTTTTGTATCTGGATCAGAGAACGATCCAGAGCGGGATTATCTTTTATCACTGTTGCGGATCCAGCGTTGTGGGGACGGAAGGGGAGATACGGGATTTTTCCATGCAGAGGCGCAGAATACTGGAAACCATGGATTTTGGAGCAGAAAAGGGAAAAACGGTCCGCTATGAAAAGCTGGCGGTGCTGTACACGGGCCGGGAGATGGCGGAGCAGGGAGAGCAGGCCCTGCAGCTTCTGACACGGCATATGCAAAGGCTGGTGGAGGACGGTTACGACGCGCTGCAGGCGAAGAGCGCGGCCTATTTCCGATCCTTTTGGGAACGGCGTGATATCCGGATCCGGGGAAAAAATGACAGAATTCCACTGGCTCTGCGATTTGCCCAGTACCATTTGCTCGCCATGTTTCCTCCGGACAGCAGCAGCTCCATTGCGGCCAAGGGGCTGACGGGAGAGGGGTATAAAGGCCATGTATTCTGGGATACAGAGGTGTATATTCTGCCTTATTATCTGTTTACGGCGCCGGAGAAAGCGGCACAGCTTTTGGAGTATCGGATCAATCGAATGGAGCAGGCCGCGGAAAATGCGGAAAAGAAAGGTTACCGTGGGCTTTTGTTCCCTTGGGAAAGCGCTGAAACAGGCGAGGAGGAGACCCCTCTTTTCGCCGGTATGGATATATTCACCGGAAATGCCGCCCATGTGTGGGCCGGAATCAAAGAGCACCATATCACGGCGGATATTGCCTATGCCTTGTGGCTGTACCGATCCGCCATAGGAGGGTGGGATCTTGCGAATAAAGAGGAAAAACTCCTGATCGTGGGCGCCGCGCTGTTCTGGCTGAGCAGAAGCGTATATATTGAGGAAAAGGATCGCTATGAGATCCGGGATATTATCGGACCGGACGAATATACGGAACATGTGGACAATAATGCCTACAGCAATTACATGGTTCATGATACGGTAGAAAAGGCTTTGCTGCTGTTGCGGGACGGCGGCGGGAGATTTGTCCGGGAGGCGGAGCATTATTACGGCGAGACAGGGATTGTGGAGAAGCTAAAGAGCTATGCCCGGAAACTGTATCTGCCTCTGCCGGCGGACGCTCCTTCGGGAGTTTTGCCTCAGAATGACGGTTTTCTGCAGAAAAAGATTCTGGATGTTACAAAATACAGAAGCAGCGCCGGAAAGCAGACGATTCTGAAAGACTACAGCAGGAGGCAGGTGGATCAGATGCAGGTGCTCAAGCAGCCGGACGTGGTCATGCTGTTTATCCTCTTGCCGGAACTGTTTGAAACCGCCATGAAGTGGAAGAACTGGGAATATTATGAACCGAAAACGATCCATGATTCTTCGCTGAGCAGGGCGGTTTATTCAGTGGCAGCCAGCGACTGCGGGGAGCCTCGGAAAGCATATGAGTGTTTTTTACACGCCATGGATATCGATATGGGGCCCAGCCCCCATTCTTCCGATGAAGGAATCCATGCGGCGGCCATGGGCGGGATCTGGATGGCCGTAGTCCGGGGCTTCGCCGGATTGCGCATTCTGGAAGACCGGCTATGCATTCAGCCGTGTCTGCCGGAAGAGATACAGGAGATGTGTTTTCAATTTGTCTATCGAGGCAGAAATATTATGCTGCACCTCACAAAGGAAAGGCTCATCCTTTCAAGTTCTGATGACGGTGAGACTGCGGTGAGGATACGGGGGCGGGATTACCGCTTAACCCGTAGGCTGGAAGCGGATATATAGGAGGATCTGTACGATGACATGGAGAGGGATTATTTTTGACCTGGACGGTGTGCTCTGTTTTACAGATCAGTATCATTACCAGGCCTGGAAGGAACTGGCGGGCCGGGAGGGTATTTATTTTGACGAGACGGTCAACAACCGCCTGCGGGGGATCAGCCGTATGGACAGTCTGAAGATCATACTGGAGCGCGCCGGGAAATCTTACACGGAGGGGGAAAAAGCATCGCTGGCGGAATGGAAAAACAGGAGATATCGTGAGCTGCTGGGGAAAATGACAGAGGAGGATCTGCCGGAGGAAGTGCGGGAGACGCTGGATGGCCTGAGAACCAAAGGCTATAAGCTGGCCGTCGGTTCATCCAGTAAAAATGCGAAATTCATTTTGTCCCGTATCGGTTTGGCGGATTATTTTGATGCCGTCAGCGACGGCACGGACATCGCCCGCTCGAAACCGGATCCCGAGGTGTTCCTGAAAGCGGCCGGGCGTCTGGGGCTGGAACCTTCGGAATGCCTGGTGGTGGAGGACGCCCTGGCGGGGATTGAAGCGGCAGCAGCCGGCGGTTTTGGCAGCGCGGGTATCGGTGAGGCGGCAGGCCACCCGCAGGTGACCTGCCCGCTGAAAAGTATCCGTGATCTGCTGCGGATGCTGTGACAGGCCGGCTACCGTTATTTTACAGCTTTCTCCGCGGCCCGCATGGTTCTTTTGAGGAAGATGGCGCTTAAGATCAGCGACACCAGCTCCGCGATGGGGAAAGCCAGCCAGACCATATTCAGGTTCCCCGTCTGGGCCAGAAGCCAGGCGGCAGGGAGCAGGACGACAAGCTGACGGCAGACCGATACGATCAGGCTGTACACCGGATTGCCGATAGCCTGGCACACGGAACCGGCGATGATACAGAAACCGGCCAGCAGATAGTGGGTGCCGATGATCCGGAGGGCCGGGATACCGATGGCCAGCATGTCCCCAGAGGCGTTGAAAAAGGACAGCAGCACGCCGGGGATTAGCTCGAAGGCGGCAAAGCCCAGCAGCAGAATGCAGATGGCCGTGAGAATGGTAAGCTTCACGGTCTTTTTCACCCGATCCATTTTTTTTGCGCCGTAGTTGTAGGCGATGATCGGCACCATGCCGTTGTTCAGCCCGAAGGTAGGCATGAAGATGAAGCTCTGCAGCTTGAAGTAAGCGCCGAACACGGCGGTGGCCGTGGTGGTGAAGGAGATCAGGATCTTGTTCAGCCCGAAGGTCATGACAGAGCCGATGGACTGCATGATGATCGACGGGATGCCCACCCGGTAGATCTCTGTGGCCGTGCGGGTGTGCCAGCGGATATCCCGCAGCCGGATGTGGATATCCTTATTAAATTTCAGATTAATGACCAGACCGGCGACGGCGGCGGTGATCTGTCCGATGACTGTAGCCGCGGCGGCTCCGGCCACCTCCATGCGGGGGAATCCGAAAAGCCCGAAGATCAGGATCGGATCCAGGATGATGTTGATGACGGCCCCCATCATCTGCGTATACATGGCAAATTTTGTGCGCCCGGTGGACTGCAGGAGCCGTTCAAAGCAGAATTGGCAGAAGATACCGAAGGAACACCCAAGGCAGATCTGGCCGTAAGCCGTACCGTAGTTTACGATCTCCGCCACATCGGTCTGGGCCAGGAAAAAAGGCCGGGAGCAGAAGATCCCGATCAGAGCGAACAGGAGGGCGCTGCACAGGGATAAAAAGATACCCGTGTTGGCAGCGCGGTCGGCGGATTCCTGGCGTTTTGCGCCCAGGGAGCGGGACAGCAGGGTGTTAATGCCCATAGTGGTGCCGCCGCCCACGGCGATCATCAGGTTCTGCAGCGGAAAAGCGAGAGACACGGCGTTTAAGGCGTTTTCGCTGAGCCGTGAGACAAAGATGCTGTCCACTACGTTGTAAAAGGCCTGTACCAGCATGGAGATCATCATGGGTATGGCCATACTGGCCAGCAGGGGGCCGATGGGCTGGGTGCCCATCCGGTTTTCGCCCGGCGCGGCCTGGGCCGGTTTTGTTTTACTTGTATCCATTGTCTTCTTGTTCCTTTCTTGTATTTTTCAGTATGTGATCCATGACATTCAGAAAAACTTCCACATCCTCCCCGGGGATCCCCCGAATAAGCTCCCTGAAAATATCTTCATCCATATAGTCCAGGTTTCCGGCCAGAAAGTGTGTTTTTTCCGTGGAAGAAATGGCTTTGGAGCGTTTATCAGAGGCCCCGGTGCAGCATCGGATAAATCCTTTTTTCTCCAGGTGCTTGAGGATTTCCGTCATGGTGGGGTGAGTGAGCCTGGCGGCGCGTTCCAGATCCCGCTGGTTGATCTCCGGAGGCTTCGAGGCCTCCAGACGGCGAAGTTCCTGCAGTACGGCAAACTGTACGCCGGTCAGCCCCAGTGTCCCCACCCGTTCGTTTAAGAGACGTTTGAAGGTGCGGTGGAGTATGGAGAGGCGCAGGCCCATGGGTAATTCGTTCATCATTGGCACATCCCCTGTTTCAATATAAATAAGTAGTGCACGACCTATTATAGCCGGAACACGGGTTTTGTCAATAGGAAATTTTCCGGGGGCGAAGGGACGTGTTTTTACACGGGGAAGGATCGGCCACGGGCCGGATTCCACGGTTTATCAAGCGCGTCAGTTGGCCGATATATAGATAGAGGATCAATCAGAGGCGTGCGAGAGGGGGCGGATCAGGATGGCGGGCGTGAAAGATGTGGGCGGCGCGGGGAGCGCTTCGGGGGCGTCTGTGTCCAAAAGCGGAGAAGCTGCCAGACAAAAAGCTGCGGACGCCGTCGGCCAGGCGGCCCGGAAGACGTCGGATGTGGTCGGTCAGGCCACGCAGGCGGCCCGGGCGGCTGGTCAGGTTTCCCGTATGGAGGCCGGGCAGACCATGATTGCCCAGGCGGCCAGACAGGCGGCGGAGGAGCGGCAGCGGCTGGCACAAGAGCAGCAGGAAAGGCAGACGGAGCGGGAAGAACAGGAAGTGCGGGATACGTCGGAGCTGTCCCGGCAAAGCCGGTGGTTCGGCCTGGAGGGAAAGCTTCTGGCCCAGGCCAGCCAGAGGTGGGTTTTGGAGATGGAGGAGGAAGCCTGGGAGGCGATCCTTGCCTGGCAGCCTGGACAGGACGGGGATATCCGCCGGGCGCTGGCGGAGCTGTCCCGGTTGTATCTGGCCCTTCTGGAAGCGCTACTGACGTATACGACAGGGGATGAGCAGATGTTCCAGCAGGAACGTCTGGATGCCATCCTGGCCCAGAAGCTCAGTCTGATCTGGGATCTGAATATACGGGATCTGGATAAATTTTTTTCCCAGTCAGGCCAGTCGGCGGTGTTGAGAGCTATAAAGGCCAGTCTGTACAGGCAGGCCACGGGGGCGTCTATTTCCCCCGGTGCGGCGGAGCAGCTTTTTGACCGGGGACGCGGCCAGACCGCAGGCGGCAGGTTCTCTGCGGGGAGTACGGCTCCGGGCGGCGGCTTTTATACCCTGGCGAAAGGCGGCGGCGTCCGCGTTGCGTCTTCCTTTTCCGGCCGCAGTGATTCCGGAGAAAAGCAGATCAGCCGGCGGCAGGAGGTGCTGAATGGTTTTCAGAATGGCGGCAGGCTTTCCGGTGCGGCCTATGCGGGAGGCAGCCGGACGGCGGGGGCCTACAGAGGAACGGAGCTGGCAACGGCCAATGCCTTCGCCAGGCATGTGAACGGCAGCGGCAATCTTCTGAAAGATCCGGCATTCAGCGCCCGCAATGACGAGGCCATGGGAGTTTTGGCCGCCGCCACTGCCATAAAGAGCCAGGTATATGTGGATTCCATGGCCAGGGACAGCGCCCTGCGCGCGCCGGTGAGGAATGCCGTGGATAAATTCGTGGATTATTATCTGAGCCGTAAGGGTGTGTACAAGGTGTATTCCTATACTGTCGACGCCTATGACCGGACCAGAAGCCCCCAGAGAGCCATGGAGGAAGGGCTGGCCTACGCCTACCAGATCTATGCGGAGAAAAAAAGGGACGGCGCCTATGCCGGACAGGATGCCTACGGGGAGCGGACGGGGTTTTTCCAGGCATTGTTAAAGGGCCTTACGGCGGAGGCGGAGTTAAAGAAGGGGATGCAGCTTCTGGAGCTGAATTGGGCGGATTTTCTGCGGGCCATAGAGCAGGAGGATAATAAAAAACTGACGCTGCGGCTGCAGAATTACAGCCCCTGGGGAACGCTCATAAAAGATCCGAAACGGGAAAAGAGGCAGAAAGAGAATCCTCCGACGGAGAAAAGGGGCCGCAGGTTCATGGTTCTGGAAATCTTTGGCGTGGCACTGGCGGTGATTGCCTGGCTGTGCTATATGCTGTTTTTCCGGTGAACAGTGCTGATGGGCTGTTTCATTGCATTTTTAACAGCCTGATGGTAAAATGGGACAGGAAAAGCAAGAATTGTTACAGGTAATATAATGGGACAGGGGGATCTATGGGCAAAATAGAGGGCATAAAAATTCAAAATTACGGTGTATTGAAAGACGTTGTGCTGGGGAGGATCCGGGAAAATCAAAAGGCTCGCGCATTGGGCAATCTTGTTGCTGTGATCGGCCCGAGCGGCAATGGAAAAAGTACCCTTGCGGATGCGTTTGGGTTTATAGCGGATTGTCTGGAAATGGGGGTAGAAGCCGCCTGTGACGCGAACAACAGAGGGGGATTTGAAAAGCTGATCTCTCAGGGAGCCGCGGGAAGCATTTCGTTTGAGCTGTATTACCGTGAGTCCCATAAGACAAGGCCGATCACCTATGAAATAGAGATCGGCCCGGATGATGTCGGCCGCCCCTGTGTCAGGCAGGAAAGGCTCCGTCAGCGTATAGAGAAATATGGGCGCCCCAAGTCGTTTATGCATCTGCTGGAAGGGGCAGGATATGCGTTTGAAGGAAATGACAGCGGCCAGGGTGATGATGGGAGTATTACGGGGAAAAAAATAGATGTTCAGCTTTCGGATATCCGCCGTCTGGGTATCGTTACACTGGGTGCAATGAAGCAGTATGAGCGCATTGAAAAATTTCTGGGATTTCTGAAAAGCTGGTATCTCTGCTATTTTTCACCGGATGCGGCCAGAAGGCTGCAGACGGCGGCACCCCAGGCCTATCTGGATCGGATCGGGAGCAATATAAATAATGTTGCACAGTACATGTACCGGGAGAATAAGAGGGAGTTTGAGAAAGTTTTACAGGAAATACAGTCAAAATTGCCGGGGATTGAAAAGATTGAACCGCAGAAGTTTGATAATGGACAGATGATGCTCCGTTTTTATGAGAAAGGATTTGAAGAGCCTTTTTATTCTCAGAGAATGTCGGATGGGACATTGAAACTTTTTGCCTATTACCTGCTTTTACATGAAAAAAACCCGCGCCAGCTGGTATTTATTGAAGAGCCGGAGAATGGCCTGTATCATCATTACCTGGGTGAGCTGGCGGAGGAGATGAAGAACAATGTGGGCAGCGGTTTCTCAAAACAGCTGTTCATTACAACGCACAGCCCGTTTTTTGTCAATGCGCTGGGGCCGGATGACGTGTGGGTATTGACAAAAAAACGTGACGGCTGTTCTGAAGCGAAGAGGGCTTCCGAGTATGCGTTTGTCAGGGAACTGGCAGAGGAGGGCGTTGCGCTCGGAGATATGTGGTACAGTAAATATTTTGAGGACACGGAGGAATAGATGTATTTCCAGTTTCTTATTGAGGATGAATCAACAAAAATTCTGGTGGATCATGTAATGGAAAAAATAGAAGAGAAGTATACGGAGGAGGAGATTGAATGGGATAAAAAGTTTTTTAAAGGGATTGGGCATCTCAGGAGAATCGGAAATGCGCTGGGGCGAAAAACCGGAAAGCTTTTAAATGATCTTCCCATGTATATGAGAGCGTTTGACAAGAAGCTGCAGGGCATGGAGCAGACGGCATTGGTGGTTGTCCTGGATAATGATAAAAGAGATGTGGATCATTTTAGAAAAGAGCTGGAAAATATTGCGATTGGCAACATGATCTTGTGCGACTATGCTTTTTGCATAGCGGTAAAAGAGATGGAAGCATGGTTACTGGGAGATGTTGAAGCGATCAGGGCCGCCTATCCCCGGGTGAAGATGCAGCATATGAAAAAATATGAGCAGGACGCCATCTGCGACACGTGGGAGATACTGGCAGACATGGTTTATCCGCAGGGAGTGGCCAGACTGAAAAAGAAAGCGGCCGGGAGCTATTCTGTGATCGGAAAAGCAAAATGTGAATGGGCAGATAAAATAGGCGGGTATATGAGTTTACATAAGAATGCTTCGCCCAGCTACCAGTATTTTATCCATGAGCTGGAGAAAAGGATTGTGAAAAGAAAGAGAGGGATCCTATGAAATTTATGAAAAAAGCAGTATTCGTTGTATTATGCGCCGTTTTATTCCTGGGCATACCGGTAACGCCCGAAGCCGCCCAGGCCACGGAAGACGTTTCCGGCCAGAAAGAACCCACGACAGGCTGGCAGGAGAAAAATGGTAAGCTGTACTATTACAACAAAAAAGGCGTCAAAGTAACGGGACTGAAGAAGATTGGCGGCAGGAAATACTATTTCAATAAAAAGGGCGTCATGCAGACCGGGCTCCAGAAAATCAAGAATAAAACCTATTATTTTGACGGGCTTAACGGCATGGCTACGGTCGCAAGGTATAAAAATTATCTGATTGATTATAAGGGCGTGTGCCACAAGATACCGAATAAGAAAACGGGAAATAAGACGAAGGATGCCAGACGGGTCGCGCAACTGATCGCAAAATGCGTACAGAAAAAGGGCAAGGGCGTCACGGATCTTCTCAGAGTACAGCAGGCTGCGTTTTTTGTGTATACGTTCTGTCAGGATTGCAAATATACGATGAAAGGTAGAGACTACCGGCTGGCTTATGGGGTTTTCATAGCAAAGAAGTATTCCTGTGCGGGGTCTACCCGGGCGATGGGTATGGTTCTTGACTGCATGGGGTATAAGTGGAAGCATGTCAATGCAAACCAATATACACATCAGTGGTGTAAGCTCAAGATGGACGGGAAGACCGGCTATGCCGATGCCATGGTCGGCATAGCCGGATACGGAAAACATGCGTATATGTAATATAGAAAAAGCTGCTAGGCGGGCAGAGAGCGGTTATTTTCCGCCCCCCACGATCACGCCGTCTTCGTCCCAGAGGTCGTGCCAGTCCGCGGCCCCTTCCCAGAGAAAGACCTGGCCTTTGACCAGGCGGTTGCCCCGTTCCAGGGTGGCGATTTTTGCCATCTCTTCTTCGGTCAGGGGATCCTCGGTGAGACATTTCAGGTTGCTTATGTAGTTCCTCTCATGGACGGAGAAGGGGATGGGCAGCTGGCCTCTCTGGTGGGCCCATTTGAGGGAGACCAGGGCCGGATGTACGCCGTGGGCCGCGGCGATTTCCACCATTTCGGGCATCTGCAGGTCGGCGATATCCTCGGGGCAGATATCCCGCTCCGGCCTCTTGGGGGATCCCATGGGCATGTAGCCGATGGGCAGGATATCGTGGCTTCTCAGGTAATCGAATATCTCCTGCTGCTGGAAGCAGGGGTGGAGCTCGATCTCACAGGCGGCGGGCCTGATCTCCATCAGGGGCAGCACGGCCTCCAATTTCGGAATGGTCATGTTGGAGATACCGATATGGCGGATCAGGCCCTTTTTCACCAGGGCTTCACACTGCCGGTAAGTGTCCATGAATTCCTCCACGCTGAAGGGGCGGGAATCCGGGTTGCGGGAATCCACAGTGCAGCCCGGTGCATGGTAGTTGGGGAAGGGCCAATGGATGAAATACATATCGGCGTAGCCGCACTGCAGGTCGGCGATACTCTTTTTGCAGGCTTCTTCCACATGGCGGTGCATGTCGTTCCACACCTTGGTCATGATGAAAAGGTCTTCGCGCTTTACGATACCCTTCTGAAAGGCATCCTGGAAGACCTGGCCGATCCGGTCTTCGTTGCCGTAGCAGGCGGCGCAGTCAAAGAGACGGTAGCCGCAGACGATGGCGCCGGACACGGCGGCGGATACTTCTTCGGCGCTGAAACGGTCGGAGCCGAAAGTGCCCATGCCGATGGCGGGGATCATGGCCCCGGAGTTTAGTTTAATAACAGGAATCAGATCCTGGCTGATAATCTCACTCATATGGTTATTCTCCTTTCTAAGGTTCCGCCGGGGGCGGAATTTTTGTTTTGTGATTGAATTTCACAAGGTCTCTATTTCAATCTGCGGCAGCAGCCTGTCCCGATCCGCCGGAAGAAAATATCCAGTCTCCTCCCGCAGGGCGGCGGCGGCAGAGATGGCGCTGGCCTGACGGAGCATTTCGGGGGCCGCAAGCCCGCCGCCAAGCCCCAGGGCGAGGCCCGCGATCATGGAATCACCGCAGCCCACTGTATTGACGGCCTGTATTTTCGGCACCCTTGCCCGGAACGCGCCCTCGTCACAGACCAGCAGGGAGCCTTCTCCCCCCAGGGATATGGCCACATAGGGGATACCGTCCCGATGGAGCTGTTCGGCGGCCGCAAGGATTTCCTCCCATGCGCCGCAGGACTTCCCGGTCAGCATGCGGATCTCGTCCAGATTCGGCTTGATCATGGTGGGGAGTGATTTGAGGCCTTCTGTAAGGAGGCTGCCGCTGGTGTCGAGAATGACATGTTTGCCCGCGGCTTTGCAGATATCCACCAGGCGCCGGTAGGCGGAGCCGTTAAGCCCTTTCGGGACGCTGCCGGATATGGCGACCACGCCGGCATCGGGCAGTAGCTTCTTAAATTTGTCCAGGAAGCCTGAAAAGTCGTCTTCCTTTACCGTAAAGCCCGGCTCCAGGAATTCCGTCTGGGTGCGGCTGCTTTCGTCCCAGATATTGACGCAGGAGCGGCTTTCCTCCGGCAGGTGGTAGAAAGCGCTTTCTATACCGAAGGGGGCCAGGGCTTCTTCGATGTAATGCCCGGCGTGGCCGCCCAGAAAACCGGTGGCCACGACCCGGGCCCCGGCGATGGCGGCGGGCTTTGAGACGTTTAAGCCTTTGCCGCCGGGGGTATAGGTACAGGCCTTTACCCGGTTCACCTCGCCGGTCTGGTAATTTTCCACCACGTAGCGCTTATCAATGGCGGCATTTAAAGTAACAGTTAACAGCATGGGGCCTCCTTATCTATGCCGGCTTGGCTGTTTTCGCGGTTACGGCGGCGGCCGGGGCAGGCCGGGCCGCCGCCGGTTATTATCAGGTTTCGTTAATCAGCAATATCTTTCCTTTGACCAGCCCCGGCGTTTTGTAAAGCTGGAAAGCTTCCTGGGCCTGGCTCATGGGCATTTTCCGGTAGATAAAAGCTGGATCGAATTTGAGCTGCCCTGTGGCGAAATAATGGGCGGTCAGGCTCCATTCCCGTCCGGGGAAGGGGGCGCTGTAGGACATCCAGGAGCCCGTCAGCTTGAATTCCTTGCGGTTCATGTTCTCCCACATAGCTGGAGTGAAGGACAGGTCCTTGTGGGGGGTGCCGATGAAGCAGACCCGAGCTTTGTTGGCTGCCAGTGAAAAGGCTGTCTGCATGGTGGGCACCTGCCCCGCCGTCTCAAAAACAAAGTCATAGCCCTTGCCGCCGGTGATGGCCATGGCCTCCTCCATATAGCTTTCTTTTGTGGTATTTATTACGGCATCGGCCCCCATACGGGCGGCCAGGGCCAGCCGCTCTTCACTGATATCGAAAACAACCACCTTGCGGGAGCCGTATATTTTTGCCCACTGCATGGTGAAAATGCCGATGGTGCCGCAGCCCAGGATAGCCACATAGCCGCCGCCGCGGTAGTCATTCTGCAAAAGGCCGTGGAGGGCCACCGTGGAGGGCTCGAACATGGCGCCCTGCTCATAGGAAATGCTTTTGTCAAAGGGAACGGTATTACATTCGGGGATGACCACATAGTCGGCGTTGCTGCCCTGCTCCCGGGAGCCGATGAAGCTGTAGTGCTTGCACAGGGAGTAGTTGCCGTTCTGGCAGTCATCACATTTCATGCAGGGGCGCAGGGGAGCGCCAGATACCCGGTCGCCGGGCTTTACGGTGGAGACCCCTTCGCCCACCTCCACCACGTCGCCGGAAAACTCATGGCCCAGGACAATGGGGTAGAAGTGGACGCCGTTATGCAGTACCCGTGGGATATCGGAACCGCAGATACCGGAGGCTTTCACGCGGATTTTAACCAGTCCAGGCCCGATCTGGGGCTCCTCCACATCCAGATATTGTACGTCTTCGTTGGCACAGACAACTGCTGCTTTCATAGGCTTACATCTCCTTTTATGTATCTTGCATTAAGTCTTTTAACTGCTCATACAGCTTCAGATAAGTGTGATAATTTTTCTCATAAATCTCTCGATTTGCCGGATTGGGCTCGTGACGGCGGCGGGTCTGTACGGTAAGGGAAACGGCTTCATCGAAATTTTTGTAGAGGCCCGTGCCCACGCCGGCCAGCATGGCCGCGCCCAGGGTGGTGGCGGTGTCCGAGGCGGGCACGACGATGGTTTTTCCGGTTACGTCGGCTTTGACCTGGGTCCACAGAAGAGAGTTAGCGGAGCCGCCCATGGCCCGCAGTACTTCGGCCTTTGCGCCGATGCTCTCCGCGGTGTCCAGGTTGTGCCGCAGGGCGAAAGCCACCCCCTCCATGGCCGCCCGGATAAAGTGCCCCTTTGTCTTTGAAAAATCCAGGCCATAGTAGACGCCCCTGGCTTTCGGATCCCAGATCGGGGAGCGTTCCCCGGCCATGTAAGGCAGGAAGATGACGCCGTCGCTGCCCGGGGCTATGGCTTCGGCTGCTTCATTGTAGAGATCCAGGGAGCTTTTGCCCGTTTCTTTCCCGATCAGGCGCTCATAAGCGCCGAATTCTTTTTCCAGCCAACGCATGACGCCGCCGCCTCCGGTGGTGCCGCCCTGCAGCAGCCAGCAGCCGGGAACCACATGATAGCCGAGAATTAGTCTCGGGTCTGCCTTGTACCGGTCGATGCAGATGCTCATGCCTCCGGCCTGGCCGCCCTGCTCCTGGGTTTCTCCGGGACGGACCACTCCGGCGCCCAGGGTACCGCAGGCGGCGTCCAGTCCCCCGGCGGCCACGGGCGTGCCCTGTTTCAGGCCGCTGGCTTCGGCGGCCTCCGCCGTCACCGTCCCGATGATCTCGTGGCAGGGATGGATCGGGGGCAGGAAACGGACAGGGATGCCCAGGCGTTCGGCCATGGTTTCATCCCATATACCCTTTCGCATATCGAAACAGTGCAGGCCGTAGCCCTGGGACAGATCCTGCGTCATTTCTCCGGTGAGCCTGTAGGCAATGTAACTGTTTGACTGCAGAATTTTGTCGATTCGAGAATAAACCTCGGGTATTTCCCGCTTGTACCAGAGTATCTTGGCAGTGGTATAGGAGGGCTGCAGGCTATTGCCGGAGAGGGCGAAGAGGGCGTCAGCCCCGACAGCCTCGTTTAGTTCCCGGCAGATGCCGGCGGCCCGGGTGTCCATCCAGATGGGCGTGTTGGCCAGGATACGGCCGTCCTCATCTACGGCGATGGCAGACCAGCTCTGGCCGTCGATGCCCACCCCGGCGATTTCCCCGGGATCGATTTTACCCTGCCGGAGTGCCTCTTTTATGGCCTGGCAGACGGCCGTCCACCATTCCTCGGGATTCTGTTCCGCCCATCCGGGGTGGGGGTAGTAGACAGGGTAATCTTTTGTGGCGGCGGAGAGAACCTGCCCCCCGCGGTCAAATATGGCAATTTTACAGGCGCTGGTACCGATGTCGATACCCAGCAGACAGGCGCTCACAGACAGTCTCCCGCCCGGTTGTCGCAGCCACAGACCAGCATCCGGTTTTTCACCAGTTCTTTGACGGCGGCCATGCCCACGGCGCCCAGCTTTTTCGGGTCGAAGGTTTCAGGGGTTTCTGCCAGCAGTTTTTTTCCGGCGTCAGTGTAGGCGGCCCGCAGTTCTGTGGCGAAGTTTACCTTGCAGATGCCCCGCCGCACGCATTCGCGCACGTCGTCGTCGCTGAGACCTGAGGCGCCGTGGAGAACCAGGGGAACGGATACTACTTCGCGGATATCCGACACCCGCTTTTTGTCCAGCACAGGGGTTCCTACATAAAAGCCGTGGGCCGTGCCGATACCGATGGCAAGGGATGTGACGCCTGTGCGTTTTACGAATTCGGCGGCTTCTGCCGGGTCTGTGTTGGCGTCGCCCTCAGATTCCAGATCGTCTTCCTTACCGCCTACCTTACCCAGCTCTGCCTCTACAGGGATACCGCAGGCGTTGGCCATATCGGCCACTTTTTTAGAGATGGCGATATTATCCTCGAAAGATTCATGGGAGCCGTCGATCATCACGGAAGTGTAACCTGCGTGGATTGCCCGGGCGGCCAGCTCAAAGCTGCTGCCGTGATCCAGGTGCAGGCAGACGGGTACGGAGGCTTTTGCGGCCTCGGCGGCAACGATAGCCCGGTAGGTTTCCAGGGTTCCGTATTTGACGGTGGAGGGAGTGGTCTGCAGCATGACCGGAGCGGAAAGTTCCTCGGCGGCGGCGATGACGGCTTTGACCATCTCCATATTCTCTACGTTGAAAGCGCCCACGGCGTAGCCGCCGGACCGGGCGCCGGCCAGCATGGTGGCCGATGTGGTTAATGGCATGGGATGTACCTCCTGTCGGAATTTTAGATAATTGTATTATATAAAAATGTTGGGGGGATTACCAGAAATAAAGGGGACAAAAATGCGAAAGGTATGACGGGTTATCGAACATTTGTTGACGGAAGGAGACGGGGGGAGGTAAAATAAGGATGCGCGGGCGGCGCCGGATATACCGTGGCTGCCTGAATGGTATTTTACTTGACAGGAGGAGAAAGCCATGCGGACGGCATACACAGATCTAAACATCCGGATAGGCATGGGAAATACGGTCTTTTATGCGCTGAACATTGCGTTTGAGCGTTTTTTGCAGCCGATGCCCAGGCACAGCCATGGCCAGGACAGCTATGAGCTCCATTATATTCCCTACGGACGCGGACGGGTGTGGATCGACGGAACAGCGTATGAGATCGGCCCGAATACTCTCTATATGACGGGGCCTCTGGTGGAACATGAGCAAATTCCCAGGCGGGAGGATCCGATGGCGGAGTACTGCATTTACTTTAAGCGGAAACAGGGGGCGGGGGAGACGGACCCGGCAGCGGCGCGGTTTGCGGGGACGCCTTTCTGGTTCGGTCAGGACGGCCAGGAATTGTATCCGCTGATGCAGCAGATTTTTTATGAACTGGAACATCAGTATACGGGTTACATGGCCCAGGTAGAGGCCCTGCTGGTTCAGTGTATTGTAAAGGCGGTGCGGAATTATGAGAATCGAAAGGAATCCACGGCTCATTTCCTACCGTCCAACCTGGTGGACAGCAAATATCTGGTGGTGGAGGAGAGCTTTCTCTATGATTTTCGGGGACTGACATTGGAGGAGCTGGCCCGGCGGTTGGGGTTGGGCGTGCGTCAGACGGAACGTTTTTTAAAGGAGCACTACGGGCAGACGTTCCTGCAGAAAAAGACAGAGGCGAAGATGTCCATGGCGAAGCTGTATCTGGCCGACCCGAAGACCTCTGTTTCAGAGGCCGCCGAGCGGCTGGGCTACTCGTCGACGCAGCATTTCTGCTATGCGTTCCGGCGGTATTACGGAAAGACCGCCGGCGCATACAGAAAGGGATTGCAGGAGCTGTGACGGCTTTACAGCCGCTGGTTTTCGTCATAGGAATGGAATTCGCCGTTCAGATTGTAGCCCCGGGACGGCGAGGCGCCGTTTTCGCTGTCAGAAGCGCCGCCGGAGGCTTTGGTGGAGCCGCTGTTAAAGCTTCTCTCATAATGGGCGTTTTTCCGGGCGCGGACGATAACGGTAATGATGACGACCAGCACCACCAGGAAAACTATGATGGCCAGGATGAGGAACAGGCCGGCCGTGCGCTGTTCGTCGTCCGTAATGGCGTCAGCCTCCGGAGACGCGCCGGCCAAGAGGCTGTCGGCGGTGAGGGTGAAAGCGTCTGCGAGCACATCCTCGTCCGCCCGTGCGCTGTCTGCACAGTCGTCGAAATTTTTCCAGAAAAGATCCATCACGTTGTCGGTGAGGACGCCGGCTGCGTCGTCGCCCAGGATGTAGACGGTGCTCCAGTCGTTGGCAATGACCAGAAGAAAATGGCCCTCATCGGTGAAAAGACGGCTGTACAGGCTGTCGGCTCCGGCCTGATCCATATATGTTTCGCTCAGGTAGATATGAGGCTGCACGCCTGTGGCCGAGTAGAAATCTTTCAGGGCTCTTTCCAGTGTGGAGGGACGGCGGATCCAGCCCAGCTCGTCGGTGTAGTAGGCTGTCTCATGGACGGCGGATGCGGGCAGCGGGGTCACACGGATCTGTGCCGCGGTCTCTTCCTGGCGGGAGTGATGGTTTACTGCCGTTGTATTATGGTAAGCGAGCGGGGCTGCGCAGAAGACGATGATGATCAGGATCAATACCGCCAGCAGGCTGGTCAGGCAGCCGCCGCCCCGCCTCCTGCTGCGGAACCTTCTTCCGGGCGGAGGCGGGGGCATACCGGGGCCCGGATGTCCGCGCCATGGCCTGCGGGGAGGCGGAGGCATACCGGGGCCTCCCATACCCCATCCAGGCCCGCCCATGCCGCCGGGAGGAGGCCCGCCCGGGCCCCGGCCGCGGGAGCCGGAAGGCCTGTGGATACCTCCTGTCCGCGGTGACGGCCTGGATCCTCCGCCGGGTCTTGGCGCTCTGTGGGTTCCTCCTGTCCGTCCTCCGGCGGGACGGCTTCCGCCTGCTCTTGCCATGGCAGTTCCTCCTTTATAGGTGTATAGATCTGTTTGTGTGGGCCGTAAAAAGCTATAAAAAATGGAAGCAAAGGGGCTCGAACCCTTGGCCTCCCGCTAGTCAGGCGAGCGCTCATCCCAGCTGAGCTATGCTTCCATAGGTTTTATTATACCACATGACGGAGGAAAATCAATGGGAAATCAAAAATGATCAGAGCTTTTCAAAATTATAAATCCCATGACACACAGCCATGGGATTTCCCGTCTTGTTCCGTTACAGTGTTTTCCTTTTACCTCTTTTTCCCATATTTTCTGAGATACTCCTGGGCTTTAGAGGCGGAGATATCCAGCCTGGTTTGCAGCCGATTTACGATCTCCTGAAATCAGTATACTATTGTTTCACCTTTCTTGCAAGATTAGCTGATGCCAAAAGCGGGGCAGGAAAAGCGGCTGTTGAAGCTTTCTGCCATTTTTTTACGCTTTATTCTCTTGATTATATGTTTTATTTTTAAAGATAGGGCGTCAGCTTTTTTATACTGCATCGGTTGACTTCCTGTCATCCCGCGGTATAATAAAAACTGTAAGTACAGTTACAGAAAAGCAGCTTAAAATATCCCCGGATCTATCAGGGCGAACAGGAAGAATTATGAATATAAGAAAATTACAGCGTCAGGCGGCCGCTTCCACCGATGAGCTTCTCGCCATCAGTGAGGATATCGGCAGGTATGTCATCCCGGCGTACGGCAGTGTCCCCGGGGAGATGTTCGCCATGCAGTGCCGAATCCAGCTGGAGCGGTGCAGGCGGCTGGCGGAAAAAATGCGGCGGATGGAGGAGGCGCTGTCCGAAAACGCACGGCGGGAAAAGGAAGCGCCGACCGGCGCTGCAGTCGGATCAGCAGAGAGAAAAGGGGGCCGGCTGGCGGGCGATATCCCGGAGGGATTTGCGGATTCTGCGGGGCTGGAACGGGAGAAAAGTGTGGCCTTGACCCTGCAGCTTTTGGCCCAGAATCTTTTGCTGGCCGGTCAGAGAGTGTGTTTGCTGGAGGATCTTCTTGCCCATTCGGATTCCGCCGAAGGACAGTTGAAAAGCGCCAGGGACATGGAAGACGTGGCCCGGATACTGGAATTGCAAAATACATTAAGAAGGGAGCTTTCCCCATGCCGGAACGAAAAAGAAAGTGGAAACTGATATATGTGCTGGTGGTCCTGGGGCTGTTCGCTGCAGCGTTTACAGGCCAGCTTCTGGCCCGGGACACCCTGATTATAAACTACGGCATCCGGTTTTACCGCGGCCTGCAGGGCGCCGTCCTGGCCGTCGGCGGTATTGTCAGCCTGGTTGTCCTGACCATCTATGGCCTTGACCTGAAAAAAGAGATGGCGCGGCGTCAGGCCCGCAGGGAGGAGGAGGCCAGGAGCGAGGCGGAAAAACAGGAGGCCCTTTCGGTCAAGACGAAGCATAAAGAGGTGCTGTCGGTCTCCAAAAAAATGGATTCTCTGAAGCTTCGGGAGCTGCTCTCGGAGTATGCCGCGCAGAAATGGAACGCATTGTCCGGCCCCCTGATGCAGATTAAGATGCAGCTGGATATCATGGACGAGCATCAGGAGAAATTATCCCATCTGCTGGAGGCCAACGGCGCGGACGCTCTGGCAAACACCGAGGATATCCTGGACAGGGTGGAACAGTATCTCTGCAAGAACGTCCGGAAAGTGCTGAACTATCTGGATGTGGCCGACAGCGATGTGGAAAAGGATGTGCGGCTGGTCGAAGAAAAACTGGTGGTCTGCCACGAGGAAGGGCAGAAACAGCTGCAGCAGGTACAGGAATTTCTGTTTGCCCTGACTGAGTTTCTGAATAAACAGGGTGAGGACGACAACAGTATGGAGATGCTGGATATTTATAAAACCACGATTCTGTCCTCCATTGAGGAAGAGTAATGATGCGGCAAGGAGCCACGGAAAGGAAGAACAATATGAAAAAGCACAGAAATGCCATGAGATCCCGCCGGTTTTTGTCCGTGCTGCTGGCGGCTGCCACCGCCGCGGCGTTGTTTGGCGGCTGCGGCTCCGTCCGTACCGAGAGGAACGAAGGGACATTAAGCTATGAGGACGCTCAGGCGGAGCTCACCTCCATGATGAAGAAGATAGATGTATCCCAGGTGGAGAATCCGGTGCTGGATATCTATTCCGACGATACCTCCGAGGCGGACATTTTGGCGGATATCGATACCTTCCCTATCACCACAGCGGGGGACGGGGAGGTCAATATAGAGATTGCCGCCGCCACGGAGCTCTCCTCCGAGGCCCCTGACGACTGGATTAATGTGGTGGCCCGGAATTTCAATGAGGCCGGTATTACAGTGGGCGGCAAGAGAGCCACGGTCTCTGTGAGGCAGATCACCTCGGGGGAGGCGGTGACGTATATCAATGCGGATGTTTACCATCCCCAGATGTTCATCCCTTCCAACGACGCATGGGGGAAGATGCTGGAGATCTCCATTCCCGGGATCGAGAAGATCGCGGATCGTCTCGCGGGCAATACGGCGGGGATCCTGATCCAAAATGATGTGTATGAAACCTTCGTGGAGAAATATAAGGAGCCCACAGTGGCGAATGTCCTGGAGGCGACCTTGGCCGGGGATCTTTTGTTTGCCTATACGAACCCCTACACTTCCAGCACCGGCCTGAATATCCTGACGGCCATGCTGAAAGCCTTTGACGAGACGAATCCCCTGTCCGGCAAGGCCCAGGATAAGCTGCTGGAATACCAGAAGTCCTCCCCGCCGGTGGCCTATACCACGGCGGTGCTGAGAAACCAGGCTTCCAAGGGCGTGATCAACGCCATGGTCATGGAGGAGCAGGCCTATATCAACACGCCGGAGCTGGCGGATTACGTCTATGTCCCGGCGGGCATCCGCCACGACCATCCGGCCTATATCTTTGACTACTGCACCATGGAGGAGCGGGAGACGGCCATGAAATTTGTCGAGTATTGCCAGAGCGAGGAGAGCCAGAAGCTGGCCACAGACAGAGGCTTTAACCGTCACGACGAATATGTCTCCCAGGATCCGGGGATGGACGGCCTAGAGTATATCACGGCTCAGAAAGTCTGGAAGAAAAATAAGAATGGCGGAAAGCCAATCATAGCCGTATTTGTGGCAGATGTGTCCGGTTCCATGAGCGGGGAACCCTTAAATTCCCTGAAATCATCGCTGATCGGCGCGTCCTCCTATATAGGCTCCGACCACTATATCGGTCTGGTCAGCTATTCCAGCGGCGTCACCGTCAATCTGCCCGTCAAACAGTTTGACGAGAAGCAGAAGGCCTATTTCTCGGGGGAGGTAAAAAATCTCTCCGAGGGCGGCAGCACCGCTACCTATGACGCTGTGCTGGTGGCGCTGGATATGCTGGCCAAAAAGGCCGAGGAAGTGCCCGACGCCAAGCTCATGCTGTTCCTCCTGTCCGACGGCGAGCAGAACGAGGGCTACAGTCTGAAACGGGTGACGCCCATCGTGGCGGGGATGCAGGTGCCGGTCTACACGATCGGTTATAACTATGCGGACGAAAACGGGGAATTAAATACCCTGTCCGGTATCAATGAGGCGGCGGCCTTAAGTGCCAACAGCGATGATATCGCCAATCAGCTGAGAAATCTGTTTAATGTGACGGTGTAATCATAAAAGATGCGGAAGCGGCCCGTCCCTGTGCCCTGAGCGGGCCGGGGGCAGGCCGCTTTTTATGATAGGGATACTGTATCTGAAAAGAAAGGGATTGTATATGTCAGGAACGTATGGATCTGGGACGGAAAAGAAAAGATTTCCGGGGCGATGGAGGCGCGCAGGAGATGGAACGATGTAAAGTTGCCCTTGTCCAGATGGACAGCCAGGCGGACAGAGAGCGGAATATGAGAGATGTGGAAGCGGCCGTGGCCGAGGCGGCGGCCTGCGGCGCGGGGTTTGTGATGTTCCCGGAGACGGTGGAGTATATCGGGGAGGATTTTATGGGGAATGCCAGTGAGATCCCGGGGCCTTTGAGCGGACGTTTTGGCCGTCTGGCCAGGGAGTACGGAATTTGGCTCCATGCCGGGAGCGTGACGGAAAGGAGGGGAGAGAAGCCGTGTAATCTGACTATGGTGTTCGCCCCGGACGGCCGTCTGGCGGCCGGGTATCGGAAGGTGCATCTCTTTGACGTGGAGGTGGAGGACGGCCCTTCTTACCGGGAGTCAGATGAGATCGCCCCTGGGAACCGGCTGGTACTGACGGACACGGGCATGGGACGGATGGGATTATCCATCTGCTATGACCTGCGTTTTCCGCAGATGTACCGCCTGTATGCCGACCGGGGGGCCGAGATCCTGGCGGTGGCGGCGAATTTTACTGACGCCACCGGGGCGGCCCACTGGGAGCCCCTTTTGCGGGCCCGGGCTATTGAGAACACCTGCTATGTGCTGGCCTGCGGCCAGTGCGGGGTGAAACCGGCCTTTCGGGCTCACGGCCATTCGATGATTGTCGATCCCTGGGGACGCATCCTGGCCGAAGCCGGGGAGGAGCCGGAAATTCTGTATGCCGAGCTGGAGCCGGAGGTGCTGGAGAACGCCCGCCGCCAGGTCCCCTGTCTGAGGAACCAGCGGGGGGATCTGTATGCGTTAGAAGCAAAAGCTGAGAGGATTTTTGGTAACAGTCCAGTCCCAATGTCACTTAGATAAGCCCGGACGCTGTCGGCTATGGCAGCTGTTCGACGACTTATCTAAATGGTATTGGTTCAGCCTAGGAGAAGCTTGTTTCCATAGCATATTGAACAGATCCCAAAGATAGGTTACAATGGGCAGAGATTGTTACTTTCCACGCCCGGGCCACACATTTCACAAGGGATGCTTTCGGTGCGCTGCGTGGCTGTGGGAGAACATAATTCAGGCGGCGGTTTGGGCTTCGCGAAGCGAACTTTCATGCCCAAATTGCAGGTTCCTGTCCACAGAGTGAACAGGAACCAGAGATGCACAGACAGTACGAGACAGTACGAATCATAAAATGAGGCAGGGTAGTGTAAAGTAGCCTATGAAAAACTGGAGTCAAAAAAATAGGCTCCATTAGA